>JAFZBK010000007.1 GCA_017561825.1 Prevotella sp.
TCCCAGATATTTTGTAAATCTCGCAACTATCCGTACCTTTGCATCGTCAAATGATAAAAATGAAGATGGAAACAGAAAGATTACTATTGCGCCCTTGGCTGGATAGTGATGCCGAGACGCTGTTTAAATACGCCAGTGACCCAGAAGTTGGGCCTCGCGCCGGATGGCCACCACATAATTCTGTGGAAGAAAGTTTGGAGATTATCCGGACTGTCTTCAACGCAGAAGGAATGTGGGCGGTAATATTGAAAGAGTCGAACGAGGCCATAGGCTGTGTGGGCTACCTCACGGCATCCGCATCAAACCTGAAGATTGCAGAAGATCATGCAGAAGTAGGTTATTGGATAGCCCGTCCATATTGGGGCAAAGGCATCTGTACTGAAGCACTTCAGATGGTCATCGACTATTGTTTTAATGAAAAGGGATTCACTACACTCTGGGGTGACTACTTTCCTTCAAACCCGGCTTCCGGTCGCGTGATGGAAAAGTGCGGTTTTGTAGATACCGGCGAGGAAACATTATGTCCCAACCTGGAAGTGGGCTCAGACTGCCCAGTAAGAGTAATGAAATTAATTAAGAAGTAATATGAAAAGAACAGTATTATATTTGTTGTTCGCACTGTTGCTAATTAACTGTGGCAGTCAGCCGCAGACGCTCAGCGAATTGAAGTCAGAATACGCCACTATCGACGATAGTGTTCACGTACATTATAAATTATGGAATGAGTCCGCTGGCTCTGATGCAAAAACTGTCTGCTTCGTTCACGGCTTCGGCTGTGACATGAACACATGGGAGAAACAGTTCGAGGCATTCCGTGATGAGAAAAACCTACAACTTGTATTCATCGACCTGCCAGGATACGGACAAAGCGATAAGCCGTATGTGGAATACACACTTGATTTCTTTGCCCATGCCATTGATGAAGTACTGAATAAGAACAGCATCAAGGATGCGGTCTTTGTAGGTCACAGTCTTGGAACGCCCGTATGTCGTCAGACGTTGATGGCCACAGGTCACAAAGGCGCATTGGTGGACGTTGACGGTGTATATTGTTTCTACGATGGTACTGAGACACCAGAGTATGTAGAGGCCGTCAATCAGTTTGGTCATGCATTCGATGGAGATAACTGTCGCGATGTCATTTCAGGTTTTGTATCTTCATTAGCAGGTAAGGAGACACCTCAGGAGGTTAACGACTATGCCATGTCTGTGATGCCTGAAACTCCCCAATATGTGGCTTCGAGCACGATGCAACACCTTATTGAAAAGAGATGGTGGCCGAATCGTCAGATTACTCAGCCTGCGATGGTCATCTGTACCCAGAACAGCGGTCTTGATCCTGACAATAAGCAGAAGATGCAGCATCTCTATCCCAACCTCGACTATACTGAACTGACTACTTGCGGACACTTCATCCACATGGAGCAGCCTGAGATGTTCAACGAAAAACTGAAGGCTTTCATTGCTTCACAGATGCCCACCAAACAGGCAGGCGATGTACAGATCCTGTTTGAGATTCGCCCTGAGGTAAACTACGTAACCCATCTCTACACGCTTGCCAGACTGGGATTCTCTGACGAAGAATACACAGCAAAATATGGCAATACGTTGCCCAAGGCTGCTATCGATACCTTGCAGAAATATAAGGACTACCTGACGTTTGGACAAGGCGAGGGAGGTATGTTGTCAGGTACATTCTTCTTTATGGTCTCAGCAGAGACATTCGCCAACGCAGACAGTCTTCAGAAAGTGATGGACAAATACCAGGAGATGGCAAAGAGCTATAACTCGCCTGATGAAATCATGAACATAGCCAATGCCATTGCCAAAGTGTACGTCGATAACTATGACAACTATCTAAAAAACGTCTATCCCCAGGCAAAGAAAGATATGGAGGAACGTCAGAATCAGCTGAGCCAACACATGAAGGACCATTCTTTCGTTAAGGATTGGGAGCGCGTAACAGGTTATACTTGGAATAGAGGCGACTATCATTGGCTGTTGTATCGTGCAGGCGCAAAAGGCCCATCTTACAACAACCTGAACGAGAACACCAACACCGTCTATTACAATCAGTATTTGGACTACCAACTGGCCATGTTCAGCCATGAGTTCGGAATATTCTTGATGCAGGACAGCATCGATCCAATCGTGGAGGAGATGAAGGAATATGTCCGCACTTTGAAATCAACAAAGGATTTGACCTACGTACCCTGGAGTGGCTTCGAAAGCTTGGCCTGTTGGTATAATTGTAAAATCGCGGGACAAGAAACAGAGGATTACCGCAACTTTGGCAATGCCGACGTGAAGACTTTCTGTCAGATCTTTGACCGTATCTCTGCAACAGGCATCACAGCCCCTGCAGAGTTGTATCGTAAAGGTATCATGGAGTATTTGAACGAACAATAAGGTGTGATACTATGAATTGGACGACCATTATCATAGAGACCATCATCATGACCATTGCCTTTACGGCGATGATCCTGATACCGTTGGTGAAGAATCCCGTCTGGTGGATTCACGACTATCCAGAGGATATTCAGGAGGAGTATTTCAAGACCCATGAGCGTGTGCCGTCGGAGTTCTTCTCAAAGACGGTACTCATAAAGAAAGGCTTAGCCCTGGTTCTTGCACTTCTGCTGATACTGGGTCTGATGAAACTTGCAGGAGCCTATGACTTCTGGTCTGCCTTGGCACTCAGCTACGGCATCTGGCTATTCATTGACTGGTACGACTGCTTTATCCTTGACTGGGTGCTCTTTGCAAACATGAAGTCTGTCCGGCTCCCTGGAACGGAGCACATGGATGCAGCCTACCATCAGAAACGCTATCACTTTGTGCAGTCCCTATGGGGCATGCTCATCGGTCTCATACCCTGTCTCGTAGGAGCAGGACTTTACGCTTGGATAATTTAAATAATAATATACAATGAGTGAATTTATGACACCCCCAAAGCACGTGAACTTCCGTGCAAAGAAATTGTTTGGATCCGTTGGCAATATCGTTGACGGCGCAGTGGCTTACATCGACCTTAATGGCGGTGGACCAACCGAACTGCATACCCACGAGCATAACCACCTTTTCATCGTTACTGAGGGCGAGGCAAAGATCCTACTGGGTGACGAAGAGGTGATTATTCATAAGGATGAAGCCTTCCTTGTTGAAGGGCGCATTCCACACTCCTGCTGGAACAACATCGATGGAATAACAAAAATGATAGGAATAACTGTTATCTGATTAAGTGGTTGCTATTCGTTGAAAAGCTATCGTTTCAGAAATGGTAGATTAATAGAAGAACAAACTGTAAAATATCAATTCTGAAACAATATATGATATCGTGAAACAATGAACAACTCTAGAATTGATACAATAAAAATAGAAAGTAAGGCGCTTGGCAAAATGATGGCAGCAACGGTTTATGTTCCAGCCAACTATATCGACGGTCTGCCAGTTCTTTACTTCATGCACGGGCGTAGTGGCGATGAAAACATCATTCATGCGTTGGACATTCAATCTGTAGCCGACAAGATGATTGGCGAAGGACGGATTCCTATGCTGATTGTGTGTCCACGAATGGAGGATGCTTTGGGATTGAATGACTATGAGGACTACTTCTTCAACGAGGTGATGCTTCTTATTGAGCAACGATACAAAACCACTACAAAATTCATTGGTGGTTGCTCCGCTGGCGGATATATTGCGCTCAATTATGCATTTCGCCATCCTGATACGTTTGTCCGCGTAGGCGGTCATATGCCTGCCATTGATCAGAATCTTGATGATGAAGATCTGCATTATTTCGCTACACGTGATGTGTGGGAAGCCAATAATCCAATCTTCCTTGCTCGTCAATGTCCATTATCAGCAGATATGAAGTTCTATCTGGATGCGGGCGACATGGATGAGGGTGGGTTCTATCGTGGCTGCTCCCAGCTTGCCGAAACACTAAAGGCACGCGGCGTTCAAGTTGAGAATCACCTCAACAAAGGTCATCATAATATTCAATATTTAAAGGAGAATCTTGAGAGATATTTCAGATTCTATTTATCGGCATGATGGCATGTGGTAACAGCCCTTGTGAAATCCTTCACACATGAGCGAGCTACGGGTATGGGCTTCTCTACCTGAAACATCTGTAGTGAACAACCTGTTGACGGGCGCCCTGATAGCGACACCACAAAATTGAGATTAACCAGAAAAGCCCGATGACAAGGAATAATATATTGATATGGGCTTAGGCATTCTCTAAGCTGCTTCATGGTGATACGAAGAGAATGGTGACGCAAGCAGTCGTCTTCGAGATAACAGATATCGGTATAGTTTGACATCGACTCGACATACACAATATACTCAGGTGTCACTTCAAGGACAGCATTCTTGGCATTGCCCCTGATCACACACGCCGTCGGCTGCTCATCGGATGCGGTCGACGACTCATCAGTCTGGCGCTCTTCTAACAGTTGGTTGATGGTTCTTATTTCCTCCAGTTCTTGTTGCAAACGAGAGTTGCGGAGTCGGTATATCTGCAATATCAAGATAAAGAACGACAGCAGAGCCACCTCTGCGCAAACCTTCAGGTAGTTGATAACTGAGAATTCGCCTGCCGTGCAATACCATCCCTTTGTCAGAGAATCCCATGTAAACCAGGAAAGCGACGTGAGCACCATTGCCGAAAGCAGCGGGATGTTCACCACATGAAACAGCAACAGCCCTCTTACGTTGCTCCATCTTTTTCCGCCTATCACCACAAATGCGATGAACGACGACAGGATGGTGAGCAGCGTGCCGCACACTATCAGGAGCATCCGCTGTTTACCCATCTGGTCGATGCCAAACGGTTGAAGCAACGATAGTAGGAAAATCGTTGCTATGGCAATAACGCCCAATTCATTGACTAATCGTTTCATACTTTATTATTTTTGATGGTGCAAAGTTACTTCTTTTCCAGCATATCTCTGTCAGTATGTCTTTACATTTTATCCCCAAATGGTTACATTTTATCCCTCACCGTGATATCTGTCACAGAAAAACCGACGTCTATCCCCAGCTATTGCACGGTTTCCAGAACATCTTTACCTTTGCAAAAAAATTGCGAAACAAATAAGAATTTAAAATGAAAAAAATGATGTTACTAATTCCAGTTATCACCAGTATGATGATGATGGCGTCGTGCAGCAAGGAACACTTAGAGTATCAGGCTGGCGACCTTTGTGTGAATATTGAAGCTGGCGACGGATGGTTGCACGACTACCCATTGTTCCTGGTTATCAAGAAAAAGAATCCGCCACAGATAGCTGTTTGGCTGGAAGATACCGACGGACGATATCTCGGCACCTTGTATGCCTCGAAGAAAATTGCAACACAGGGATGGGCCAGCGCTGGCGGCAATCGTAGGAAGGAAGCTCTGCCCTATTGGTGTCATCGTCGCGGTGTGGTTTATGAAGACGGGCTTTATCTGCCTACCAAAGCCCAACCGCTTATCGATGGTATGACAGGTGCTACACCCAGAGCCGACTTCGATGTGCGACTGAAAGAGAAGACAGGACTGAGACATTTCTATGTAATGGTGGAGGTGAATCACTCCATAGACTTCAACGACCGCTATTCCAATGACAGAAAAGAAGGCGAGCCAGACTACTCGGGAGGGCCTGAAGGTAGCGGCCAGCCTGCTCTCGTCTATCGGGCTGATGTTAACTTGGATTCTGCCCGTACCAGCTTTGATGCTGTCTTGATAGGCCGTAGTAGTTCTGACGGAGCAGACGGGAAACTCTATGATGACCTTACAGGTATAACCTCGGCATTCACCATTGTTAAACGAATTACCGTCAACGTAAAATGAAACGAATTACATTATTATTAATAATGGTCTGCATGATAACAGAGTTTCAGGCGCAGACTTTAAGAGAGAAAATACACTTCAGTACAAATCTCACGGTAGGCATGCCTTTGGCTGATTCTGATGTCAAGCCACTATCATTACTTGTTTCGGCAGAATACCAGCTGCATCCACGTTTCTTAGCAGGATTGGGCTCTGGTATATCCAAGTACGACCACCTGATGCTGCCCGTATTTGCCACTTTTCACTGGCAAGTCAGCAAGCCCCATCGCTTTACACCTTTCCTTGGTTGTAACATCGGCCACGCCTTTGTTCCCAAGAAACATGTCAGCGGAGGGTTTTGTCTGACACCATCCGTTGGCCTAAGCTACACATTTAACGATCGTCAGAGGCTGTCGTTATCCATTGGCTACGAGTTACAGGAAAGCGTCAGCCTTGTCACTTATGAAAGCTCGATGTACCTCAGCCAATATGTCGAGGACATCAGCAACCACGCCCTCACGGCAAGCATCGGTTTTACGTTTTAATTGACCAGTAAAGTGAGTCATTTATCACAAATAGTTGCAGAATATCCCAGAAATTTGGCAAATCCTGTAACTATTTGTAATTTCGCAGCGTCTAACAATAAATTAAACAAGAAACGATGAACATCCTGATCATAAACGGAAGCCCGCGAAAGAAGGGCTTGATCTCGCAAATGCTTGACATCATGCGAGAAGACGCAGAGCAGAGAGGCGACAAGGTGCAGATGGTTTACACCAACGACCTAAGTATCAAACCCTGCATCGGTTGTATGGTCTGTCGAACGAAGTTGAAGTGCTCGATTGCAGAGGATGACTCCCAGCGAGTATTAAAGATGATGCAGGAAGCCGATGGCATCATCATGGGGGCACCCTGCTATTGGGGTAACATCCCAGGACAGATGAAACTGCTCTTCGACCGTATCGTCTATGGCATGATGCGCGATACGCCCCGTTTTCCAGAGCCACTGATGAAGGAAAAGAAATGCATTCTCCTGAGCACCTGCACTACTCCGTGGCCTTGGAATATCTGGTTCAAGCAGTCACGCGGTGCCATCCATGCTTTGCGCGAAATCTGTCGCTATTCCGGTTTCAATATTGTCGCAACCATCGAACGTGGCCGTACGGCGATGCATCCGCAACTGTCCGAGAAGGACAAACAGAAATGTCATAAGGCAATAAGAAAGATATAATATATGAGTGAAATCATGAGTCTGAATAACGATGAACATACTGATTATATCCGGAAGTCCACGTAAGGGTGGCAATACAGAATTGTTGGCTGAAGCTTTTGCAAAAGGAGCTGCAGAGCATCATCATGTGGAGATTGTTTCTGTACGTGATTATACGGTTAATCCGTGTTTGGGATGCAACACTTGTTTCAAAACGAACGGCATCTGTGCTCAGAAGGATGACATGACCATCCTATATGAAAAGATGAGCCAGGCAGACATGCTCGTCATTGCCTCGCCTGTCTACTTCTATAGCATAAGTGCTCAGTTAAAAGCCGTCATCGACCGGTTCCATAATCCCATCCGCGATACTTTCCACATCAAGAGGATGGCATTGTTACTCGTTGGTGCCGCCACGCTGCCAGAATTGTTTGATGCCATTCTGACGGAATACAACCTCTGCTTGAAGTTCTTCAGTATTGAGGATGCTGGTAAGGTACTTGTCAGAGGAGTCAAAGACAAGGGTGACATCATGGGAACAAGTTTTTTAGAGGATGCCTATCAATTGGGCACTTCAATATGAAACCTATCCCAGGAGTTCCTTCAGTTTATTGACATTGCTACGCGAAACGGGAATGGCATCGTGACTGTGACGCATCACGAGCTGCATGGCACGGGAATTAGAGGAGATTTGTTCAACCTGACCGAGATTGACCATGAAGGCACGATGACAACGA
>JAFZBK010000032.1 GCA_017561825.1 Prevotella sp.
ATTAGAACTCGCTGGTGAAGTGGAAGCGAATGTGTTCGAAGTCCTGCTGTGCCATTGAGAGAACATAGCCGGAGTCGGCAAGGAAGACATCGCGGCCTTCGCGGTCTTTCGCCATATACTGATACTTTCGCTTCTTGAAGGCTTCCAGTTCCTTTTCATCGTCGGCCTCCACCCAGCAGGCTTTATACAGGTGGACAGGTTCCCAACGACAGCGGGCATTGTATTCGTTCTCCAGTCGGTACTGGATGACCTCGAACTGCAGCTGGCCAACCGTACCGATAATCTTGCGATTGTTAAACTGGTTGACGAACAGTTGTGCAACACCCTCGTCCATGAGTTGGTTGATGCCTTTCTCCAATTGCTTTGACTTCATGGGATCGTCGTTCTCGATATACTTGAACATCTCTGGCGAGAACGAAGGAAGACCGCGGAAGTGAAGCAGCTCACCCTCTGTGAGCGTGTCGCCGATTTTGAAAGTGCCGTTATCAGGAAGACCTACGATGTCGCCTGCCCATGCTTCGTCAATGGTCGACTTGCGCTGTGCCATGAATTGTGTGGGCGATGAGAAGCGAAGCGTCTTGCCTTGCCGCACGTGCAGATAGGGCTGGTTGCGCATGAACTTGCCTGAACAAACCTTGCAGAAGGCTATACACGAGCGATGGTTGGGGTCGATGTTCGCTGTGATCTTGAAGATGAAACCTGTGAACTTCTCTTCTTCAGGCTTCACCATACGCTCTTCGGCTTTCGTAGGACGTGGCGAAGGAGCTATCTCAACAAAGCAATTCAGGAGTTCCTGCACACCGAAGTTGTTGAGAGCAGAACCGAAGAACACAGGGGCAACCTCTGCTGAGCGGTAGGTTTCGACTTGGAATGCTGGATAAACACCGTCGACAAGTTCCAGGTCGTCGCGTAACTGCTGGGCATCGCGCTCACCGACATAGCTGTCAAGGTCAGAGCTATGAATGTCGACTTCCACCTTGTCGGTGACGCGTTGCTTGTCGGGAGTGAAGAGATCCAGCTTCTCTTCATAAATGTTGTAGACACCTTTGAACTTTGCTCCCTGATTGATGGGCCACGATAGAGGACGTACGCTGATCTTCAGTTCTTGTTCCAGTTCGTCGAGCAGGTCGAAGGGATCGCGTCCCTCACGGTCCATCTTGTTGATGAAGATGATGACGGGAGTCTGTCGCATACGGCATACTTCCATCAGTTTGCGCGTCTGAGTCTCTACACCCTTGGCACCGTCGACGACGATAATGGCCGAATCGACAGCTGTCAGCGTGCGGTAGGTGTCTTCGGCGAAGTCCTGGTGACCAGGGGTGTCGAGGATGTTCACCTTGTATTCAATATCCTTTCCCTCAGGTGTATAGTCGAACTCCATCACCGATGTGGAAACCGAGATACCGCGTTGTTTCTCGATGTCCATCCAGTCGCTGGTGGCGGTCTTCTTGATCTTGTTGCTCTTCACGGCGCCGGCCACCTGTATCTGTCCTCCGAAAAGCAGGAATTTCTCGGTCAGCGTGGTCTTACCGGCATCAGGGTGCGAGATAATCGCAAACGTACGTCTTCTTTCTATCTCTTGATTCATAGGATGGTGTGCTTCTATTTGTTCAGTTTCTCAATGCATTCACGCAGCGACTCTTCCCAATAGGGGATTTCAACACCATAGGTTTGCTTGATCTTCGTCTTGTCGAGAACGGAGTAGGGGGGACGCTGAGCTGCAGTCGGGTATTCGCTGGTGTGAAGTGGACGAACGTGACAGGTGGTGATGCCTGCCAGACGATGAATGGCTTTCGTGAAATCATACCACGAGATAACTCCCTCATTGCTAAAGTGATAGATGCCCGGCTCGATGCCTTTTGCGATAGCGGTCATAATCATTTGTGCCAAATCGCGGGCATAGGTGGGTGTGCCAATCTGGTCGAAGATGACACCCAGTTCTGTCTTCTCCCTTCCCAGACGAATCATCGTCTTCACGAAGTTGTTGCCATAGGTGCTGTAGAGCCAAGCGGTGCGGATGATCATCGAGCGCTTGCAGAGCTTCAGCACATTAAACTCGCCAACGAGCTTCGTGCGGCCATAAACACTATTGGGACAGGTGTCGTCGTCTTCACGATAGGGCGTATGCTGGGTGCCGTCGAAAACATAATCGGTGGAGATCTGAATCATCCAGCCGCCTCGCTTCTCGATGGCTTGTGCGAGATAGGCCGGGGCTTCAGCATTGAGGCGTGTGCACAACTCTTCGTTTGCTTCCGCCTTGTCGACAGCTGTATAGGCAGCACAGTTCACGATACCATCGATGGAGTTTGCTGTAACGAATTGTTCAATAGCGTCCAGATCGGTGATGTCGAGTTCTTCGACATCTGTATTGAAATAAGTATTATGGGTGTCAACGTTTTCCAGCAGTTGTATTTCATTACCCAACTGACCGTTGCAACCTGTAATCAGGATATTCATCTTTTGATTTGTTTTTGATTTCAGGGTGCAAAGGTAATAATTTATTTTCAGACAGGCAAGAATGAGGCTGTTGAAAACGTTTTTTTCTTCTTTACGGCAGCAATAAACGAAGATCAGGAATCTCGATGCATCCTCTTTTCAAAACCAAAAGGCCTTGTTCCATCATTTCATGCAGGGCGTTCGAGATGTCAAGACGGCTGTCGTTCAACTCTTCTGCCAATCGAGTCATCTTGATACGTACGGTCTTGGGGCCAGTAGGCTTCAGACAATGTGACTCGAAGAAACGGGCGATGCGCTGCTTAAGGTTCTGGGGCGGTGTGTGCCACAGCCGTCTCTGCTGGCGCTGGCTCTGCGTGGAGATGATGTTCAGAAGGTTCAGGCGGAACACAAGGAACTCATCGGTCAGCCTCATGACTTCAGACTTGTCGAGTGTCATCATGTTGCAGGGAGTGACAGTCTTGAAACTGCGTGTGTATCGCTGGTTAAGACCGAAGATATGCTCTGGTTGCAAGATGTCGGGAGCCTGTATGAATTCGGAGATGGAATAGCCGTGATCGTAGGCTGAAGAAGTCACTTCTAACGTACCCTTCATCAAGAAACACAGATGGTCGCAGACATCGCCTTCGCTGATAATCGTCTTCTCTTGGTCATGATGCAGGAATCCAAACTTCGTCTGACCAGCGACAATGTCAAGGTCAGTACTGTTCATACCTTGAAATAAAGGAAGAAGTAGAAGTCTGTCGTATATGTTCAACTGTCCAGTCATGATTGATGGGGGTATATTTAACTATCAGGAAACCAAGAGGTTGCGCTAATTGCTTTTAATAAAATCTTTGAGTCCGTCTGACTGCCATATTGCATAGTTTCCCTGGGCGTCAGTGTATATCAGATAAGCCATGATTTCAGGATGATGGGCGAGAATCTTCTTCGTTTCCTCCAATCCCATCACCATGAACGATGTGGCATAGGCGTCGGCAATAGCACAACTGGGTGCTATCACTGTGGCTGAAAGAATGTTGTGCTGAACGGGAAAGCCCGTACGCGGGTCTATGGTGTGCGCATATCGCTTACCATCTTTATAATAGAAGTTACGATAGTTGCCGCTTGTTGCAAGAGCTTTCAGCTTTGTCTTGACGTTGTTGCCAGCCATTGGCAGATTGATGACGGCTTGCAGATCATTGTTGGTGCTTGTCGGGTCTTCAGTAGGCTTGTTTACACCGATACGCCACAGGTCACCTTGCTCATTTTTCCCGTCGACAACGACTTCGCCACCAATCTCAACCATGAAGTTCTTTACATCGCGGCTGCGCAGATAATTGGCAACAACATCTGTGCCGTAGCCTTTGGCGATTGCCGAGCAGTCGAGCATTGTTCGTGGATCATCTTTATCAATGCTGCGTTGTTTGCCTTGTGTCTTCATGTGCAACTTCTCGAAGCCGACAAACTGTCTTAGTGAATCGATTTGTTCTGGTGTAGGCATCTCACCCTGTTTGAATCCGAATCCCCATGCATTGACCAATGGTGCTACCGTTATGTCGAAAGCCCCGTTTGTTTCACGCGATACCTCCAAAGCCAACTGGAACACATCGGTGAACATCTTTCCTTCGGGAGTGTTCGCAATCATCCCGTTACCTTTGTTAATTTGTGAGATGACGGAACTGTCGTTGAACATAGACAGGGAGTAGTCTACCTTCATCAGTTCAGCCTCAATCTCCTTCTGCAGGTCTTTATCACACTGATAGGTCAGATGATAGATGGTTCCGAAGATGCGGCCTTCGTTATGCTGAAAGGGCATGTTGCGTTCCTGCCGGGCAATATAGATTGTGCCGATAATCAGAAACAGTAATAGCGGTATCTGCCAGAAAAGTTTCTTGTTCATGCTCTTTCTTAATGATCTCAAAACTCAATGATAATATTGAATGTTCCTCCTAAGCGGGCATTGCCTTGCTTGCCGTAGCCAGGAACATACCAGGGACGTCCTACATTGCCGTCATCATGAAATAAACGGCGCTTGTAACGTGCTGACCAACCCATTCGGATAGGCCCCCACATTTTTGCGTCGATGCCGAAGACGAACTCCAGCCAGTGATAATAGCATTTCACGTCCTTTACCATGAAATCAGCCGAATCACCCCAGATAGGATCTGTGACATCCGAGCAGAACAGGTCGAACTTGTAATTCGTATAGGCATAGCGCACACCGCCATAAACGCGATAGTCGTCGTGTTTGTTTCGCATCAGGTTGAAATCCACACCTACACGGCCATAGGGAGCGCTGGTCTTGTAAGAGAGGCGCGTGGCAGCATCCTCGGCGTCGGCCTTACCTAATCCCAGTTCAACGATGGGGAAATACTTGTCTTTGATGTTCAGCCTTACGGCAGCCTCCAATTGTCCATAGTCGCCAAAAGCCAGTTGGGCAGGCCCCACCAGGTCGGTCATCACAGCAATCCCCCTGAAGAAAGCCGTTGTGTCGCCTTTCAGGGGATTCGGATATGTAATCTCTTGAGCCCGTGTCGGTGCGGCCCATGACATGAGAATACTACCGATAAAAATGCTTAAAGTATATAAATAGGTGTGGCTTCGATGTATCATAAGTCACGTTTTTATTATTGATGACAATAGAGTCGATTCCCAGCCTTGTATGGCGTACTTTCTTGATAGTGTGGAAATAGTTGGGACTACAGTCAATCGACTCAAAATGAGGCATGTCTTCTTTCTCTATGAACACAGTGTCGGTAACGCTCCAGCCTGTATTGTTGCTGCGGCGGAAGAAAAGAATGTCCTCGTGGCGCCGGTAACTGACGGGGAGCAAAAAGCTATCAACATTTACAGCTCTGTTGAGGCGCACGGTGTCGTTTTCATCAGTACGGTTGGAGTAGATGGTCAGCGAGTCGCTGAGAGGTACCTCATCTCCTTGCAGCTTGTAAATCATGTAGACACGATTGTTGAGTGGGCAGTCAATACTGCTGCACGAGATAGCCAGCATGCACCAAAGGAGCACAACTAACTTTCGATGGGAATTGATAGGAGAGCGAGAGCGCATCTTAATCAGAACTATCAACTATAAACTTTCAACTATCAACTATTACTGATTCCTATGGTTTCCTTGATTTGGTAGTCGTTACGAGTCTGTGAAGAACGGCTGATGAGGTCGCCGAGGAAGCCAGCCAGGAACAGCTGCGTACCAATGAGCATAGTCGTCAAGGCAATGTAGAACCAGGGCGACGACGTGATGAGACGCTGCGGGATGTTGTTAGCCAGACACCACAACTTGTCGATGCCCAGTCCTAGAACCGAGAAGAAACCAATCAGGAACATAATGCTACCAAGGAAGCCGAACACATGCATGGGCTTCTTGCCGAAGGTGGAGAGGAACCACAGTGTCAGCAGGTCAAGATAGCCGTTTACGAAGCGGTTGAGGCCCATGAACTTCGATGAACCATACTTACGAGCCTGATGGTGAACCACCTTCTCGCCAATCTTGTCGAACCCGGCATTCTTGGCAAGATAAGGAATATAGCGGTGCATCTCGCCGTACACCTCGATGTTCTTCACCACATCGCTGCGATAGGCTTTCAACCCGCAGTTGAAGTCATGCAGGTTTTTGATGCCGCTCACTCGACGGGCCGTAGCATTGAAGAGCTTTGTGGGCAGTGTCTTCGACAGCGGGTCATATCGCTTCTGCTTGTATCCCGACACGAGATCAAAGCCGTCAACGGTGATCATATGGTATAGTTCTGGAATCTCATCGGGTGAATCCTGAAGGTCGGCATCCATCGTCACCACCACATCGCCCTTGGCTTCCTTGAAGCCGCAGTACAGGGCTGGGCTCTTGCCGTAGTTGCGGCGGAAGGAGATGCCCTTCACGTTTTCCGACTGTCGGCTGAGGTCATCGATAACCTCCCACGAATGGTCGGTGGAGCCGTCATTCACAAAGATTACTTCGTAGGAGAAGCCGTTGTTCTTCATCACCTTTTCGATCCAGCTATAGAGTTCGCCAATCGATTCTTCCTCATTGTAAAGAGGTATTACAACCGAAATATCCATATTTTAAATTATTAATTGTCAACCATCAATAACTCAACTTCCTTTTACACACGGCAGCAACAGGCAGAGCAAGCAGCGAACCGACAACGATGTTCTGCAGCATCAGCATGAATGCCCATTGCACAGGAGTTACTTCCCTCATCGCCTCTATGCTCCTTGTCAGTTCGGATGCATCGAGTCCTTGTTGTCTGTAG
>JAFZBK010000008.1 GCA_017561825.1 Prevotella sp.
AAGATTATGAAGAAAAAGTTTATTTGCGCCGTTTGTGGATATATCTATGAAGGCGATGCTGCACCTGAGAAATGCCCAATCTGTAAGGCTCCTGCTTCCAAGTTCTCTGAACTGAAGGAAGACGGTGATGTTACCTATGCCACCGTTCATCGTATCGGTGATGGTAAGCCTGAGGGTGTGAGTGAAGAAATGATCAACGACCTCCGTAACCATTTCAATGGTGAGTGCGGTGAGGTAGGAATGTATCTGGCTATGGCCCGTCAGGCTGATCGTGAGGGTTATCCTGAGATTGCTGAGGCTTTCAAGCGTTATGCTTTCGAGGAGGCCGACCATGCCAGTCGTTTTGCAGAACTGCTGGGTGAGTGTGTATGGGATACCAAGACCAATCTGGAGAAGCGTGCTGCTGCTGAGGCTGGTGCATGCGAGGATAAGTTCCGTATTGCCAAGAATGCCAAGGCTGCCGGCTTTGATGCAATCCACGACACCGTACATGAGATGGCCAAGGATGAGGCTCGTCATGGTGCTGGCTTCGCAGGTTTGCTGAAACGCTACTTCGGATAAGTAACATCGGTGTGTCAAAATAGGATTCAAGAAATGTTCCCACGTTGGGAACAAAGTATTCCCAAGCTGGGAACAAATCATTCCCAAGTTGGGAACAAAGTGTTTCTAAGGCAAATACACTCTTTGAACCTTATTTTGACACATCTTTAATACCTCTTGCCTCTTGTTCCTTGCCTTTTGCCTCTTGCTTTTTTTCTCTCACCTCTCACCTCTTGTTGATTATATAGCTTTGCAATCAGGTCAGGACGACCGATGCGTTTGAGTTCCTGCTCGATCTGACGACGTTCTTCGCGTTTATACCAGAAGAAGAACATCCGCTGGGCGAGCTTCTCACGTGGGGTCTTGGCCGAGAAGACTGGTTCCAAAGTGTAGGGATCATATCCTGAATACCACATCTCCGTGGCGATGGTCATGGGTGTTGGGGTGAAATCCTGCACCTGCTCAAGGTGAAAATCCAGTTGCTTGGTGATGACCGCCAGTTCTGCCATGTCCTCTTCCTTGCATCCTGGATGACTACTGATAAAATAAGGTATCAGTTGCTGACGCATGTTCTCCTCGTGGTTGATACGGTCGAAGATGCGCTTGAACTGTCCGAACTGCTTGAAAGAAGGCTTCCGCATCAGGTAGAGCACACTGTCAGAGGTATGTTCAGGCGCCACCTTCAGTCGTCCACTTACATGTCGGCAAATCAGCTCGCGGGTATATTGCCGTGCTGCCTCATTACTCTTCTCGTCCTTACTTTGATGCAGGAGCAGGTCGTAACGCACACCACTGCCAATGAAACTCTTCTTCACCTTCGGCAGGGCATCCACCGCATGGTAGATATCCAGCAGGGCGGAGTGGTCGGTATTCAGGTTCGGACAGACTTGTGGATGGATACAGGAAGGACGTTTGCATTTTTCACAGGCATGGAGATTACGACCATGCATGCCGTACATGTTGGCCGACGGACCGCCGAGGTCGCTGAGGTAGCCTTTGAAGTCATCCATCTCAGTAACCTGCCTTACCTCTTTCAATATACTCTCCTTACTACGGCAGGTGATGAACTTCCCCTGATGGGCGGAGATGGTACAGAAGGCGCAGCCGCCGAAACAGCCACGGTGGATGTTCACCGAGTGCTTGATCATCTCGTAGGCAGGGATTCGCTTCCCCTTGTATTTGGGGTGGGGCAGACGGGTATAGGGAAGATCGAAGGAGGCATCGAGCTCATCGGTGGTCATGGGCGGATTGGGCGGGTTGACCACAGCATACACCCCATCCACCTTTTGCAGGAGTCGTTGGGCATGGTATTTGTTCGACTCCTCTTCTATATGACGGTAGTTCTCGGCCTCTGCCTTCTTGTTGCGCAGGCACTCCTCATGGGAGTGCAGCACGATATCTTCCTCTGTGATCCCTCCTGGGATGTCTTTCTCCTTGGCCAGATAAACGGTTTGGGGAAGGTCGTGTAACTGCTTGATATCCTCACCCTCGGCCAGTCGTTGTGCAATGGTTACAACGGTCTTCTCGCCCATACCATAGCTGATGATGTCAGCACCGGAGTCGCAAAGGATACACTTTTGAAGTTTGTTCTGCCAGTAGTCGTAATGGGTGAGACGGCGCAGGGAAGCCTCGATGCCGCCTAACACGATGGGCACATCGGGATAGAGCTGACGAAGGATGCGACTATAGACAATCGTTGGATATTCCGGACGACAGTCGTGCCTGCCATCAGGACTGTACGCATCTTCAGATCGGAGTCGTCGGTTCGCTGTATATTTGTTCACCATCGAGTCCATACAGCCTGGTGAGATGCCGAAGAACAGACGCGGACGACCGAGTTTCTTGAAGTCGCGGTAGTCACCATGCCAGTCGGGTTGGGGAATGATGGCCACCCGATAGCCGTGAGATTCGAGTACCCGACCAATGACCGCTGCGCCGAACGACGGGTGATCCACATAGGCATCACCCGAGAACAGGATCACATCCACGTAATCCCATCCCCGCAGTTCCATCTCCTTCTTTGTGGTAGGGAGGAAATCGGTCAGGCGGTATTCTTTCATCCTTCTTCGTTAGGTGCTTTCTTCTCCTCCCAAGAAACATATAACTGAACCAGGTTGGTCAGTCCCAGGGCTTTCATGTTCTTGTGATAGATCACGTCGAGACAGAGATCCATCAGGTCGCGATCCACCTCGGGCAATGACTCAAGGATGGCGCGGCAGTTCAGTTTCAACTTGTCGAGAACAGCCTCGTCGATGATGCCGTTACTGTCGATCAGATTCTTCAGGAGTGCATATTTCCCGATGGTTCCCAGATGAGCATCCGTTACTTCGATGCTTCTGGTGCCAGATGCGTTAGCTTGTATTTTATACATGGTTGTAATGTATGAGTTTACGGTATGAGGAAATTGATGATGGCTTTCATCACCGCCGCCCGTTTTCGTGGTGAGGTGATACATTCGAAGGGGAAGCCGATGGTGAACGACTTATAGTCATTCCCGTCGTATGCCACACAGGCAGAGGTGCCATTGGGGTAGGTGAGTGCGCAGTAGGCGGGCTGTAAGGGGTTCAGCACATCGGTGGATGTGGCGGCATAATGCTCTTCGTTGAGCATGCGATAGATAGGCAACGTGGTGCCCATACCGCTGATGATGGAATCATTACTGTTGCGGATGGTACCCCCATAGCTTACCTTCAGGATGTTCCGCATAAAGGTGGAGTCGTTCTTAGAACGCATGTCACTGCCTACATAGGCACCGCTTACCAACAAGGCGCCACCGCTGCGAGTGAACTTTGTGAGGATATCCTGAATGCGGGCAGGGAAGGTCTTGTACGATCCTAACGCGTTGGGATCCTTCTTTTCCAGTCCGTAGAGCATATCCACGAGATGGTATTTCATCAGGTCAACCTTCCCGCTCTCCACGGAACTGGCGCTACAGCTGGTGACATTATATTGTAACAGACTGCGCATGGCTTCTGCATGGACAGTGGGGTAGTTGAACTCGTTGCCTACCAGGAACTTTCCTTCCCATTCCTGACCGCTGTAGCCGAGGGCTCCTGGTCCTTCAAGACCCGCCTGACTCTTGTCGTAACAGATCTGCTTACCGCACCATCCAGCCGTGACGCCATCACTTACACCTGGATCGATGTCGAAGTCGAACCCTTGCTCGTTGGTCGTATTACGAACAGCAGGAGGTGCCAACCGACGGAACCCGTTGACGATCATGATGGAACGGGTGGCTCCAGCATGATGCAGGGCCGTGAGTGTTTCCGAAGGGAAGCTCTCGCCACCTTTATTGATGGCTGTCACTTTGAAGTTATAGATGACGCCCGGCTGGAGGTTCATCTTGAACGAACGGTTTTTGATGACCTGTCCGTTATCGAAGCCGCCCGCTCCTTTGGCGGTATAGACGACATACGAACTGGGTTTGGCTGTTTTCTCCAGCGGGTCGTCCTGATCATCCCAGCTCAGTGTCACCTCATCGGCACTCGTGAACTCCACCCGCAGATCTTGGGGTGGAAGGGGCGCAACGACATAACTCTTGTCGTGTTTGTTGGCGAGGTACTGCAGGATTGACTTATACACACTGCGAGCCAAGGTGAAGCGGAAATTCGGATCCTGCGCCAGTCGCATATCCGGGAAATTCTGATGTGACAAGGTTTCGAGGATGGCGGAAGGTACTTCCGGAAGTCGTGTCTCAGAATAGTTCGCATCACGGATATCACGAACAGGCCAATCCAGACCATATAACTTGTTCAGATCATTCTTCTGGTTGTTCAACAGTAACGAGGCGAAGATACGCGACTCATCCCGACTATCCCCGTTGTTCAACAGTCCATCGTGGAAATTCGTTGTGTAGATACCTAATGAACCCGTTAGTGAGGCGAAGTCCTTGGCAAAGCCCGCATCGCTATGAACGGCCAATGACAGTTCGATGGGCACGTGCTTTCCTTCCAGATTGGGCATATAACGTGAGCCACCGCCAATCCAGTTGGTCATGAGCGACCGCACATTGATATCATCGGCATAGTCATCCTGTCCGTTCTTACTGCTATACACATTATAGGGAGCACCTGCCCATTGGGCATAATAACGTGATCCCTCTAAGGCACGGGGCTTTCCGCTGACGGAGCCGGCACGGGTGATGTTACCCATACCACCGCCAAAGCGGACAGCATCGGCTGTGACAACGCCTTTTTGGTCACTGAGATTACTCACCACCACACTGTTCAGGCGACTGCAACCGCGGTCGAACATAAAGGTTCCGAGATAGACCCATGTGCTGCCGCCCATTCGCTGGTTCACGCTGAACACGGAAGCCTGTCCTTGATGATAGACCGTATATTGAACATTATCCACACTGTTATCCAAGGTGGGATAACTCACATAAACAGCATAGTTGCCCGACTCCTCAAACTGAGGTTGGTAGGTGATCTCGCTGGGATTGGCATGAGTAGTCTTGGTCATTCGTGCCGTTCCTGCCAGGAAAGGATTCTCGCCGTCATGATAAGCGCCCTGATGCCAGGCAAAACCTTTCACCTCGGCATCCTTCCATTTGTTCTGTCTGTTCGTCTCCGTATAATAAGGCGATGGGGAATGGTCGTTATCCACAATCAACTCGTTCCGCTGCCAGTCGCGTTCACGAGGAGTAAACACGTTGGCGCCGGCTTTCTCCAGCATCGGAATGAGATAGGGAACAACGATGGTTTGCGTAAACAGATCCTCGGTAGTACCGAATAGGGAAGGGCGTTGCCATTTCCAGGTGCCCTTGGGGATATCATAATAATAACCATGACTGGCCCAGAGGGAAACATGTCTGTCTTGTAATCCTTGGGTGATGTCGAATGGTCGTGACAGGTTCTTCACCCATGGCTCCTTCTCATACTGGACTTTCTTCTCAACTTCTTCTACTTTATCCGTCTTCCCTGTCTGAACAGGAACCGAACCAGACACAGGTTTGTTCTCATTCACAACCCGATGGGTTCCACAGCTCCATAACAGCAGACAGGTACATGCAAAAACAATCTTTTTCTTCATGCGTCTTAAATCTCACCAATAGTGAACAACTCCGGTTTCTTTCCCTTGTAGTCCTTGAAATACAATTTAATTTCTTTCATCTCGTTGTCGATGTCACCGGTAGGAACGATGCTGCGGGTACAGCGTATCAGTTTCTTCTCATAATCGAGTCCATACAACAAGATGGGTATCTGCGCCTTGAGGGCAATATAATAAAAACCTTTCTTCCAATCAGGATTCAACGATCGTGTCCCTTCCGGCGTGATGCATAGATGGAACGTGTTCTCTCGCATGGCGGTCTCTGCGAGGTTGTCGGTCATGCTCGACTTCTTCGAACGCCACACGGGAATACCTCCCATCCGTCGGAAAATGTTTCCCAACGGCCATCGGAACCACTCTTTTTTCATCAGGAAATTAATGGTGTAGCCCTCAGCCCGCATATAGAGCTGTCCTAGAAGGAAATCCCAGTTGCTGGTGTGGGGGGCAAGACAAATAATATACTTATCGGGGTGGGCAACAGTTATCTCCTTTGACCACCCCAGACGTTTGTATAATAGCCAACGACAAAAACTCTGTATCATATCTGTTAATTCAAATTGCCGATCTGATCGATGAACTCAGAGACATCCTTGTTGAAATCGTCTATCAGGATCTTGAAGTATTTCTTCTGCGGAATACCTGGTTCAGGATGCGAGATGCGTTTCACATAGTCGCTTTGAATATGCAAGATAGATGAGAGGAGGGCTTCTACGTTGTCCTGATTCGGCTTCCCACTGTAAAGAGAAGCGGCTACACACTCTGCGAATAGTTCACTACAGATGTAGTTAATGGTTTTCTTTAAATCTTTTTTGTTTGTCATCTTCAATCTTTCCTTTCATTTGCCTATTTGTTAACTTCATGTGACAAATATAGCAATTTTTCTATATACATGGTGCAAAGAACGATAAAAAATATCTTAAAAACTTGATTTTATTCAAAAACCTTTCCAAATCTCCAAGAAAAAGCGTATTTTTGCACCTGATTTTTAAGTAGTAAGGATATACAACAATAAATTTCAATAAACATTTTACAGGAATATGGAAAAAAGTGCATTGCAGCTGGCAAGGGCTGCTTATCAGCCGAAATTGCCAAAGGCTCTTCAAGGTGCAGTAAAGGTAAAAGAAGGTGCTCCAACACAGAGCGTGGATAACCAGGAAGAAATCAAAGCTCTCTTCCCCAACACTTACGGAATGCCGCTTATCGAGTTCGAGCAGAGCGACGTTGCTAATACCGCAAAGATGAATGTCGGTGTCATCCTCAGTGGTGGACAGGCTCCCGGCGGACACAATGTGATTACAGGTCTTTTCGATACGATTAAGAAGCTGAATCCCGAGAACCGTCTCTTCGGCTTCATCCTCGGTCCTGGCGGTCTGGTTGACCATCAGTATATGGAGATTACAGAGGATTTCATTGATGACTATCGCAATACAGGTGGTTTCGACATGATCGGTTCCGGTCGTACAAAGCTGGAGAAGGTTGATCAGTTTGAGAAAGGACTGGAGATTATTCGTGAGCTCGACATCAAGGCCATCGTGATTATCGGTGGTGATGACTCCAATACCAATGCTTGTGTGCTCGCTGAGTACTATGCTGCAAAGAAGTATGGCGTTCAGGTGATCGGTTGTCCTAAGACCATCGACGGTGACCTGAAGAACGACCAGATCGAGACTTCTTTCGGTTTCGATACTGCATGTAAGACTTACTCCGAGCTGATTGGTAATATCGAGCGCGACTGTAACTCTGCACGTAAGTACTGGCACTTCATCAAGGTGATGGGACGTTCTGCTTCTCATATCGCTCTGGAGTGCGCTCTGCAGTGCCAGCCGAATATCTGTCTGATCTCTGAGGAGGTAGAGGCTAAGGGTATGAGCCTTGACGATATTGTTGAATATATCGCTAACGCGGTTGCTCAGCGTGCTTCTGACGGTAATAACTTCGGTACTGTGATTATCCCAGAAGGTGTCATTGAGTTCATTCCTGCCATTAAGAAACTGATTGCTCAGCTGAACGACGTGCTGGCTTTGCCGGAGGCTAAGGAGATTAGTCGTGACGAGCAGGTTGACTTTGCTAAGAGTCACCTCACCGAGGAGAACCTGAAGGTGTTCAACAGTCTGCCTGTAGGTGTTGCCCGTCAGTTGGCCCTCGACCGTGATCCTCATGGAAACGTACAGGTTTCTCTGATTGAGACAGAGAAGCTGCTCTCTACGATGGTAGCCCAGAAGCTTGAGAAGATGAAGAAGGAAGGTAAGTATGTGGGTAAGTTCGGTACTCAGCACCACTTCTTCGGCTATGAAGGACGTTGTGCTGCTCCTTCTAACTTCGACGCTGACTACTGCTATGCACTGGGAACAAGTGCTGCTCAGTTGATTGCTAATGGTAAGACAGGCTATATGGCTATCGTGAAGAATACAACAGCCAAGACGGATGAGTGGAAAGCCGGTGGTGTGCCCATCACAATGATGATGAATATGGAGAAGCGTGCTGGTGAGATGAAGCCCGTTATCCGCAAGGCTCTCGTAGAGCTTGACGGTGCTCCCTTCAAGGAGTTTGCCGCTCATCGTGACGAGTGGGCTCGCAAGACTGCTTACATCTATCCTGGTCCTATCCAGTACTGGGGACCGTCTGAGGTATGCGACCAGCCTACCATGACATTGGCACTGGAACAGAGCAAATAATAAGCTGAGGGTGTGTCGCTGACACACCCTCTTTTCTCCCTAACCTATCACTTCTAATTCCATGACTTCCCAGAAAAAAAGATCTTCGCGTCGCTCTCATCGGAAGAGTCGCTGGAACCGCTATCCCAAATGGGCATGGTGGACGGGAGGTCTTTTGGCGGCAGGGTTGTACGTTTGGCTGTTTTATTATTTCTTCGTTGGTCCTTACGGCTTCCGTTGGAGAGCCGTCTATGGGGATGCGAAGAACCCAAACGGTTATGAGATTAGGGGTATTGATATCAGTCATTATCAGGGTAAGATTGACTGGGAACAACTGCGTAATGCCATGATCGAAAAGTGCCCGATTCGTTTTGTGGTGATCAAGGCAACAGAGGGTTCCACACAATTAGACAAACACTTTAACGAGAATTTCCGTAACGCACAGGAATATGGGTTTATACGTGGTGCTTATCATTTCTGGAGTAACAAGTCATCTGCCCGCGATCAAGCTTATTTCTTCCTCAAGAAAGTGCATTTGCAACGTGGTGATCTTCCCCCTGTATTGGATGTGGAACATAAGCCGAAGGATATGTCAACAGAGGACTTCCAACGTGAAATCCTTACGTGGCTCCATATCGTGGAAGATAAGTACCATGTGAAACCGATTATCTATACCTATTACAAGTTCAAGATGAATTATCTGGGTACGCCGGTATTCGATGACTATCCCTATTGGATAGCGCACTATTATGTGGATAAGGTGGAATATAGCGGACCATGGAAGTTCTGGCAGCATACCGATGCAGGACGACTACCAGGTATCAAGGGCTATGTGGATTTCGATATCTACAATGGTAGCTATTATGATCTGAAGCAGTTGTGTATTAATTAGAGGTGAGATACGGGTTAGTCGATACGGAATTGAAGTATGCACCAGTCGTTCTCGCTGTTGGCACTGAGTAACGACATACCCAGCTCTCCTGCTTTCTCTGCCAACACCATGGAGTCTTTTTCGTAGAAGCCACTGATGATCAAGAGTGAACCATGGGTCATCACTTCCTTGAATTTGGACATGTCAGCCAGCAGAATGTTCCTGTTGATATTCGCCAAAACCACATCGAATACACCTGATACATGTGACAGCACATGGGCATTGCCCAACAGCACTTCCAGGTTGTTTACATCATTCAGTTGGGCATTATGTTCCGTATTGCGGGTACACCACTCGTCGATATCATAACTCACCACCTCTTTGGCACCACACTTGGAGGCAACGATGGAGAGGATACCAGTACCGCATCCGCAGTCGAGCACGCGCTTTCCGTCCAGTTTCAAGTCCAGCAGCGCGGATACCATCAGACGGGTTGTTTCGTGTGTTCCTGTGCCGAACGACTGCTTCGCATCAATCACAATGTCATAGGGGTAGTCTTTCTCTACAGGTGTCGATAGGTTATGAATCACGCATTGGTCACCTATATAAATCGGTTCGAATCCCTCCTGTTCCCAGGTGGCGTTCCAGTTGACATCTTCCATCTCTTCCGTTTCGTAGGTAATCTGCAGGGAATCCATCGGGAAACTCTCCAAGCATTCATCCAGTGTCTCCTGATGAAACAGGTCGGATGGCACATAACCGTTCAGTCCTGTTTCCGTCTCTTCGAATGATTCGTAACCTACCTGAGCAACAAGCGCTGCCAGGATATCACGTGCTGCCTGTAAACGTTCTGAATGATCATCACCATCACTGTTTGTGTCAGAAATATGGAACTTCGTAACGTAATATTTCATGGTCAGTGTTAAATTTGCTACAAAAGTATAAAAAAATAGGGAAAATCCTATCTTTGATTAGGGAAATTCCTTATATTTGCAGTAAAATATGTCGTATTTTTGCACTGAAATTAAAATATTTGTGAGCGATATGAAAAAATTAATCTTATCAGCACTCCTTTTCGGAGCCGTATCTTTGGGCGTAATGGCTCAGGATGATGTTTACTTCACCCCGAGTAAGAGCGTGAAAAAGTCAATGAGCTCTTACGAGGTGATCAATGATTCTCCCGCTCCTCTTAGCGGCAGCAACCGCGACGTGGACGAGTACAATCGTCGTGGTAAGTCAAGTAGCTATTTCAAGAAGATAGGTACTGACTCTCTGGGCAATGATATCATTGAATTCCATACGAGTGCAGAGGATATAACCGATACATTGGCTGTCTATCCAGGCACAAAGGTGGAATTTCAATTGGATGATGACTATAAGTACAGTCGCCGACTGAGTCGTTTTGACGACTACTACTTGTTCTCACCTTGGCTCTATGGATACTATGGATTCGGTCCGTACTGGCGCTTCCGCTATTCCGGATTCTATCTGTATGATCCTTGGTATGATCCCTGGTACTATGGCTATTATGGCGGTTGGTACGATCCCTGGTACTATGGCTATGGCTGGTATGATCCCTGGTACTATGGCTATTATGGCTGGGGCTACCCCTATGGCCGTTGGGGATATGCTTACTATGGCACTACATGGTATGTACCAGGCGGTATCCGTCATTACTCTGGCAACGGCGTAACCGGTACCAGTAACCATGGAACGGTAGGTCGACCAGGTACAACAATGGCCAGCAGTGGCAACTATGGCGGCTATCGCGGTAACGGTCAGACCACACGTGCCTATGATGCTTCTCAGAACCGTAACAATAATCGTGGAACGGCAACGAACAGCGGTCGCTTCGGTAACAACCGTACCTATAGTAATACGAACACCAATACCACTACTAACAACCGTACCTATACACCGACCACAACCAACAACAGCTCCTACAGCAGTAGCAGTAGTCGTAGCAGTGGCGGTGGCGGCTTCAGCGGCGGCGGTGGCGGTGGAACCCGTAGCACTGGCGGCGGAGGCGGCGGTGGCAGCTTCGGCGGCAGAAGATAATGGAGCCATCCCCTCCAAAAGGAGGGGCGCTCTGAAACCATATTATAATGTGTTTATTAACAATAGATAATATATAAATGATTATGAAGAAGATATTTACAATAGCTGCACTCGCTTTGGCTGTAATGCCAATGGCAGCACAAGAAACGTATGAGGATGCCAACATCGCTACTGAGGATCTCAATGGAACTGCTCGTTATGTAGGTATGGGTGGTGCTATGGAGGCCCTGGGCGCTGATATCTCAACCATCAGTACGAACCCTGCAGGTATCGGTCTGTTCCGTCACACAACTGCCAGCACCTCACTCAGCGTGAATGCGTTGCAGGATGCAGATGACTTCGGTATCGGTAAGAAGACGAAGATGAGTTTCGACCAGATCGGCTTTGTCTGGGCACACCGCTCTGGAGAGAGGTCGTTCCTGAACTTCGCGTTCAACTACCACAAGAGTCGTAACTTCAACGACGTGACCTCTGTCAGTGATGTGCTCCATGGCGCATCTCAGAACAAGCTCTCCTATGCCAAGGGATATGAAGGTCTGTTCGGTCTGAACTTCGACAACAACATCACAGGAACGTCAAACGCTTTCAGTCAGGTGGATTACCTCTATTATAATGGTTTCCTGAGTGATGCGGAAGGAACCCTCTTCTATAACGACGCCAGCAGTTATCTGATGCGTAAGTCGTCCAAGGGTTATACCGGAGACTATAACTTCAACCTGAGTGGAAACATCAACGACCGTGTCTATCTGGGTTTGACCTTAGGTATCAAGGATGTGAACTACAAGGGATATAGCGAGTACACCGAGCAGCTGCTGGATGATAATAACAGAGGTATCGGTTCTACTACACTGGCTGATGAGCGTCGCATCGACGGATCTGGCTTCGACATCAAGGCAGGTATCATCTTCCGTCCTGTGGAGACTTCTCCGTTCCGCATCGGTCTGTATGTGAATACACCGACATGGTACGATCTGAAGACATCCAACTATACGGAGTTGATCAACAATACCAACGTGGGTCTCTACAAGAATTTCTCTAACAGCGAGGTCTATGAGTATAAGCTCTATACTCCTTGGAAGTTCGGTGCTTCTTTGGGACATACGGTTGGCAACTGGCTGGCATTAGGTCTTACCTATGAGTATGCTGACTACAGCAATCTCGACACTCGTTTCAATACAGGTAGTCACTACGATTGGTATTATGACAACTACTACGAGAGCAGCGAGAGTGATGACATCATGAACGCACATACAGAGTCAACCCTGAAGGGTGTACATACCCTGAAGGCAGGTGCTGAGTACATACTCTACGACGGTCTTTCTCTGCGTGTCGGCTTCAACTATATCTCTCCGATGTTCAGCAAGGATGGTTACAAGAACAGTGCTCTCGACAGTCCGGGATCCTACTATGCATCCGCAACCGACTACACCAACTGGAAGGGAACAACACGTGTCACCTTCGGTCTGGGTTACCGCATCGGACAGTTGAGTCTTGACTTCGCTTACCAGTACAGTCAGAAGAACGGCGACTTCAGTCCGTTCATGAGTTACTGGGCTGCCGACGGCGAGAATATGTCAGACAATGTTTGCAATGCTGTGAAACTGAACAAGGAGCGCCATCAAGCTCTCTTCACTATCGGATATCATTTCTAAACGATTATACCGTGATACATCACAAAAGAACACTATTCATTAGCTGCATGCTTTTCTTAGCATGCAGCTATGTTTGTTCTCAGAACAAGCGTGAATTCCGCGGAGCATGGATACAGGCCGTGAACGGTCAGTGGCTCGGAGTAGGAACCCAGAAGATGCAGCAGACGCTGACCTACCAGTTGGATGAACTGCTGAAAGATGGAGTGAATGCCATCATCTTCCAGATCCGTCCCGAGTGTGATGCGCTCTATCAGAGCAGTATAGAGCCCTGGAGTCGTTTCCTCACAGGGAAGCAGGGCGTGGCTCCTTCTCCTTATTGGGATCCGCTGCAATGGATGATCACGGAGTGTCATAAACGAGGCATGGAACTGCATGCCTGGATCAATCCTTACAGAGCCAAGACAAAGACAACCCATGAGCTCGACAGTCGTCATGTAGCCATCAGACATCCGGAGTGGGTGTTTGAGTATGACGACCAGTATATCCTGAATCCTGCCATTCCCGAATGTCGCAACTTTATTTGTCATGTGGTGGGCGATATTGTGCGCCGCTATGATGTGGATGGTCTGCATATAGACGATTATTTCTATCCATACCCTGTGGCAGGTCAGAAGATTCCTGACGACCGTGAGTTCCAGCGTTACAACAGAGGGTTTACGGATAGAGGTGACTGGCGCCGCGATAATGTCAATTTGTTTATCCGACAGTTGAGCGACACTATCCATCATAACAAGCCGTGGGTGAAGTTCGGCGTTTCGCCGTTCGGCATCTACCGCAACAAGAAGAACGATCCCAACGGCAGTAACACCAATGGCTTGCAGAACTACGACGACCTCTATGCGGATGTTCTTCTCTGGGTGAACAAGGGATGGGTGGATTACAACGTCCCGCAGCTGTATTGGGAGATAGGACATAAGTCGGCCGATTACCAGGAACTGATCGGGTGGTGGAACAGGAATGCTTCCAACCGTCCGCTGTTCATTGGCGAGGATGTGGAACGCACGGTGAAGAATGCCGACCTCAGGAATCCCAACACCCATCAGTTGGCGGCAAAGGTTCAGTTGCGCTCCCAGATGAAGGACGTGCAGGGGGCTGTCCTGTGGTATGCGAAGGCCGCTGTGGATAACATCGGTAACTACGGCACCTCTCTCCGCAGTACCTATTGGAAGTATCCCGCCCTGCAACCGCAGATGCCGTTCATCGACGGGAAGGCACCCAAGAAGGTGCGTAAGCCCAAGGTGATCAATACGCCCGAAGACGGGAATGTGCTCTTCTGGCGCGAGCCGAAGGGTAAGGATTGGAAGAACAAGGCCGTGCGCTATGTGGTGTACCGTTTCAACAACGGTGAGCGCATCAACATCGATGATCCCTCACGTATCGTTGCCATCACCCCCAACACCTTCTACCGTCTGCCAGCCCGCAGTCAGCACTCCACCTATGTGATTACTGCTCTCGACCAGTTGAGTAACGAGAGTAAGGTAAAGAAGGTGAAGTATTAGATGGGCAAAGGAAATGGTCAATACTCAATTATTTCGAATAGGAAGATAAAACAAAGTAATAAAATACGAAGAGAGAGGGTTCAAGAGACCTCATATGACAAGAACAGCATGTAGTCATGAGAATCTTCTCCTTTGGATGTTAATCTTTGATTAAAAACCATGCGAGTTGACAGACGTACGTTCGAAGGAGTACAGACTCCGGTATATGTGTTGGAAGAGGAACTGCTGCGCAGAAACCTACAACTGATTGCAGGAGTGGCTGAGAAGGCTGGGGTGGAGATCATCCTGGCCTACAAGGCGTATGCGTTGTGGAAGACTTTCCCCATCTTCCGGGAGTATATCCATGCCACGACGGCCAGCTCGTTGTACGAGGCGCGGTTGGCAGCTGAGGAGTTCGGGGAGAAAGCACATACCTATTCGCCCGCCTATACCGACAAGGACTTTGACGAGATCGTGCGCTGCTCCAGTCATCTGACCTTCAATTCGCTGTCGCAATATGAGCGCTTCCATGAACGCATCGCAGGGAAGTGCTCCATAGGTTTGCGTATCAATCCAAGATACTCTGAGGTGGGTACGGAACTTTATAATCCCTGTGCTCCAGGAACACGATTCGGTGTGACGGCAGACAAGCTGACGGAGCAGTTGCCGTACGATATCGAGGGCTTTCACTGTCATTGTCATTGCGAGAGCGGAGCCGATGTGTTCGAACGTACACTGGTACATATCGAGGAACAGTTTTCACCGTGGTTCCCCCAACTGAAATGGATCAATTTCGGTGGTGGACATCTCATGACTCGGAAAGACTATGATGTGCCTCTCCTTATTAATATATTAAAGGGATTCAAGAAGAGGTATCCCAACCTGCAGGTTATCCTTGAGCCAGGTAGCGCCTTCGGTTGGCAGACGGGTCCGCTGGTGGCCGAAGTGGTGGATGTGGTGGAGGATCAGGGTATCCGCACCGCCATCCTCAACGTCAGTTTTACCTGTCATATGCCCGACTGTTTTGAAATGCCTTATTATCCCGAGGTAAGAGGCGCACAGCATGTTGAGGATTCACTTTACGCTCCACACTCCTCCCTCCCCATTTACAGGTTAGGCGGCAACAGTTGTCTGAGCGGTGATTATATGGGTTGCTGGCAGTTCGATCATGAGTTGAGGGTGGGAGAGCGCATCATCTTCGAGGATATGTTGCATTACACCACCGTGAAGACAAACATGTTCAACGGCGTACCTCATCCCTCTATCGCCTTCCTCCATGCTGACGGTGAAATGGAAATGCTGAGGGAATATAGTTATGATGACTATAAAAAACGTATGGATTGAAAAAAAAGCGGGAAAAGTTTTGCAGGTTCACAGAAAATGTGTACCTTTGCATCCGCAATCGAGAGAGATGGCTTAAATCATGCGGAAATAGCTCAGTTGGTAGAGCACAACCTTGCCAAGGTTGGGGTCGCGGGTCCGAGTCCCGTTTTCCGCTCCACATTCTGAATGACAACGAAGAATAAACATCGTTTGTTCGCGTGTTTGCCCAGGTGGCGGAATTGGTAGACGCGCACGTTTCAGGTGCGTGTGCCGCGAGGTGTGCAGGTTCGAGTCCTGTTCTGGGCACAATGTCATTCAGAATGCTTTTTGTTGGAGAGGTGGCGGAATTGGTAGACGCGCTACTTTGAGGGGGTAGTGTCAAGTGCGACGTGGGAGTTCGAGTCTCCTCCTCTTCACCAATTATATCGAAAAACGTGTATTGTTCGAAAAACAAGCGGAAATAGCTCAGTTGGTAGAGCACAACCTTGCCAAGGTTGGGGTCGCGGGTCCGAGTCCCGTTTTCCGCTCTTTTGAGTGTAGATCTTCCTATAGTAGGAAGATAGTGATAACAAAGAAAAACAAGCCTCTAAATGAATCTGTATTTAAGGTATTTTGATAACGAGACATTGGTGTATAATGTCGATGAGGCCATCGACTTCTTGAAGTCTATTCCTGAGATTGGAATGACTCCAGAGTTGGAGGCTGACGTACGTGAGTATATTGGTAGCGACGTATTCTATCCCAAAAGATATAAGGTCCGCCCCAGAGTATATTTCATCATCATCAAGACGGAAGCCGCTACCATGATGGACTTCAAGCAGAAGAAGGCACTACGTTCGAATACTGCAGATGGAGAACGTCGTGAAGTGGTTGCTCCAGCAGTGGCACGGTTGAGCGAGAAACGTGAGGGATGGTATGAGGCTTCCCTGCTCTTCAAACGTGTGGTGCTGGTACCTTCTACAGGCAAACATGAATACCGCGACACCCAGTTCGTGGCTAATGTCAAGGCGTTGAGCGGACAGGATGCCTACAACAGGGTGGTGGAGCATCTGAGGGAGCGCGTTGACAGTCGCAGCCAGTTCCCCTCTGCCAAGGGTAAGAACTTTAAGTTCAAGTACTTGGGTATGTGGAAATAAACAATTGAAGATCAATCTATTCGAATGCTATGAATAAAGTAATGCTTATAGGAAATGTTGGCAAGGATCCTGAAGTTCGTTATTACGAACAGGATCAGGCCGTGGCTCAGATCAGATTAGCCACAACGGAGAAAGGTTATACACTGCAGAACGGAACACAGATTCCAGACAGAACCGACTGGCATAATATTGTCTTTTATAGAGGACTGGCCAAAGTAGTGGAGAGATACGTACATAAAGGCGATAAGCTGTATATTGAAGGAAGAATTCGCTATCGCAGCTATGATGACCAGAAAGGTATCAGACAGTACGTAACGGAAATCATCGCTGATAACATGGAGATGCTCAGTCCGAAGCAGAACACATCAGCCGAACAGCCCACCATGGTTTCTGAGAATCCCGTTCAACCGGTTAACGAGGACGATCGTCTTCCTTTCTAATCTATGGATCCGTCGTTTTTTTCCGAAATAGCTGCAACAACAGAGATTCATCCCCTTACAATAGGTGTGATGGTAGCAGCCGTATTGGCAGTCTTGTTGCTTATTGTGTCGGGATTAGCCAGTGGCTCTGAGATCGCCATCTTTAGTCTTTCTCCTACCGATGTGTCTGAACTGGATCCGGAGAAACGAAGCACTGACGAGATGATTCAGCGTCTGCGTCAAGACTCTGAACGTACCCTGGCCACTATTCTGATTGCCAATAATTTGGTCAACATAACGATCATCATGCTCTTCAACTATGTCTTCTCACAACTCGTCGTGTTTAAGCAGACATGGATGGAGTTCTTGTTTATCACGGTGTTGTTGACATTTATCCTGCTGTTGTTTGGAGAGATTATACCGAAAGTGTTTGCCCGTCAGAATTCCTTGACGTTCTGCCGTCGCGTGGCCAATTCCATCATGTTCTTCAGAAAACTCTTCTGGCCATTGGAGAACGTACTGCTCAGCAGCGGCTTCCTGGCAGAGAAAGTGCTGCAGCCTGATAGTCATGTGCTCAGCGTGGATGATCTGGAGCAGGCTTTGGATCTGACTGACAAAGAAGAGATCAAGGATGATCAGCGTATTCTTAGGGGTATCATCCGCTTCAGCGACGAGACCGTGAAGGAGGTGATGACCAGTAGGCAGGATGTGGTTGACCTGAATATCAAGAGCAGTTTCCGCGATGTGTTGCAATGCATCGTTGAGAACAACTACAGTAGAATCCCCGTCTATCAGAACAACTCAGATAATATCCGTGGTGTACTCTATATCAAAGACTTGTTGCCTCATCTCGGAAAGCCGGCTACGTTCCGCTGGCAGAGTCTTATCCGTTCGCCTTATTTCGTTCCTGAGACGAAGAAGATTGATGATCTGCTCCGTGAGTTCCAGGAGAACAAGGTGCATATCGCCATTGTGGTGGATGAGTTTGGTGGTACCAGCGGTATCGTTACCTTGGAAGATATTCTGGAGGAGATCGTTGGTGAGATCAACGATGAGTACGATGATGAGGAGAAGACCTATACTCGTCTGAACAAGAACACCTATATCTTTGAGGGTAAGACACTCTTGAGCGACTTCTGCCAGATACTCGAAGTGAGCGATGAGGAGTTCGCCGAGGTGGAAGGAGATGCCGATACGGTGGCTGGTCTCTTGTTGGAGATCAAAGGTGACTTCCCTGTGATCCATGAGAAACTGGAATACCGCAACTACCTCTTTGAGATCATGGAACTGGAGGAACGTCGTATCTCACGGGTAAAGGTTGTGATCCGTGAGAAGAACGACGAGCAGTCAGAGAAATAAACCGCTATGCCTTTACTGAGCGTGACGCATATTCAACAGTTTGTCATCCTCGGCCTTTGGGAGATGACAGAGCATCCTTCTGAATTTCCGGAATGGTACGAGGAGGCTTGTCGGAGATACCGTGCTGAAGGGCGTCAACGTGAGTATGTTTGTGTGCGTGCTTTGTTAAGACAGATGACCGACAATGATCCGTCATGGACCATCTCTCACGAACAGAACGGCAAGCCCATCCTCCAGAATGGTTGGGATATCAGTATCAGTCATACGAAAGGTATCTGCAGCGTCATCATCTCTCCCGACCAAACAGTGGCGGTGGATATCGAATATATGAGTAATCGTGTGGAAAAGATTGCCCATAAGTTCATCCGACAAGATGAAACGGCTGATACCATAGAAGAGAAGCTGATACATTGGAGTGCCAAGGAAACCATGTATAAGCTGTATTCGGATGACCGGTTGGGATTTGAGGATATGCGACTACTTCCCTTTACCTTGCAGAAACAAGGCGTAGTGCTTACAGAGAATCTACGGCGCAGCACCACCGTAGAGGTGTCTTATGAAATCACTCCTTCTTATGTGCTGACCTACGCTGTTCGTTCTTAGTCTTCTTTTGCGGTTTTCTGTGGTTGTCACTACGGTTCTTGGATCCCTGTGACTTGTTACCATGACCATGGCGGTGGAAGACGGCACGATGACTCTTCTTATGCATCGGACGGTATTCCGGACCTTCCATACCATTGGGAAGAGGAACCTTCTCCACGGTCTTCTCGAGGAACTGCTCAATCTTGATGAAATCGCGGATCTCCCATCCACGCACCAAGGTGATGGCCTTACCGTCCCGTTCCGCCCTTGCTGTTCGTCCGATTCGGTGAACATAATCCTCGCAATCATGCGGCACATCGAAGTTGATTACAGTGGCGATATCGTCGATGTCGATACCACGAGCCACGATATCAGTGGCCACCAGTACGTCAACCTGTCCGCTCTTGAAACGGTACATCACCTCGTCGCGTTCCGCCTGTGACAGATCAGAGTGCATCTCGTCGCAGTTCACATGCATGGCCTTCAGACTGCGGTTGATGTCTTTCACCTTGAGCTTGCTCGAGGAGAAGATGATCACACGTTTGAGCTCGTCGTTCTTGAACAGATGGTTTAGAATGCGCAGCTTCTGTGTCTCATGACAAACGTATGCCATCTGATGGATCTTTTCTGCCGGCTTGCTTACAGCCAGTTTAATCACTGCGGGATTCTTCAGCAGCGTACGTGCTAATTCCTCAATCTTATGCGGCATCGTGGCAGAGAACATGATGGTCTGACAGGTCGGTGGCAACAGCTTGGCAATGGAAAGGATATCATCACTGAAACCCATGTCGAGCATACGGTCAGCCTCGTCGAGGATGAAGAAGGACACCTTACTGAGATCCACATTCCCCATATTGATATGACTACGCAGTCGGCCAGGGGTGGCAATGATCATGTCAGCGCCCATGCGCATGCTCTTATACTCTTGATCATAACGGTTACCGTCGTTACCGCCATATACCGCCAGACTGCTCACCGATGGCATATAGTAGGCAAAGCCCTGCATGGCTTGATCTATCTGTTGCGCGAGCTCGCGGGTAGGACTCATGATCACGCAGTTGATGGCATCCTCGGGGAACACCTTCTCCGTATCGCCGAAGAAGGCACTGCCATCATCGAGCATACTGAGCACAGGCAACAGATAGGCTGCCGTCTTTCCCGTTCCCGTCTGAGCCACTCCCAGCACATCTCTTCCTTTCAATATCTCAGGGATGCACTTCTCTTGCACGGGTGTACATGTTGTAAAGTTCATGGCGTCTAGTGCATCGAGCGCGTGGTCGTTGAGGTCTAAATCGTAAAAATCCATATGTTATGCAATTCTTTTCTGTTTACTTGAGCATGATTCCTTCATGGATCGTGCATTAATTCGGTGCCTTCCTGTAGCAGAAGTATGCGATGAAGGCAAATATGATATTGGGTAGCCATGCTGCCAGCATGGGTGGTGTGTTCGCATTGATGGCGAAGGTGGAGGATACGGTTTGGAGCATGATATAGCCGAAGCTGAGCGCCAGACCGATACCTAAGTATAGTCCCATACCTCCTTTCCGCTTCCTGGATGAGAGCGATACACCGATGGTCGTCAGGATGAATGAGGCGAATGAGGAAGCGATACGCTTATGGTACTCCACCTCATACTGAACCACATTCCCCGAACCACGGTCGATCTGCTTGTTGATATACTCCCGCAGCTGTGGACTCGTGAAGGTCTCCTGTTGTCCTTTGGAGAACACCAGGTCGGTAGGCTCCATCATGATGAGCGTATCCAGTTTTGCTCCGTTCGTGATCTTCTCACGGAGTCCTTTAAGCTCACGGATTCTCCATGTGGTGGCCTTCCAGTGATACTTCGAATCGCTGATGGTATCGTATTGGATCTCTTGGGCAGTCATATGACTCACCAGTTTCTTGTTCTCGAACTTATCCAAACAGAAACCATAGCCACGCTTCATGGTATTGTCGTAATGCTGGATATAGGCAATCACACCTTTGCCCACCTGTAGTTGAACGTTCTCTGCCGAGGTGTTCTTCTTCTTGTTCTTATAGAGTGTCTCGAAGTTCTGACGGATAACGGTTCCCTTGGGAATGACATACGAGCCCAAATAGAACGTCATCAGCGAGATCAGTGCTGCAGAGATCATATAAGGCCGCATCAGTCGTTTGAAACTCACACCTGCCGCCAACATGGAGATAATCTCAGAGTTACCCGCCAGCTTAGAGGTGAAGAAGATGACAGCGATGAAGACGAACAGCGGACTAAACAGGTTAGCGAAGTAAGGGATGAAGTTTGCGTAATAGTCGAAAACAATAGCCCGTAACGGTGCATGATACTGGGTGAACTTCGCCAGGTTCTCATTGATGTCGAAGACGATGGAGATACTGATGATCAGGGCAATGGCAAAGATATAGGTACCGATGAACTTACGGATGATGTACCAGTCGAGGATCTTGATATAGCGGAACGGGTTCAGCTTCTTAATCCATCCCAGACGACTGGCGATGGGTTGCCATTTCCTCTTGATCCATTGCCAGGCAGCAACGAATCCTTTGAGATGGTTGTCAATCCATCTGGCCACCTTCAGTCGCTTTCTATGTTTCCTGATCTCTGCGTATTGCATGCTGTCTATTGTTTCTATCGTCTTTAGATCCTTCTTCCCAGGTTGTCAATCACACTCCGTTTCCATGCCACGAAGTCACCCTGCTCAATATGCTGACGCGCATCACCAACGAGTCGGAGGTAGAACGCCAGGTTATGAATACTGGCAAGCTGCATGGCAAGGAGTTCCTGTGCCTTAAACAGGTGGTGCAGGTAAGCCTTCGAATGCAGACGGTCGATATCACAACCATCCGGGTCGATGGGAGAGAAGTCATTCTCCCATTTCTTGTTCCGCATGTTCATCGTTCCCTGGTAGGTGAAGAGTAAGGCGTTACGACCGTTTCGTGTAGGCATCACACAGTCGAACATATCCACACCACGCTCGATGGCCTCGAGGATGTTCTGCGGTGTTCCCACACCCATCAGGTAGCGGGGCTTGTCCTTGGGAAGAATCTCATTCACCACCTCGATCATCTCGTACATGATCTCCGTGGGTTCACCAACGGCAAGTCCTCCGATAGCATTCCCGTCAGCACCGAGGTCGGCAATATATTTCGCTGCCTCCTGACGCAGATCCTTGTAGGTGCATCCTTGAACGATGGGGAACAGACTCTGCTCGTATCCGTACAGTGGTTCCGTCTCGTTGAAACGTTTCACACAGCGGTCGAGCCATCTTTGTGTCAGTTCCAGACTCTTCTTGGCATATTGGTAATCGCTCTGTCCCGGCGGACACTCGTCGAATGCCATCATGATATCTGCCCCGATGATACGTTCTGTATCCATCACGTTCTCGGGGGTGAAGAAATGCTTGGAGCCATCGATATGTGAACGGAACTCACAACCTTCTTCACGCAGCTTCCTGATACCCGTCAGGGAGAACACCTGGAAACCACCGCTGTCGGTAAGGATGGGGCGGTCCCATGTATTGAACTTGTGCAAGCCACCTGCCTCCCGCAAGATCTCCAGTCCTGGTCGTAGGTACAGATGATAGGTGTTACCCAGAATGATCTGGGCCTTCACCTGTTCGCGCAGTTCCTGGAAATGAACACCTTTCACTGCACCCGCTGTGCCCACCGGCATGAAGATGGGGGTCTTGATCTGGCCATGTGCCGTCGTGATCAGACCTGTCCGGGCATCACTGGCCGTGTCAGTATGCTGAAGCTCGAATGTCATTTCTTCTCTTCCTCAACAGTAAAAGTAACAGGATTCTTCACCAACTCGTCTGTGAGGGCAAAATCCCACACGTCCTGGATATTCTCCACATAGTGGAAAGTCACTCCCTTCAGATATACCTCGGGAATCTCGTCGATATCTTTCTTGTTGTCACGGCACATGATGATATCCGTGATTCCCGCACGACGGGCAGCCAGGATCTTCTCCTTGATGCCACCCACGGGCAGTACCTTACCACGCAAGGTGATCTCACCGGTCATGGCCGTGTTCTTACGAACCTTGCGTTGGGTGAGAGCCGAGGCAATGGAGGTGGCAATGGTGATACCAGCCGAAGGACCGTCCTTGGGTGTTGCGCCCTCAGGTACGTGGATATGGATGTTCCAGTTGTCGAAGATACGGTAGTCGATCTTCAGCGTGTCGGCATGCGCCTTCACATATTCGAGTGCCAGCACGGCCGACTCCTTCATCACATCGCCCAGGTTACCTGTCAGCGTGAGCTTCGAACCCTTGCCTTTACTCAGACTGGTCTCGATGAACAGGATCTCACCACCCACGCTTGTCCAGGCCAGACCTGTTACCACACCGGCATAGGTGTTACCTTGGTAGATGTCGCGATAAAATGGGGGCTTGCCGAGCAGACCTTCGATCTCGTTCGGTGTAATCTTTTTATATGGCAACACCATCTCCTTGGCCTTGGTGAAGGCCAGCTTTCTCAGTGCCTTGTTGATCTGCTTCTCTAATTGACGGACACCACTCTCACGCGTATATTGCTCGATGATCTTTTCAGTGGCAGCTTTGTTGAACTGCAGTGAACGCTCAGACCCCAGTCCGGTATTCTCCTTCTCCTTGGGAATGAGGTGGCGCTTGGCTATTTCAATCTTCTCTTCCGTGATATAACCGCTCACCTCAATCACCTCCATACGGTCGAGCAATGGGCGCGGAATGGTATTCAGATCGTTGGCTGTGGCGATGAAGAGCACCTTACTCAGGTCGTAATCCACATCCAGATAGTTGTCATGGAAAGCAGAGTTCTGTTCAGGATCGAGCACTTCCAGCAAGGCCGACGAGGGATCACCGTTGATGGTGTTCTGCGTCACCTTGTCGATCTCGTCAAGGATAAAGACGGGATTCGAGGATCCTGCTTTCTGGATGGCCTTGATGATTCGGCCCGGCATGGCACCGACATAGGTACGACGGTGACCGCGGATTTCCGACTCATCGTGCATACCGCCCAACGAGATGCGTACGTATTTACGCTTCATGGCCTCGGCAATGCTCTTGCCTAAGGATGTCTTACCCACGCCCGGAGGACCGTACAGACAGATGATGGGTGATTTCAGGTCACCGCGCAGACTGAGTACGGCCATGTATTCCAGGATGCGCTCCTTGACCTTCTCCATGCCGTAGTGATCCTTGTCGAGGATGCGCTGCGCGCGTTTCAGGTTCAGGTCATCACTGGTAAACTCACCCCACGGGAGGTTCACCAGTGTCTGCAGGTAGTTGAGCTGCACACTGTATTCCGGACCCTGAGGGTTGAGCATATCTAACTTATCAAGCTCCTTGAAGAAGGTAGCCCTGATGTCTTCGTTCCATTTCTTCTTCTCGGCCTTCTCCACCAGCTCTTTGCGTTCAGGCGAGCCTTCGCCGTTACCCAGCTCCTCTTTGATGTTCCTGATCTGCTGTTGCAGGAAGTACTCTCGCTGCTGTTCATCGAGGTCCTCACGGGTACGACTCCTAATATCTTGCTTGATCTCCTCCAGCTGGAGCTCACGGTGCATGATGCGCAGCACCTTGATGACACGTTCCTTGAGGTTAGACTCCTCGAGTAACTTCATCTTCTCCTCGATGGCGAAGGGCATGCTGGCACAGATGAAGTTCAGCATCACCAGATGGTTGTTGATGTTCTGGATGGCAAACTGAGCCTCGTCGGGAATGTCCTCGTTCTGCTTGATGTAGTCGATACCAGCATTGCGCAGATCGGCCACTGCGGTCATAAACTCCGTATCTCCGTCATCGGGAATCACTTCGGGAGCCAGATGTACCTCACCTCTCAGGTAAGGACGGGTACGTTTTAGTGAAATCAGATTACATCTGCCCAATCCCTGAACAATCACGGTCATGTTATTGTTCGAGTTGGGAAGTTCCAGCACACGGATGATCTTGGCGAACACACCGTATTCGTACAAATCTTCCTTCGTGGGGTTTTCTATATTGGCGTTCTTCTGCGAGAACACGGCGAAGATAGCGTCTTCTTTGTCCTTCAGGTGCTCCACCAGACTGATGCTGGCCGACCGACCGATCAGGATCGGGGAAACAACACCAGGGAAGAGGATCAGGTTGCGGGTGGCAAGGATAGGCACCTCACCATCTGCACCCCCACAAAGGAGTCGTGTAATGTCTCCTTCGTAGTCGGCAATCATGGAGAATGCGCTGTTATTTTGACTATTTCTCATATTTCTACTTCAATTTTGGGATGCAAAGGTACACATTTCTATCCACAAATCCCCATTTCTCACACAATATTTAATATAATTAGGTGTAATCTCTCGGAAATTTTTCTTAATTTTGCACTTGATATGTCTAATTCGTATTTCCGTTTCAAGCAATTCACCATCCACCAGGAACACTGTGCCATGAAGGTAGGTACAGACGGAACCCTGCTCGGAGCATGGGCGAGAGGAGGGGAGAGGATCCTGGATATTGGCACGGGTACCGGTTTGATTGCCTTGATGATGGCGCAGCGGTTTCCCCATGCACAAGTGGTGGGTATTGATATTGACGCTCCTGCCTGTCAGCAAGCACAGGAGAACGTGGCGTCATCGCCCTTTCACGACCAAGTGCAGATCCATCATCTTTCTTTACAGAACTATACGGATGACATGTTTGATGCCATTGTCTGCAATCCCCCGTTCTTTGTACATTCCCTTTCCTGTCCTGATGATCAGCGTACTACGGCCAGACATGCCGAGAGTCTGACCTATGCAGATTTGTTTCAAGGGGTTGTACAACTGTTGCGTGATGATGGTGTGTTTTCTGCCGTTATACCCATAGAATGCAGGGATTCTTTTGATGCTGAAGCCATCCTTCACGGTCTGTGTCCTGTAGCGGAATGTGCCATCAAGACAGCCCCGCACAAACCACCTCGCAGATACTTGTTAAGCTATATGAAAACGCCCTCTTTCCGTTACGAACGAGAAGAACTGACCATAGGTTCTGAAGCGTATGTGGAGATAATGAAAGATTTTTATCTTTCTTACTAAGGGAATGTGGGTTATCGGTTATTGAGCTTACGGATCAACTTCTTGTTCAGTGCCTGCGTATTTCTGCTAATTTTGGTAATGTCCTCCCTCATCACATTGATGTCGTTGAAGAACTCGCTGAAGGCCGTCTGCACCAGGTTCGGCTGACGCTTGCTCTTATCGCCGTCGGGGTTCACAATCATCTTGATACCTTGGTGAACGAGTTGGATATCCACATCCGCGGTGGTCATCACGGGGTCGCCATCATAGTGGATATATCCCTCTTGTGCTCGATGTATTCGGATATGCTTGGTCCGGAACGTCTTGATCTTCTGGTTCTTGTCGAGCGTCTTGTTCATCATCTCGATGGCCACCTGTGGTGCTTCGAGCACATCAAACGGCTCCATGATGATCACATCCAGCAGACCGTCGCTCATGGAGGCTTGCGGAGCGATATAGGCATTGTTGCCGTATTGCGAGGCGTTGGCGCAAGAGATCAGGAACGCCTTTCGGATGATGGTACCGTTTTCGTCTTCAATATGATACGTCTCAGGCTTGTAGGTCAATCCCTCACGCAGCACATTCTCGATATAGGTAACAGGTCCTCGTTTCCCTGCCTCGGCAAACTTCATACTGATGAAGGCATCGAATCCCATACCGCAAGTACAGAAGAAGGGGTAGTCGTTGATGATGCCGTAGTCGAGCTCATGGATCACACATCGGTTGATGATCTCAATGCTCTTCTTCGGATCCATCGGGAGCATCAGATGACGGGCAAGACCATTACCTGAACCGCATGGAATGATGCCCAATGCCGTATGGGAATGAACAATGGAACGAGCCACCTCATTCACGGTTCCGTCACCTCCCACAGCCACGACGATATCCACACCCTTTTCCTGTGCCTCCCGAGCAATCTCCGCAGCATGACCTGCATGCGTAGTCTCCTGAATGGTGTATTGGAAAAGGCGCTTGTCAATCGTCTCTTCGATCAATTCCGGGATGTCGTTCTTCTTGGCGCTTCCCGAAATCGGGTTGATGATGAATGTAATGGTTTTCTTCGTGTCCATCGTTACATATATACTACAATCGTGCAAACTGAAATCGTATTTTCATGAGCAACGCGCAGTTTATCTTCTGCAAAGGTAAAAAGAATTCTTGAGATGAGAAAATTTTGCATGAAGAATGATGATAAATTGCATTTTTCTAAAAAAAAAGATGTGGGATTGCAGTTTTTTTTGTACCTTTGCAGCCTGTAATAATAAAGTAGATATAACACCTATCTTATATATGGGAGTTTTACAAGAAAGATACAAGCAGTATCGTGAGCCGCAGAAGTTCATTGAACGCGGTGTCTATCCTTATTTCCGCGCCATTACCGGTAAGCAGGGAACAGAGGTGGAAATGGGTGGACACAAGGTTCTGATGTTCGGTTCAAACGCCTATACGGGTCTGACAGGCGATCAGCGCATTATTGATAAAGCCAAGGAAGCCCTTGATAAATATGGCTCTGGATGTGCTGGCAGTCGTTTCCTCAATGGAACCTTGGACCTGCACGTTCAGTTGGAAAAGGAAATTGCCGAGTATATTCATAAGGATGATTGTCTTTGTTTCTCTACCGGTTTCTCTGTAAACCAGGGTGTTATTGCCATGGTGGTGAGCAAAGGCGATTATATCATCTGTGATGATCGTGATCATGCCAGTATCGTTGACGGTAGAAGACTTTCTTTCGCCCGTCCGCTTCATTACAAGCATAACGATATGGCCGACCTGGAGCGCGTACTTCAGAGTCTGCCTGAAGAGGGTATCAAGCTGATTGTGGTTGACGGCGTTTTCTCTATGGAGGGCGACTTGGCCAACCTGCCCGAGATCGTGAATCTCAAGAAGAAGTATCCCAATGTGGCCATCATGGTTGATGAGGCTCATGGCATTGGCGTCTTCGGTAATCAGGGTAGGGGTGTATGTGATCATTTCGGTTTGACTGACGAGGTTGACCTGATCATGGGTACGTTCTCGAAGTCAATGGCCAGTATCGGTGGTTTCATCGCTTCTGATGCTGATACCATCAACTATCTGCGTCACACTTGTAGAACCTACATCTTCTCTGCTTCTAATACGCCTGCAGCTACTGCTGCCGCCTTGGAAGCACTGCACATCATCCAACAGGAACCCGAACGCATTGAGGCATTGTGGAGAGTAACCCGTTATGCCTTGCGTCGTTTCCGTGAGGAGGGCTTTGAGATTGGTGAGACCGAGAGTCCTATCATTCCGCTTTATGTCCGCGATGTCGAGAAGACGTTCCTGGTAACAGCCTTGGCATTCAATGCTGGTGTGTTCATCAATCCCGTTATTCCGCCCGCATGTGCTCCGCAGGACACATTGGTGCGTTTCGCTTTAATGGCCACACATACAGAAGAGCAAGTAGAGCGTGGCGTACAGGCTTTGAAGAAGATTTTTGTGGAGCAGGGCATCATCAAATAATGATGTAAAAATTTGCACGACTCAGAAAAAGTCTGTACCTTTGCAACCGCTTTTCTTTTGCAACCGCATTTGAAAATGCGCGGGGTGTAGCGCAGTCCGGTAGCGCACCTGGTTTGGGACCAGGGTGTCGCAGGTTCGAATCCTGTCACCCCGACGCTTTTTTGTTCGATGGAAAACCCTTTTAATCTTTCATCTTTCATCTTTCATCTTTCATCTTTAATCTCTTCCTCATGGCATTTGGTAAATGGATCGGTGGCTATCTTGGCTTTATGATTGCCGGACCCTTAGGGGCATTGGCAGGAGTGGTTTTGGGAGCGCTGTTCGACAGTTTAACCAGTTCCTTCAGCTCGGGAGGTGAGTATATAGGTGATGATAGCAGCTGGGGCAGCAGAAACGATAGTTATTACCGTCAGAAATACGAAAACTCACAACAGGTGAACATGGGAAACAGAAACAGTTTCCTGTTCAGCATCCTCGTTCTTACTTCTTATATTGTACGTGCCGACCAAAAGGTGATGCACAGCGAAATGGAGATGATTCGTCAGTTCCTGCGCCAGAACTTCGGCGAAGAAGCTGTTACGCAGGGCGAGCAGATTCTCCATAAGTTGTTCGACCAGCAGAAGCAGATGGGGGATACATCATTCAGGAATATTGTGATTCAAAGCTGTCAGCAGGTAGCCATGCACCTTTCCCATTCACAACGTCTGCAGATGCTCTCGTTCCTGGCTCAGGTGACGCGTGCTGATGGTATCATAGATCCGCGTGAAGTGAATGCTTTGCGCGAAGTGGCGCGGGCCTTGGGACTCAATGACAGGGAGGTGGATTCGATGCTGAACCTTTCTGATGGCAGTACCAGTCTGGAGGCTGCCTACAAGGTTCTGGAGATTTCGCCCAATGCTACGGATGATGAGGTGAGAAAGGCGTACAAGAAGTTGGCACTGAAACGCCATCCCGACCGTGTGGCTACCTTGGGCGAAGATGTCAAACGGGCGGCGGAGAAGAAGTTCCAGGAGATCAATGCCGCGAAAGACTTGATATATAAAGCGAGAGGAATTAAAAAATGAAACATTAAACATTAAACATTAAATGTTGGCCGATAAGTTTATTTACTATGAAAACAAATGGAAAGATACAGTTGTATCCTTTGGTACGTATGACCGCCATACTGATTGTCGGGATGCTTGCGGGCTATCATGCCATTGGGAATATTTCTTACATTACATGGTTGATAGGAACAGTTGTTGCGTTGTTGCTGACTCTCGTTGTTCGGCATGACACCATTCAGTCGATGCTTGTCTTGCTCGTCATATTTCTCTTGGGTGGCAGTCTGATGAGTCGTACCTGTCACAACCAGTCCTTTGTCCCTGAAGAAACATCAGCATTCTACGAGGCACGACAAGCTGCTTTGTCGTTTCGTGAACAGTTGGTTGACTGTTTCCGTGATGCTGGGTTGACAGATCAGGAAATGGCTGTAGTGTCCGCCATGACATTTGGGGATAAGTCGCATATTGATAAGGAACTAAGACAAGACTATTCAAGGACTGGTGCATCCCATGTGTTGGCGCTTAGCGGACTGCATCTAGGCATCATCTATTTCGTCTTTTCATTAATGATGGAGCGGTGGCGCAGACGGTATCACCATGTCTTACGACCCGTCATCGAGGGTGCCATCCTTTTGACAATCTGGTCGTATGTGTTCCTGGTCGGTCTATCTCCCTCTGTGGTCCGCGCTGCCATCATGATCACGGTCTATTCCCTGCTGTCATTACAGAACAGGAATAAGGCTTCGTTGAACACATTGGCTTTCACAGCAATCATCATGCTGGTGATTCGCCCGATGAATATTTTTGACATCGGATTCCAGTTGTCATTCGTGGCAGTTGCCTTTATACTTCTTTTCGAACGACATATCTATTCTTTGTTGCCGTCATTAACGAACCCGATTCTTCGATGGCTCTGGCGACTCACCTCGGTCAGTATCGCAGCGCAGATGGGTGTTGCTCCCTTAACAGCGTATTACTTCCATCAGGTATCCTGCAGTTTTCTGTTGACGAATCTTGTGGTGGTAGTGATTACCACCCTGATCATCTATCTCTCCCTGCTCTTTTTCCTGCTGATGTGGCTCCCTACTGTGCAGACATGGATTGTCGTTCCATTGTCTGCCTTAACCCGCATGCAGAACACCTTCCTGCAGAAGATCGCTTCTCTGCCAGGGGCAGCCATCGAGCATATCCATCTCCATCCGTTGCAGGTGCTGCTGGTATATGTCATCATCTTCGCCATCTATGCCATGATTTACCGCATAAGTTTGTATAAACGCAAATTTATTAGTACTTTTGGCTTCGCCGAACTTACTTCCGCTCGGAAAATCAAATAAAACCTCTTTTATTTGGTTTTTCTCTCGCTTAATCGTAACTTTGTCCCCATGAAAAGATATTTTGTGTATTTCAGTTACGACGGAACGGCTTATCATGGATGGCAGATACAGCCCAACGGGAACTCGGTGCAGGCAGAGTTGCAGCGCAGTCTGAGTACGCTGTTACGCGAGGAGATCAGCGTGACGGGGGCGGGTAGGACTGATGCTGGTGTGCATGCTCGACAGATGGTGGCGCACTTCGATACGGAGCAGGTTATCGACGGACCGCAACTGACATATAAGCTGAACCGTATTCTGCCACAGGATATAGCTGTTACTGATGTGAGAGATGTGCCGTATGACCTTCACGCGCGCTTCAGTGCCGTTTCACGAACCTATCATTATTATATCCATACCCAGAAGGATCCCTTCCTGAGGAATACATCTTGTGAGTTGCACTACGCACTCGACTTCGAAAGAATGAACGAGGCGGCAGCGAAGTTACTCACCTATTCCGACTTCGGCGCGTTCTGCAAGAGTCATGCGGATGTCAAGACCACCTTGTGCCAGGTAACCTGCGCGCGATGGGTACAGCAGTCGTCATACAGCTGGTACTTCGAGATCACCGCCAACCGTTTCCTTCGCAACATGGTACGTGCTGTGGTGGGAACACTTATCGATGTAGGGCGCGGTCGTCTGTCCATTGATGACTTCTGCAGAATCATAGAAGGGAAGAAGCGTACGGATGCTGGAGAAAGCATGCCTGCCCACGCCCTCTTCCTCGAAAATGTAGAATACCCAAATTTTTAATTTTTAATTCTTAATTATTAATTCAAATAGGCGCCTCGCGCCGTATTTATGTGGCTGATTTTAGCATTCCTTTCCGCTGCCCTGCTGGGCTGCTACGACTCCTTTAAGAAACAAGCGCTTAGTGCCAATGCAGTGGTACCCGTATTGTTTCTCAACACCCTGTTCTCATCCCTGATATTTCTGCCTTTTATCATCCTTTCGGCGCATAGCACGATATTGGATGACAGTATTTTCCATGTGACCGCAAGTGGATGGGAAGGACATAAATACATCTTGCTGAAATCGCTGATCGTCTTGTCCAGCTGGGTATTCGGCTATTTCGCCATGAAGCACCTGCCGCTTACCATTGTCGGACCGATCAATGCTACACGACCCGTGATGGTCTTGTTGGGCGCGTTCCTGTTTTTTGGTGAACGACTCAACGTCTATCAGTGGATTGGTGTACTGCTCACGGTGGTCTCGTTCTTCATGCTGAGTCGTAGCGGGAAGAAAGAGGGGATTGATTTCAAGCATAACCACTGGATTTACTTCATCGTGCTGGCTGCCGTGCTTGGCGCTGTGAGTGGTTTGTACGACAAGTATCTGATGGCGCCAGTGGAAGAGGGCGGGGTAGGACTCGACCGGATGATGGTGCAGAGCTGGTACAATATCTACCAGTGCTTTATGATGCTCTGTATGTTGATGCTCCTTTGGTGGCCACGTCGTGGTCAGACGACTCGTTTCCACTGGCACTGGAGCATCCCGTTCATCAGCATTTTCCTGAGCACGGCCGACTTCCTCTATTTCTATGCGCTCAGTGAGCCAGGTGCCATGATCAGTATCGTATCGATGATCCGTCGCGGCAGTGTGGTCGTCTCCTTCCTCTTTGGTGCCCTGTTCTTCCACGAGAAGAACCTCAAGAGCAAAGTCATCGACCTTGCCCTCGTCCTCCTCGGTCTTCTGTTCCTCTACATCGGCACGCGTTGAGAACTATTCGCCCTAATTAGTTTGTTTTATTTGGGTTTCTCATAATCTTCCCAATTGCATACTTATGCATTCGTAAAAACAGGTTTGGAGCGAGAACGTCATTTGGAGGGAGTGAGAACGTCACTCTCTCCCAGTGAGCGACGTTTTCTCTCCAGGCGATCGACACGCCCTGAATTATTATACAAATCGGCGCATGGATATGCAATCGATGTAGAATTGAAAAATTGAAAGGTTATAAAATTGAAGTTATTTACATTTTAACCCACCAACCCACCTGTCATTTTTCCTTGTGTTTATGGGCGTTTCAGACACATCAGGTGGGTTGGTGGGTTAAAAACGCAGAACCCCTTGTGAAAAGAATAAATGAAAAACGCGCGAACATACACGCAAAATGCCGAAAAGCACGATATATAAAGGGGTTTTTATAAAAATCAACATACACTAAGGGTACACCAACATACACTATACGGGCACTAACATACACGCAACATACACGCGAGA
>JAFZBK010000033.1 GCA_017561825.1 Prevotella sp.
CCTGAATCCAGCTTGGATAGTCTACAACACGAAGCTGCCTACATCCTCGGAAGCAGCCGTTTCCTATGACTGTAACTGATGTGAAGTTCACCAGATCGACGATGGAAGTGATAGCCGTCGTCCTGAAAGTATTCCCCAAGGTATTAACCCCTTGGGAACTACGAACGGTCAATATAACTCAAGATTCAAGGGTAATCATAGTATAAAGACGTTTAATGAGTTCGTTCATTTTACTGGAATAACAGCTATTGTTAACTCCCCAGGAGGAGGCGCATTCCAAGGAGCATCCATCGAGGAAATCACGCTTCCGCCAACGCTTCAATCTATGGACAGTACATTCAGAGGGACGTCGTTAAAGAGTATCACCATTCCAGCTTCAGTGACAAGTATAGCAGGTTATTGTTTCTATCAAGTTCTTACTCTTACCGTAATGGTTCTGCTTCCGACAACACCTCCAACTATTGAGAATAATACATTTTACCAAACCCCTGTCCACTTCTATGTCCCTGACGAGGCTGTTGATGATTATAAGACAGCATGGAGCAGTTTCGCATCGAGGATACACCCAATGAGCGAATATACGGGCTAACTTAGAAGCAAGTTATCGGGAATCACCTCGATGTGGCTTGCGAACACGCTCCATGACGTTTTATAGTCTGCCAGGTATTCTTCTGGAACGTATATCTTGTATGTGTTTGGGTTGTATCTGAAGGTTGTGTTAACAATAGAAGGTGGAACATCTGGATCCATGATAACATATTCCAATCTGGTAGCACCATTGAACACCTCACCCATTTGTGTTACGTTTGCGGGGACAATTATCTTTTGTACGCTACATCTGAAGTCATACGTTTGAAGATATGTGATACCAGTGAACAAACGAAGTTCGTGAAACTTCTCTATTTGACTATTCTGGAAGATTCTATTCCCCAAGGTATTAACCCCTTGGGAACTCAGTTCTATAATAATAGGTCCATAGTTTGCTTTGATGAATTACAATGTTTCACAACCGTAGACTTCTATTATTTGGGATGCTTCTCAGGATGTACCTCCCTGCAGAAAATAACGATCCCTTCGCATATCACTAACATGAAAAATCAGATATTTCGTAGCATCCCACAACTTCGGATCATCATGCTTCCAACTGTTCCTCCAGCTTTTAATTCAGATAATGCTCTATGGACCACACCAATGGCCATATACGTACCTGATGAGTCGGTAGATGCTTATAAAACAGCTGTCGGATGGGATAAATACACCTCGAAAATATACCCGATTTCAGAATATGAAGACTAACTGTCATACTCACTCAGAGGCTTGATCCTGGAAGCCCAGCTACTCCATCCGTCTGCAGCCTTGTAAGCATCTACTGAGGCGTCTGGCACATAGAAAGTGGCAGCGTTCCCATTATCGTAAGTGTTGAGTGCTGGCGGCACGGTCGCATGGATTATGATGGGACAAGACAAGTTCTTGAAACATTCTCTCCTACAGTCGCTCAGGTTTTCTCCAAATTCCAATATTTGTAAAGATGAACAATTTGAAAAAGCGTAATCACCAAGGATTTGCAAGGACTCGGGCATTTCTATATGTATGAGATTCGAACAGTTATTGAAGTTTCCAAATTGTCCCAAAGCCCAACTACCCCATAACTCTTTAATTCTTGTAAATAAGCCAAATTCTCTGAATGATGTAATTTTCTTATTATTACTAAATATATTATATGATACTCTTATAGTTCCCAAGGGACTACCTGAAAGCCTTCTTCACATCCTTATACACCGTATTGTCGAGAACGTGGGCATATCCTTGCGTGGTTCCAATGTACCTGTGCCCGAGGATCTGCTGGATGGTCGTTATGGGGACTCCCCTGTGTATGAGAGTGGTGGCGCAAGTGACACGCCCGCTATGGAACGACACGTGCTTCCGAAGTCTGAGCCGTTTCGCCATCCTCCTGAGCAGTACGTTGCAGCGCGAGTTGGCCGGCAGCCCCGGGAACAGCGTGCCCCTGGTGGTGACGAGTGCGAGTGCCTTGCCGCCGAACATCTTCGAGAGCGGGATGCGCACGTCGTTCTTCGTCTTCTGCATGCGGAGAATGAGCCACTTCTGCCTGGACACGTTCTTGATGTTGTTGTAGTGCGCTTCCCTTACATCAGAGTATCTGAGCCCGGTGTAGCATGAGAATAGGAAGGCACGTGCCACGACCGACTCCTCATCCGTCAGCTGCCCGTCCGCGATCATCCTTTCCCACTTGGCCACGTTCCTCTCGGTGAGTGCCTGCTTTGATGTCGGCTCCGTCCTTGAATGCCACTTGCGGAACGGGTCGGACTGCAGCAGGTCCTCGCTGATTGCGACGTTGACGTAGCGACGTAATATCTTCATCTGCTTGGTGACGGTGTTCACCTTCAGCCCGAGACCGTTCAGGTGTGACTCGAAGTCGGCGACGAGGCGCGGGCAGAGATCCCTGAAACTCATGTCCGGGCAGTATGCCTGCAGGTGCCTGAGGCAGTTGCGGTGGTTCTCCTTCGTACCCTCGGATACCAGGGCCGCGTCGATGGCCTTCCCCATCCATCCGCACCACTCCTCGGACGGTTCCTCCATGACTACCGGACGGTTCGGGACCGAGCCCCCGAAATGCCTGCTCTGGTACTCGTTCCCTATCTGGATCTGCACGAAGGCAGACCTTTGGCCAATAATGTCAGCAATAACATCAAATAGTTCATTTATTCCCATCATGTTTTTCTTTTATTTATATAAAAATACTTATCTTTGTAGCGACAGGGAAGAAGATAAGTTGTACTGATAACAAATTGGGGGTATAAAATCCCCTCCAGCCTGTTAATAAAGAAGCCAATCATTACCAACAACGTCACCGCAACAGTGCACAACTGGAGGGGTAAGCCCTTCATCGCACTATTGCGGTTTCATGTTGAAATAATGATTGGCAATGCAAAAGTACAAATTATTTTTGAAATGACCTACTACGAGATAATAAAATTGTGCAAAGAATCTATCGACAGGCTCAATTCTGCTGGATTCCGGATGGATGATTGCAAGTATGTGGAACTTTATGAGGACTACAAGCAGATGCACGACGCAGGGGAAAAGATGACCTACATAGTGTCTGTTCTACATGATCGTTATAATGTCTGCGAGCGGAAGATCTATGAACTGATAAAGCTGTTCGGAAGTCACTGCATAATTGATGCAGTATGATAATAGGTGATTGCTTCCTTTTCTCACTGAAGCCTGCTATCTTTGCAGTATAATTGTGAGAAAATGAGAAAGCAATATCTATCCGCACCGCTTCCTTTTCAGGGTCAGAAGCGGATGTTTGCCAAGGAGTATATCAAAATACTCCGGCAGTACCCTGACGGAACAACTTTCGTGGATCTGTTCGGTGGCTCAGGCTTGTTATCACACATAGCGAAATGCCAGAAACCGCACTCTACCGTAGTATATAACGATTTTGACAACTACCGCAAGCGGTTGGAAGCCTTGCCAGTGACAAATACACTATTGGCAGAACTGAGGGATATTGTGGATGTTCCACGCCACAAGCCTTTGCTGGGAGATCTTCGTGACCGCGTGTTGTCGTGTATCCGAAAATATGAGCGAGACTATGGTTATGTTGACTATATCACGCTGTCCTCTTCGGTACTGTTCTCTATGCAATATGCCAATGGATTTGCTGAACTGGAGAAAGAGACATTATATAATAATATTAAGGCGACCGACTATCCGGATTGTTCTGACTATCTCGACGGACTGACAATTACCTCCTGTGATTATAGGGATTTATTTGAGCAATACAAGGATGATCCAAGTGTGGTGTTTCTCGTTGACCCTCCTTATCTGAGCACAGACAGCAAGAGTTACAAGATGTATTGGAAACTGTCTGACTACCTCGATGTCCTTACTGTCCTTGCTGGATACAGGTTTATCTATTTCACCTCAAACAAATCTTCGATTATTGAGCTATGCGACTGGATGGGCAGGCATCCCAATCTCGGCAACCCGTTCAGGAACTGCCGCCGCATAGAATTTAATGCCCGCATGAATTACAGTTCTTCATACACGGACATGATGCTATATACAGATGCCGCTTAAATCATATTCAAATACCATTTGAACGATGAACAAATACTATCAGATATTGGGTAAGATCCTGGAGTACGGAAAGACTCAAACCAACAAGAAAGGGAACATCTGTTACCTGCTCAATGAGCAGTTGTCTTTAACACCTGCTGACCTACTCGACATCTTCGAGAGCCACGGCATAGCGAGAAAGAAGCTAAAGAATGAACTGCAGCTATTCATGCAGGGAGAAAGGAACGTTGAACGATATCGCGATGTCGGCATCAACTGGTGGGACTATTGCGGAAGCGTATTGGTTAACAGTTATCCAACCTATTTTGAGAAGCTGCCTCCGCTTATCTCAAAGATCAACCGCGAGAAGCGAAACAGCAAGAACTATGTCCTGTTTCTGGGTGAGACGGGGGCAGAAAGTAATCAGGCCCCATGCCTCAGCCTTGTACAGTTTCAGATAGACGATGGTGAACTGGTGTTGTCTGCATACCAGCGGAGCAGTGATGCGAACCTTGGATTGCCGGCAGACATATATCACCTGTATCTTATGGCAAGACAGATAGATCTACCATTGAAGTCAATAACGCTGAATCTTGGCAATGTACACATATACGAGAACAATTTAGAGCGTACACGCCAATTACTCGACGGGAATGAGAACGTGAAGTTCGATTTGAACACTTGACACACGTTGAAGAAATAAAAGACGCCCTAGATAATTCTGAGGCGTTTTTTGTATGTGGAGGGGGTGAGATAAGGAACATTTCGTTTTGGGAAATGGAACGTTTCGTTTAATTTTTCACGAACATTTCGTTTTGCGGATTATAATTCGTCAAAATTCGTCAAACCCTACTTTAAGGCTCAAATGAGGCTGTTTTAAAGGAATAAGCATCTTTCGGATTCATCCACAAAAGCTGTGAATTATCCATCACCTTATTATGTTTAATAATTCTGCTGCAGATGTATCCTGCATTCGGATATAGGCGAATAGTTTCTTTCCAGCATCCTTCAGACTGGCTCCAAACAGATAGACCACATCGTCAATGATCAGAAAGCGGTCATGGTTATGTTGACAGGTATGAATCGCAATTGGTGGATACTGCTGGTTATGCCGTTGCACATCAAGTTGGAACTGCTGAGCGGTCTGCTTGGTGTAGATGGTAGCTGAGACATTCGGCTCTCTCTTGCTCAGCATCGTTAAGGTTGTTTCATCCACGTAGTTATCCACTAATACGATTGATCTCTTTGCCTGCTTAATCAGACTGACGATCTGGACGTACGCATCAAATATTTGTCCGTCGTAGAAAATGCCTTCAATGGGAGGAAGCGAGGAACGGACAAAGTGTGCAACATCATTTTCCAAATGGCCAATTCTAACATCCTGAACCTCTATCTTCTTTTCAATTCTTTGTTCAAGATCAATTATCCTTTGATTGATTGCATATCCTCGAAGTAAATAGTCTTTCAGGACACCATTTGCCCACTGCCGGAATTCTATACCCTTCGTCGTGTTCACCCTAAAGCCTACGGATATTATAACATCAAGGTTGTAATAAGTCAGTGTTCTATTAACCATTCGTTTACCTTCTTTTTGAACTGTTCGGAATTTCCGAACTGTTGCAGATTCTTTCAGTTCACCTTGTTTAAAGATGTTGGAGATATGGTCACTGATGTTTCCCTTGCTTGAATGAAAAAGGATAACAAGTTGCTGTTGGGTCAGCCACACTGTCTCATTCTCTACTCGTACCTCCAGACGAATGGTCTCATCCGGCTGGTACATCACAATCTCACCTTTTGCTGTTTCAATGTCATTCATAATCTTAACATTTAAGCGTTATACAAAAAAGAACATACAAAAGTAGTGA
>JAFZBK010000034.1 GCA_017561825.1 Prevotella sp.
CAATCTGACATTGTCATAATTGACGGTTCGTATAACCCGGATGCCATTCCCAAAACAACTTCGGAAACGGCAACCGCTTCTCGTACTACTTCTCTGTCTATGTAAGCATTTCAAAGAGCTATCCTAACGCCTCCGACACAATTTTTAGTGCGAAAGCGGATGCAAAGGTACACATTTTCTGCGAACCTGCAAAACTTTTCCCAACTTTTTTTTCAAGAAGCTGTATTTTTTCCAATTATTGGACAAAAGACGGCGGTTTTCTAAGGTTTTTTCTCGTCGATATATGCTCTTTTTATGCGAATATCGATAAGTGGTCGGTTATTTTCATCGGTCTGAGCCGCCATAATTCTCTCCACCACATCGAGTCCTTCAACCACCTCACCGAACACCGTATATTGTCCATCGAGATGAGGTGTTCCGCCATATTGGAAGTAAGCATCTCTCACTTCCTGGGGGAATGAAATCAAGTTTCCAGTGTTCCTGGCGATTCTTTCCTCCACATCATCCATCATGTTACCACTGTAGCGTTTTCCCCAAACGATATAGAACTGACACATGGACGACTCCCTTTGTGGGTTCTCTGCATCCCCTTCCCTTGCGGCAGCCACGCTACCTCTTTTATGGAAGATTTGCGGGAAGCGGATCTCGGCTGGAATCTTATAGGTTTCGTAACTACCCACGCCCAACAGTTTACCTGCCGGTGCATGTCGACTGATGCTGTCACCTGTCTGGATCATGAAATCCTCAATCACCCGATGGAACAGCACTCCGTCGTAAAAGCCCTCCTTCACGAGTTTCACGATATTATCACGATGCAGTGGTGTCTCGTTATAGAGCATAATCGTCACGTCACCGCTATCCGTTTCCAGCACGATTCTCTGGTTTTCCTCCTCTTGAGCCATTACTGGAAGAGGCAGTAAGAGGAGGAAAGTCCATAGTTTGAATATATTAATACACTTCACCTTGAGATATTTCATTCTTATCAATTTTCTTCTTGTCGAGAGAATACCATGCATAAGCGATGTAGGCCAGCACGAACGGTATGAGCAGACTCACAATAGCCATGGTGCGCAAAGTGAACTCGCTGCTGCAAGAATTGGCAATGGTAAGACTACTCTGCAGATCTACGTTCGAAGGATAGTAAGCCGTGTTGTTCCATCCAGCGATGAGCAGGAGCACCAATACCACCAATACCACGCCTATACCCGTTGGCCATATACCTTTATTATATGTCTTGCTGACGATGGTACGGATGATGCCGTAGAGCACCAATACCACGCCCACCAGCAAGATGATGAGCAGATACCACATGTGGAGCAGGTTATGCAGATACTTCATCGGCTCCATCATGATCACACCCGTTGCCGGATCATAAGCATAGCCATCCTTTAACAACGTGCGGATCAAGAAAGCGAGGAAGAAGATGAGGAATGTGATAGTGTTCCCCACGAGTTGCACCGATGCCCTGCTCTCGATGACCTCATCGCGTACATTATTAATATAATATAAGAGTCCGAGTACACGAGCCAGGAAGAATATCGCAAATCCCAGAATCAAGTTCCATGGATCGAGCAGCGCATCCAGTCCGTTGCTCGCATTCGCCCATTTACTGATTACCGGCTGCATCCCATCCATCAGGTTAGCCTTCTCGATGAGGAAGTTCGAGCCATTGAAGAACGTGGCCACGGCACCACCAATCAACAGCGGTCCGATAATACCATTCAGCACCAGACACCACTGGAACGTCTTGGGTCCTAAGAAGTTACCCAATTTGTTCTGAAATTCATAGCTCACCGCCTGAAGCACGAACGAGAACAAGATAATCATCCACAGCCAGTAGGCACCGCCGAAGCTAGTACTATAGAATAAGGGGAACGAAGCGAAGAACGCACCGCCGAATGTCACCAGCGTGGTGAATGTCAGTTCCCATTTCCTTCCCGTGCTGTTGACCAACATTCTCCGTTCATCCACGGTATGTCCCAGACTGAACAGCAAGGAATTGCCTCCCTGTACAAACATCAGGAAGACCAGCAGGGCACCCAGTAACGACACCAGGAACCACCAGTATTGTTGCAAGAATTCGTAAGTCATATTCGTATTATTTTGTTATTCATAAGACATGAGACATCAGGATGCGGGCATTTCGTGTTCCGGTCCTTTCTTGATCTGCTTAAATATAATACTCAGTTCCACGGCAAGCATCGTGGTAAACAAGAAGAGGAAGATAAAGAAGGTCAGTGCCACCGATCCAGACCCGATATCCGATACGGCAGCCCCCACGGGAAGCATATCCTGGATCGTCCACGGCTGTCGTCCGAACTCTGCCACGAGCCATCCGCTTTCACTGGCGATATAGGCCAGCGGTACCAGTACGATTGCCACGATATGCAGCCATCTGAACCGAGTGATATCCTTCCTGTACTGCAGGAAGAGCACCACGGCGAAGAAGAGGATGAACAGGCAACCCAGTCCTACCATGATGCGGAAGGCCCAGAAGTTCACCGGGATAAACGGCACCAGGTCGTTCTTGTCCTTGATATAACCGTATCCGAAGTACTTGAAGTTCTCGTCAACCAGCTGTGCATTCACCTTTGCCGTCTCGTCATCACCCTCGGCCTTTGCCTTACGATAGGCAGCCAGTGCTGTGATAGCCTTCTTTCCGCTCTCTATCTTCTCGTCGAACGAAGGCTCAACGGTTCCATCCGCTTTCGTATAACCGTTCCACAGTTCCTGTATTCCAGGCACATAGCCATGGAAGTCGCGAGTAGCCAGGAACGACAGCATGTTCGGTACGGCAACGCGCAGCGGAGCCTCTTCGGTATCCATATAGTCGGGCTGAGCAAAAGGATTCACCCATGCCACACCCGTCAGACTCACATCCGTGCCGCCTTTGTACAGTGCCTCCATCGCAGCCAGTTTCATTGGCTGTTTCTGTGCCACCTGATAAGCACTCTCATCACCAGTGAGCGCTGCCAGAACAGAGGCGATCAAGCCTACGATGGCCGCAATCTTGATACTCTGCAGCGACAGTTCCTTCTCACGTTTCTTCAGCAGATACCAGCAACTGACAGCCACCACGAAGATGGCTCCGATGATCCATGCAGAGATTACCGTATGACAAAATTTCATCACGGCAAACGGTGAAAGGGCCACATCAAAGAAAGAAACCATCTCGTTGCGAACCGTCTCCGCATTGAACTCACATCCCACGGGGCACTGCATCCATGCGTTTGCCACGAGAATCCACCAAGCAGAAATCGTGGCACCCAGTCCGGTAAGCCATGTAGCCGCCAGATGGAAGCCCTTCGACACCTTGTTCCAACCGAAGAACATCACCGCCACGAAGGTTGATTCCATGAAGAACGCCACGATACCTTCGATAGCCAGTGGCGCTCCGAAGATATCGCCCACGAACCAAGAGTAGTTGCTCCAGTTCGTGCCGAACTCAAATTCCAGGATGATACCCGTTGCCACACCCATGGCGAAGTTAATACCGAACAGTTTCTGCCAGAACTTCGCCGTGTCTTTCCAGAACTGTTTCCCTGTGCGGTAATAGCAGGTCTCGACGATGCCCATGATCACCGCCAGTCCCAACGTCAGCGGGACGAACAGCCAGTGATAGATGGCGGTCAGTGCGAACTGTGCTCTCGACCAGTCAATCGTTCCTGCACTAATTTCCAAAAAGTAGTTTGTCATATCTATTCAGTTAAAGATTATTTTGTTTATTCCTTGCTCACCTTCTCAAACTGCTCCATCACGAAGTCAGCCTCTCCTCCCTTCTCAGTATGCTGTTTCAGGAAGTTTGGGAAGAAGAACACCTTGAGTACCGCAAAGATGATGATCAGTTTGATGGCAATAATCGCCCACAGCGTTTTCCCTAATCTCATATTCCGAAATCCATCGTAATAGAGATCGAATACCCTGTAGATGATCCCGTTCTTCTTCATGGTTGTTGTTTGAATGCACAAATATAAGCAATATTTCTGAATTTGGCAAGTACTTTGCAAAAAGTTATGCGTTTTTTTAGCAACGTTTAGCAACTAGCCTTCTAACACCCCGTTATCAGCCTTCTGAGAGGTAGTTATCAGCCTTATAACACCACGTTATCAGCCTTATAAGTAGTCGATATCAACCTTCTAACATATAACAAAGCCTTAATATTGTTCTATTTTTCCTCAAAAATATTAAAATATCAATACTTTATGACAAGTAGAGCACATTTTCTTTGTTGTTTAACCAAAAAAAATTACTTTTGCAGTTGATTATATAATAAAATAAATGAATAAGAAGATTTGGATTCCCGTGATATTGGTCGGTTTGCTGCTCCTGGGTGGCATTGCCTATTTGTATAGAAGTCTTGACGAGCAGAAGAAGGTGAATCAGGACATGCAGGAACTTGCCGAGCTAGATAAGAAGGAAATGCAGAACGAGTACGAGCAGTTCGCACAGCAATATAGTGAGATGAAGACACAGATCAACAACGATTCTATTGTGGAACAGCTCACACAAGAGCAGTTGAAGACACAGAAGTTGTTGGAAGAACTGCGAAACGTACGTGCCACGGATGCCCGTGAGATCACCCGATTGAAGAAAGAACTGGCTACTTGTCGTGCCGTGATCCGCAGCTATGTACTGGAAATCGACTCGTTGAACCGACTGAACCAGAACCTCACCGCAGAGAACACCCGCGTAAGAGGTCAGTATGAAGAGGCCACCCGTCGCATCGAGAGTCTGAATACGGAGAAGTCATCTCTATCTGAAAAGGTGGCCATCGCAGCCCAACTGGATGCTGTGGGCATCTCGATGTCGTTGAACGACAAGAAAGGCAAGCCCACGAAGAAGATCGACAAGGCCAAGAACCTCCAGGTGAACTTCAGCATCGCTAAGAACGTTACTGCCTCAAACGGTGTAAAAACCCTGTATGTGCGCATCCAGACGCCTAACGGACAAGTGCTGACCAATGGTGGCACATTTGATTTCGAGAACCGCTCGCTGCAATACTCCATGAAGAAGCAGGTGGAATACACGGGTAATGAGACACCGGTATCCATGTTCTGGAACATCAGCGAGTTCCTCAGTGAAGGCACCTATAAGGTGAGCATCTTCGCCGACGGTCATATGATCGGTTCGCGCAACTTCACGTTCTAATGGAGAAACAAAGGAAAAAACTACTATATAAAGAAAACTTCAGAAGAAAGGCTATTCAAGTAATATGAAGAAAGTATTAATATTCTTTCTGTTGGCAACAGTCATTCCGCCAGCTGCGGCTCAGCAAATGCTGAGTCTTGACAGCTGCAGAGCCATGGCGTTGCGCAACAACAAGCAACTCAGCGTGTCGCGACTGAAACAGGAGGTGGCCACAAACACCCGCAAGGCCGTGCGCACCAAGTACCTGCCGAAGGTGGATGCCATCGGTGGCTACGAACTGCTGAGCAAGGAAATCTCACTGCTGAACGATCAGCAGAAGAGCAGTCTGGACAACATCGGTACCACCGCGGTATCAGGTGCCAATGCCAAGTTGCCCGAGGCACTCACCACCATGGCGCAGCAAGGACTGATCACGCCGCAGCAGGCACAGGCTTTCGGACAGATGGCAGGACAGCTTGCTACTCCGATGGCCGAGGCACTGAACAGCGTGGGTACAGATATCCGTAAGGCCTTCCGAACCAATAACAGGAACATGTTCGGTGCAGCAGTCATGGTGCAGCAACCGCTGTACATGGGAGGCGCTATCACCGCCGCCAACCGCATGGCCGACTTGAACGAAGAGATCACGGCATCGTCCACCAAGGGCACCATCCAGAACACCTTGTATGATGTAGATCACACCTACTGGCTGGTGGTATCGCTGAATCAGAAGAACAAGCTGGCCAACAGTTTCCTCGAACTGATACAGAAGCTCGACGGTGATGTACAGAAGATGATCAATGAAGGTGTGGCCACTCGTGCCGACGGACTGAAGGTGAGCGTGAAGGTGAACGAGGCCGAGATGGCGGTCACACAGGCAGAGGACGGTCTGGCACTGGCTAAGATGTTGCTGTGCCAGCAGTGCGGACTCCCCATCGACAGTAATATCACCCTCGAGGATGAGAACAAGGAGGAGTTGACAACCGTGTGCGACATGACCGACGGTGACATAGAGACTGCCTTGGTGAACCGCCCCGAGCTGGAGATGCTGGGGAAAGCCGTTGACATCTCAAAGGAATCCACCCGTCTGGTACGTGCCGCCTATCTGCCGCAGGTAGCACTCACTGGTGGTTATCTGGTTACTAATCCCAGTGTGTATAACGGCTTTGAGCATAAGTTCGGCGGAGTGTGGAACATTGGTATTTTAGTACGAGTACCCGTATGGAGCTGGCAGGAAGGAGCCTACAAGATCCGCGCCAGTAAGGCAGCTACCACCATCGCCAACATGGAGCTGGCCGAAGCCACTGAGCTTATTGAACTGCAGGTGAACCAGAGTCTGTTCAAGATGCGCGAAGCCAACAAGAAATACGGAATGAGTCTGAAGAACGTGGAAAAGGCTGAAGAGAATCTTCGCTGCGCCAACCTGGGATTTGCCGAGGGCGTGATGACCGCTACCGAGGTGATGGAAGCCCAGACCGCTTGGCTGCAGGCCCAGACACAGAAGATTGATGCTGAGATCGACCTTCGTCTGTCACAGATCGGTATGAAGAAAGCACTGGGTATTCTGGAATGAGATTGAGAATTAATCATTGAAAATCGAAAATTGACTAACATATGTCAGCAAAACAACAGCACAACAACATCCTGCTTGCCATTCTCGGCTTTATAGCAGTGGTCGTGATCGTAGCCCTGATCGGTTTCTTTACTATCGATCAGAAGCCTGATGAGATTCAGGGAGAAGTGGAAGTATCGGAGTATCGCGTATCGAGCAAGGTACCGGGACGTATTCTGGAACTTCGTGTGAAAGAAGGTGATTTCGTACGGGTAGGAGATACCCTTGCCATCCTCGACGCCCCTGAGGTGCGAGCAAAGAAAACACAGGCACAGGGTGCCGAAGATGCCGCAGCCGCAATGAGTCAGATGGCGCAGCGTGGTGCCCGCAAGCAGCAGGTACAAGCCGCCTATCAGCTGTGGCAACAGGCAAAGGCCGCCGCGGAAGTCACGAAGAAGAGTTACGACCGCGTACAGCGGTTGTTCAACGAAGGAGTTATTACCGCCCAGAAGCGTGACGAGGTGTTCGCTCAGTACAAGGCCAGTGAGGCTCAGGAGAAAGCCGCTAAGAGTCAGTACGACATGGCTGTTGAAGGTGCCCGCGCCGAGGAGAAAGCTGCCGCTGCCGCTCAGGTGAACCGTGCCCGCGGTGCTGTGGCCGAAGTGAACTCCTATATGCGTGAAACCGTTCAGGTGGCTCAGATGGAAGGCGAGGTAAGTGATATCTATCCGAAGGTAGGTGAACTGGTTGGAACAGGAGCTCCCATCATGAGTATTGCCGTGATGAACGACATGTGGGGAACCTTCAATGTGCGTGAGGACCAGTTAGAGGGTATGACCGTCGGCTCGGAGTTCACTGCCTACAGTCCGGCCTTCAAGAAAGACCTGAAGATGAAGGTGTACTACATCAAGGACCAGGGATCCTTCGCTGTATGGAAGGCCACCAAGGCCAACGGTCAGTACGACCTGAAGACCTTCGAGGTAAAGGCTCGTCCTGTGGAGAAGTTCGACGGTCTGCGACCTGGTATGTCACTGATTATCAAAAAGTGATAAGTGATAAATAATCAGTATTAGGTGAAAAGTAATGCTTTGACGAGGATATTCAGTATTGCCCGTCGTGAATGCGGCATACTGAGAAAGAACCCCATCTATGGTTTCTGCATGGTGGTGTTCCCTATTGCCGTCATTGTATTCTTCACCACCGTCCTCGGGGAAGGTCAGCCTACTGATATGCCCGTAGGAATTGTCGATCTGGACAACACCACCACAACACGTGCCTTGATCCGTCAGCTCGACGGTTTCCAAACCAGTAAGGTGGTGGGCTACTATAACAGTATGCAGGAGGCACGACAGGCCATCCAGCGGAACAAGATCTATGCCTTCCTGTATGTACCGGAAGGAACGACAAGAGACCTGCTGGCTTCCAGACGACCGAAAATTTCGTTCTATTATAGCTACACCTCACTCACGGCTGGTTCCCTGTTGTATCGCGACCTCAAAACGATCAGCACATTGGGGTCTGCAGCAGTGGGAAAGAAGACCATGCAGGCCAAGGGCTTTACACCAGAACAGACCATGGCCTTGTTGCAACCCATCACCATCGACCTCCACCCCGTGAACAATCCTTGGGTGAGCTACAACCTCTACCTCAGTGCTTTGCTGATACCAGGTATCATCATGCTCTTCATCTTCCTCATTACCGCTTATACTATCGGTACGGAACTGAAGTTCAAGACCTCCCAGCAGCTGATGAGGATAGCGGGAAATGACATACATGTCGCATTGTTGGGGAAACTGTTGCCGCATACGCTGATCTTCCTGACAATCACTTACGGCTATCTTTGGTATCTCTTCGGCTTCCTTCACTTCCCTCATCAGGGTAGTGTGTGGATGCTTCTGTTACTAGGATTCCTTGCCGTAGTCTCGTCACAAAGCTTCGGCGTGTTCGCCTTCGGGTTGTTCCCATCGTTACGCATGTCAATGAGTATCTGTTCACTATGGGCGATGTTGAGCTTCACACTCAGCGGATTCACCTTCCCTGTGAGGGCAATGGATGGGGCTTTCCAGACGGCAGCTCAGCTGTTTCCGTTGCGACACTTCTACATGATCTATCAGATGTGCTGCTTCAATGGCTACCCCTGGCATCTGGCGTGGTTTAACTTCATGGCAATGGGAATCTTCATCATCCTGCCGTTGTTCGTGACACGTAACATCAGGAAGGCGATGTTGGAGTATGTATATATACCATAAGTGACAAGTTACAAGTAAAAGTATGGATAAGGAAAAAGGATTATGGGGACAGATTAATGAGGGCATCCACGATGCCTGTTATATCTGGGCAAAGGAGATGAAGGCCACCGTGAAAGACGAGGGCGTACTCATCTTCTTCTTCCTCGTGCCCTTGTTCTATCCCCTACTCTATTCATGGGCTTATAACAACGAAACAATACACAATGTACCTGTGGCCGTTGTGGATATGAGTCATTCCCAGATTAGTCGACAGTTCATCCGCGAATACAATGCCTCTCCCGACGTGAAGGTGGCTTATAAGTGTAACGACATGAGCGAGGCCAAGGATCTGGTGCAGAAACAGGTGGTTGACGGTATTGTGTATATCCCTGCCGACTTCGCCTCACGACTGAATCGGATGGAGCAGACCAGCGTCAGCGTGTACACTGATATGAGTCTGATGATGACCTACAAAGCCATCTACCAAACGGCACAGGCTGTGGCTTCCGACCTCGGTGCGAAAAGAAAGGTAGCACTCAGTGGGAATACCACGCATCGGGAAGACGAGATCACCGTGCAGCCTTTGGCCTATGAAGAAGTGCCGATATTCAATCCCGCGGGTGGCTATGGTAGCTTCCTCATTCCCGCCGTACTCATCCTGATCATCCAGCAAACACTGGTATTGGGTATCGGACTGGCTGCGGGTACTGCCCGTGAGAACAACCGTTATCAGGACCTCGTACCCATCAGCAAGCACTACAACGGACTCTTCCGTATCGTGTTCGGAAAGTCCATGTGCTACTTCATGGTGGGTGTTGTGACAAGTGCATGGCTCGTTCTCGCCATACCACGTTTCTTCGGCTTCCCCTCCCTGTTCCGCGTTAGCGATGTCATCGGACTGCTCTTGCCGTATATCCTGGCATGTATCTTCTTTGGTATGTTCGTCAGCTGTATCGTACGCTACCGCGAGAACGTCATCCTTTTGGTAGTCTTTGCCAGTCTGCCCTTGCTCTTCCTCAGTGGTGTGTCATGGCCGCAGAACAATATCCCTGGCTATTGGCAAGGTTTCTCATGGCTGTTTCCCAGTACGTTCGGCGTACGGGGCTTCATCCGTCTCAGCTCCATGGGGGCTACTTTGCATGATGTACGTCCTGAGTACATCGCGCTATGGATTCATGTAGTGGCGTACTTCATCGCTACCTGTGCCGTCTATCGCTTCCAGATCATCCATACCCGTCGTCATGCACTGCAGCGGTTGGAGTATATGAAGGAGAAGGCTCAAGCGGCAAAGAATAAGTTGACAGTTAACGGTTAACTACGTTGACTGTTATTTCATTCCTACGATCTTGGTGGCTTCCATTTCCTTGTTACGACGGTTCGTAACAGTTACTACGGCTTGTGCCAGATTGACGAAGGCCAGACCAGTCATGGTATCACTGTTAAGCGCCACGGGCGTTCCATTATCACCATTCTCGCAGATGCCTTGAACGATAGGAATCTGAGCCAGTAAGGGCACCTTCAGTTCCTCGGCGAGTTTCTTACATCCCTCCTTACCAAAGATATAATAACGATTCTCAGGTAGTTCGGCAGGAGTGAACCACGCCATGTTCTCGATAAGACCGAGAATAGGTACGTTCACCTTCTCATTGCGGTACATATCCACGCCTTTGCGGGCATCGGCCAAGGCAACCTCCTGCGGTGTGCTTACAATCACGGCACCTGTAATGGCGAGTGTCTGTAATAAGGTAAGGTGTATGTCGGATGTTCCCGGCGGTGTGTCAAGGATGAAATAGTCGAGTTCGCCCCAGTCAGCATCAGCAATCAACTGCTTCAAGGCATTCGAAGCCATGCCACCGCGCCATAAAGTGGCTGTCTGCGGACTCACAAAGAAGCCGATAGACAACAGTTTCACCCCATATTTCTCAATCGGACAGATCAGGTCGCGCCCATCCACATGCACGGCATATGGTCGTTCATCTTCTACACCGAACATCTTGGGAACAGAAGGACCGAAGATATCCGTATCCAAAAGACCTACCTTATAACCTAAACGTGCCAAGGCGATGGCGAGGTTGGCAGCCACGGTACTCTTACCTACTCCACCCTTGCCGCTGCTCACGGCAATGATGTTCTTTACCCCAGGCAACATCTGTCCTACCTCTGGGCGGGGTTTGCTTTTGAACTCGGTGATGATCTCTACATCAATGCTTTCTTCTTTCTGGCAATGGTATTTGATGGCAGCCTCTGCGGCCTTCACGGTTGACTTCAAAAACGGATCGGTATCACGGGGGAACTCCAGTACCACCTTCACTTTCCAGTTATCACCCTCTTTCTGCGGGGCGACAATACTTGGGGTGTCGGCCACCATTCCGCTCTCCACGAGGTTCTTCTTCGTGCCGGCATACGTCACCGTGGCCAGCGCGTCCATAATCAATTGGGGATATAGTGTCATCTTTTCTATTTTTTGTGCACAAAGGTACGAATTAGCGAGCAAAATGCAAAAGGAAAGTTTACTTTTCTTTTCATTTTCGAGCGAGAGTACTTTCGGCGTAGCCAAAGTACGAATAAGTGCGAGAAAAACCAAATAATTGAGCGTTCTTCATGTTCGGAATAGTTACTTCACCATCAAAAAATGCTCTCCAGGTATTCATAGTGCGCCAGGAAGAACTGACGGTCGCATGCCACTTCCCTCTCCCAACTGCCCAAGGGATAGGCACCAATGGAGATGCGTTGGTTGAGGATGGGCCAGCGTTGATAGTTCAGCTCCTGCGACAATCTGAGATGTTCGCACAGTTCCTCGTAATAGTTAAGTACACCCTCCCTGACCTTGGGTCCATATTTTCGGTGCAGACGCGCCACCTCGGCCATGAACAGACTATCAGCTGCCAGTTTCCTGAAATAGTGCGTTGATACGAGATGGTGGTTGGGGTTGGGGCGTTCCGTGCCAAAATAATAGCCCGAACCCAGGCACCAGTCGAAATCCCACATCGGTCCCATGGCCAGACGACTATCATCCGTATCGTCATACTTCACCATATACATATTACATTCCTCGAGCATCAGGAGGTTTTGCTGATAGAACCACTTGGCCCACGACTCCACATCGATGATGTCGGCAAACTCATGCGGTTTCGATGGTCGGTTGAGTGCTCTTTCCAGTCTGTTCATCAGATCATCCGCATATTGAACCCGTTGGGGCGTGATATTCTTCTCGTCAGGATACATGAACTTATAATAATAACCACTGTCGATGGTCTGGATGAACACCTTCTCCTCAGCAATCCGGTCAGGGTATATATACTCGGTGAGGAATCCCGTCTTATCCACACGGATGCGGTCAGAGCCTTCCTTTACCGACTCCGTCAGTTGGTAGTTCCCTTGATACTCCCCATTGAACACCAGTTCCACGAAACGACTCTCAGGTGTCCAACTGCTCTCTAACAGCTCTCCAATCTTAAAGCCGATGGCTGCCCGCATGAGTGATTTATCGAAATAGTTCGACAGTAACACGAAGTGTTTGTTGGCTGACATGCCCAAGAGGGATGCCTTATGACTGAGTTTCAATCTATAGGGATGCTTAGGACTGTCAGTCCAACTGGAGTGTCCTCTTCCGCGAATGTTGAGCAGTGTATCCTCGAACAGCAGTACACCGTTTTGTTCTATGCGCAGGGAAGCCTCAACATATTCCGTCTTTGAAGTGATGGGTAAGCCATCGTTGGTAGAGATATAGCAAACGGGCAGTCCTGTGTGCTCATAATCCCATTCCGCACTGTCTTTCCTCGTCAACAGCAGAGAAGCATGCTTGTTATCCAACGACGATGATGACGTTGCCGGAAAGGGAACGATCTCTTCGGTCACCGCTGATTCATCACAGGCGACTATCACAAAGATCATTCCCATCCAGCATGCAAGCATGGCAATGAAATGCAACACTGAAAGGAGTGTCGTAATAAACTTTTTCATTGTCGTAATAGTAATCAGAACACTTTTGGCTTACACCTTCTATTATATAGACGGTATAACCCTCAAAAACCTACCCCGGAGAAAATTGAAAAATTGTAAAATTGAAAAATTGAAAAGTGAAAAATCAAAAATTGACGATAGAACCGAAAGGACTCCACAGGGGTGATTGCTGCCATGCAGAAAGGGCGACAGCAGGTACGCGGAGTGTTACCTGACTGAGATCCACATCCTCAAATACCAATCGGGCATCGGCTGCAGTTCCTGTGGGGAAAGGCAGTTCAGGAGGTGTTGTGCCATAACCAACCACATCACGCAGTGCTGAGCAGTCCTTGAACGCCCCAGGAGCGATAGTCTGCAGGGTGGCAGGCAATGAAAGTACCGTCAGACTGCTACAACCATCAAAGGCATTGGCATAGATATGGGTTACCCCTTCGGGCACGACATATTCCGCAAGCGCCTTGCAGTTCTTGAAGGTACCTTCAGGAATTGTCTGCGGATGCCATTCAACAGCGGTCAGATGACTACATTCTGAGAATAGCAAGGCACCCACCTGACTCACTCCTTGCGGGATGGTCATGGAGGTAAGTCCGGTACAATATTCGAATACACCTCTGTCAAGCGACTTCAACGACTGCGGCAGCGTGAAGCGGGTAAGTGATACGCAATTGGTGAAGCAGTGTTCCGACAGATAGACCACCCCCTCAGGGATATCCACTTCCGCAAGTCGTGAGCAATGCGCAAAGCACTCTGCAGGAATCCTGGTCAAGCCCTCCGACAACGAAACGGTTGTAAGAGCTGTGCAACCCGTGAAAGCCTGCCAGCCTAATGACTTCACGCTGGATGGAAGCTGGATGGAAGTAAGCGATGAGCAGCAGAAGAACGCGCTGACACCAATATCCTCCACCCCATCGGGAATCGTCAGGGAGTTCAACGACGTACAGTTAGAGAACGCCTCATAGCCAATGGAAGTGATGGTTGACGGGAGGTCAGCCGACTTCAGCGCATAACACCCCCTGCACATCCTCGAAGGGATGGCTGTCAGTCCGTCAGGCAGCTTGATCATCTCCACGTTGATGCACTCAAGGAAAGCACTCTCACCGATGTTGGTAATGCTGTTGGGCATCCTTACTGAGCGCAGATTACGGCAGTCGAAGAAGGCTTTGGGAGCAACAGTCGTAACCTGGTAGTTTGTACCACCATATTGAACGCTTTCCGGGATAACCACATCACCCCTATAGTAAACATCACCAGCCGTAACAGTGGCCGTATGCGTATCTGCCGAGAGCAGGTAACAGATACCCTCGATCTTGGCATCATAGGGATCATAGACGAGTCGTTCCTCCTCCGTTTCTATATCCTCGCCACATGCACAAAGCAGCAACAAGGTTAAAATAATTAGATATACCTTCTTCATTATATTAATTTTCAATTCTCAACTTTTGGAGCAGCGAGTGCCAACATGCTTGCATAATTGGCCGAGTCGTGACAAAAGTCAACGTAGTTAATTTTCAATTTTCAATTCTTTCCGCCCTTCCGCACGCTGCGTCTCTGTATCCTTCTTGTCACGATAAGTGCGACGTACCTGACTACCTAACGACCAAGTAGCAGTAAGACTGACCGTATGGGAATCATGACGGGTATGCACCCGTTCGGTAAACCAGTTATAGATACGAGTGGCATCCGTGATATGCTGATGGAAAGGATCACAAACATTCAGCGACAAATTCAGTCGTTCGTTCAGCAACGAGTAGCGCAGCGTCATCGTGGGATAGCCGAAACCATCAATGACAGTCATCTTCTCCAACTGACGGAACCAATGATCATAGCGGGCATTGAGCACCAGCGTATGCTGACGGTTTAGGAAGAGATCCGCCGCGAGGGCCACCGTCTTCCCCCACCCATGCAACTCAGGCTTGTTGGGATTGAAGAGATCGTTCTCATTTCGGTCAAGATCAGGTGCCACCGAACGACCGTGATAATAGTAGAGCGTTCCCTCAATAACAAGATTGAGAGATGAAAGCGGAGAGATGAGAGAGGAGAGATGGGGCTGGTAGCGCAGGAAGAGTCCGCTCTGATGTTCATTGAGCCAGTTCTCAGGACGTGTAGATTGATACTCCACCATATAGCGTTGGAAGTTATCTATCTGGAAGCGCGTCACCCACTCCGTCTGATCCTTACCATGACGGTACCAGAGGTTCGCATAGAGACCGCTGGGATGCCGCAAGGAGAGTCCGATATAATCAGTAAGACCAGGCGACAGAGCAGGATTGCCGGATACCAGACTCGTCATGGTGGTATAGATAGGTACGCGGTTCAGTTCATCAAAGACAGGACGGTCGATGGTTCTACCCGCTGTTAGTTGACAGTTGATAGATGATAGTTGATAATTAAGGGTGAGGGATGGCAGGAGACGACCGAGCGTCTGTCGCGTTTTCAGTCGTCTGGTCAGATCCTCCTCCTTACCTCTCAGCCACGAGTATTCCCAGTTCAGACTGGCCATGACAGACAGTTGTGGGAGCACCTGCTTCATCATCGACAGGTAAGCCGTAGTATTACGCTCCTGATAACTGTACGCATTATAGTCGGGCACCGCCTGACTCTCCGTCTCCTGAAACTTGTTCACCGTATTATCGATGTCGGTATAGCCCAAACCCGTCTCAATGTGAGCCCAAGAGAACGGCAGGGAGAAGTCGAGCTTCACGGAATGAATACGGTAGTCGGTATCAAGTACAAAGGCATTCAGCAGGTGGTAGGGATCATCCGAGGCATCCTCGTAGATGGGAATATCGGCACGACCATCCATAGCCGACCCGCGCTTGCCCCATTTGCTGTAATAGTTGTAGGTAAGCGAAGCCACCCCTGACTCTTTGAGGAGGGGGAAGAGAGGTGATAACTGCCAGTCGCTGTAGGCCGTAAGACTGGCGGAGTGCATCTTTCCCATGGGTGAGAGCATCGAGACCGAGTTGGTGGTATATTCCTTGATGTCAGGACCTAATCCCGCAAAAGGTGCGTAGTTAATGCCGAAGTGCATCCTTCCGTCATCCGTCAGCGCACTCTCGCTCTTGCCTTCTCTGTACGAAAGCATCGCACCCGTTTCCCATCCTGCTGTCGGTTGGTAGTGTAGCGTCAGTCCTGTACTCACCTCCTTATCCTTCCGCTCGTCGAGCATATTCGAATACTTCTCAAACTCCAAGGGGCGTTGATAGGTAGTCATCTGACTCACACCCTCGGTTATATAGTTCCCATAGACATTCCACGAAGCATCGAAACGCTTGGTGGCATAGTTTATGGTTCCGCCAAGTTGCCAGTTCCTATCCTCATCAGGCTCTATCGTTCCACTGAAATCCCCCCGCCAGCCGAGCATCTGATCATGGTTCATCACGATATTGACGTAACCGCCACCCTCCATTCGTTGACGACCCGTAGGCATGGTGACCACCTCGATGCGTTCGATGTTCTCAGCCTGCATCGCCCATAGCTTCTGACGGATGGTCTCAGCGTCGTTATTCACCACCCTACCGTTGATCATCAGTCCTGCACGTCCTCGTCCTAAGATACTGATCACGCCCTCTATCATACTCACCATCGGCACACGGTCCATCAGTTCCAAGCCATTCTGTCCTTTGGCAAATGCGTCGTTGGATACCAGATACTCCAGACGGTCATCCTGGTAACGGATAATGGGAGCAGCACCGCGGATGGTCACCTGATCGATGTAGTACGATTCCATCTGCATACGGATGGTTCCCACCAATCCGATGTTCATGGTTCGGTTAATAGTTCGGAAACCTACACAGCTGATGCGCACCCTCGCCTGTTCAGCACTGCAGGGAATGACAAAGTCACCCGCCTCGTTACTCACCCCGCCACCTATCAGTAGCGAGTCGGTCATACTGAACAAAGCGATATTGGCGTATGGCACAGGCTGATTGTCATTGTCAACAATCCGCCCCCTCAGCTTCGTATGCGCTTTCTGCATACATTCCACGAAGATCTCCCTGCCTTGCTCCACAATCCTCACGGGATAGAAGCCGCATACCATCCTGACGGCATCAGGCAGCGTACAGCCCTTAGGGATGGTCTTGCTCACGGTGAAATCCTCTAATTCATCATACACAAAAGAGATGTCGTACTGACGTGATGTCTGATCCAGCGTGACCAAAGCCTCCGAAAGTGAAACGCCACGAAAGGTTTGCTGCGCCCAAAGGGCGGTCGCAGCAAGCACTAAAGCGGTCAGACATATTATTCTTTTCACTTCTCTCTAACGAACGGTCAGCACGTCCCCTTCCAGCGTCAGGTTCACCTTATCAAACCTATTTAGACGCTTCACCATTTTCTCGGCGCTCTCAGCCTTGTTCCATTTGGTATAGAGACGAACATGACGGGCCTCCTCACTGCGGTAATCAGTATGGAGTTTATAATAGTTAGCCACAACTGTCAGGATTTCCTGCAGTTCGGCATCTTGGAATACTTGGATGGTGTCAGCAGGTTCAGGTAATGGAGTAGCTGTGTTCTCGCTTACTTGCGGAGTTTCTGTAATTACTTCAGTTGTTGACGGATGCTGACGGGCAGACAGTAGTTTGACGGCTGCATAGGAAACAGCAGACAAAGCCAGGACAGCGAAGATTGCTGCTGCAACCTTCGATAATTGAAAATTAGAAGGTTGACTGTTGCGGGTTATGCGTTGCCATTCCTCCTCTATCTCCTCCTCGCTCTCCTCAGGAAGCTCAGCAAAGGCATTGTCTGCATCACATATCAGACGGTAGTAGTCGGCACACTCCTCGTCGGCCAACAGCTCTTGCAACTGCTCGTCGGTGTACTGTTCCGGATGCTCCGTTGCTTTGAGCACCTCCGTCAGTTTATCTTCCAAGTTGGTCGTTTTCATCTTTCTTCCTCATTAAAATGTTTATGCAGACTGGTGATGGCCTGATGCAGATGCTGATACACCGTCTTTTCGCTCACGGCCAGTTCTGCTGCTATCTCCTGATATTTCATATGTTTGTCGAAACGAAGTAGGAACACCCGTCGCGTCTGCTCGGTCAGTTCCGTATCAACAAAACGTCGCAGTTCTGAATACCGCTGTTCTTCGTACGACTCAGAGAGATATACCGTATGATCTACTGGTAACAACAGTTCCACCCGCTGCCGCACCTGTCTGTGGGCAAGGATATCCATGCAACGATGTCTGACAGCATTGTAGAGATAGGGCTCCACCTTGTCGGCATCAGGCAGCTTACCGGTCTGCATCATGCGGGTAAAGATGTCGCTCACAACATCCTTGCTCTCCTCGTCATCGTGCAGGAACCTGTTGGCCACCAGCCGTAGTCGGGCATGATACCTGCGGAACAGCTGTTCTATCTCTGCATGTCTTTGCTTCATCTATTTATATCATAGGCAAACCTTCAAGGTTTGGGTGTTTACTTTGACAATATACACTTGATGGAGTGTCAGGGGAATCTCTACTTGCGAACCTGTTGCCTGTGCATTATATACGCACTGACCATTGGTGGTATAAATCGAGATCCTGTCGCCTGCCGTAAGACCGCCCAATGAGAGTCCGTTGGTCGTTGGCCTCACCTCAAGACGCGTATCCGATTGAACCTTTGCCATTCCCGTACTACTATCGGCATAGATTATTGACAGACGACTATTGGCGGTGATGGCAGGAGTGGTATAGGTGCCGTCTTCTGAGAGTTCCGCCGTCACATCCTCCTCGTTGAGCATGACACTATAGATATACCATCCATCTTCGGGCGTGAACCGCAGTGTCAGGTAAGGCAGCTCCGTATCGATCTTCAAACTCATACTGCCATGCGCTCCATCGTTGATGGTCAGCCAGATGCCGTCACTTCCTTCTTCAGCAATCTCGCGGATAATCACAAAGTTCCGCCAATGCTCAGCAGCCTTGTATTTCACCATACTCCCCTCGGGAACATAGAGCGGGATGGAGTAGTCAACACCCAGACCATGATAACCATTGCATGTTGGAGGAGTGGGATTGAGACAAGTAAGAGAGGTCATACCTGTACAGCCAGAGAACACAAGATCACCGATGGTGGTCACACTCTTGGGTATCACGATTTCCTTCAGACTGCTACAGCCGGCAAACAGACTGTTATTCAGTACCGTCACTCCCTCAGGAATATCAACTGCACGCAGACTACTACAGTTCTCGAACGCATACATTCCGATCTTAGTCACGCTACTGGGAATGGTCACGGTTGTCATATTGGAGCAATCCTTGAAGAGGGCTTCTCCTATGGACGTCACGTTGTTACCGATTGATACACTGCGAACCATTTCTCTATAGGCATGCCATGGTGTGTTACCATAGCTGTAACTATAGTTATAGGTATCACCACTTCCTACAATCGTCAACTTACCGCTTTTCTTGTCAAAGTTGTAAGAAACACCCATTCCGCAATCGCCTGAATCGCCAGTGGTCATATCCTCTCCTACTGTCGTGAAATGCTTGAACAACTTCCAACCTTCGGCATGAGAATAGTCATCGACTCTTCCAGAAGGAACCACAATGACGATGGTGTTATACTGTTCATCAGAGAACGCATCATTAATCACAGGGGGCTCCTCGTCAACAACCCTGATCTTCTCCAACGACACACATCCGTCGAAGGCATGATCCATGTAAAACTCCGTTCCACCAGCATGCCAACCTTCTCCGCACAACTCAGCAACTTTCAGGATCCTGCAATTGATAAAGGTCTTGGTAAAGAAATTAGGTTGCATGGCATGTATTCCTTTAACAATAGAATCGCCAATAACACTGTAATAGCTTCCTAACGGTATCCTCACCTCTTCCAAGGAAGAGCAGTCGGCCAACAATTTATACGACTCAAGCGTTTCCACACTCACAGGGAAGGTGAATCTGGTCATGTTGCTACATCCGCTGAAGGCTTCGCACCTGAGAACCTGCACCTTGTTGGGCAGCGTAACATTCTCCAAGCGGATACATCCCTTGAATGCCGCCCGTCCTATTTCCCTGAAGCTATTAGGGAACTGGATGGTCTTCAGGTTCTCACAACCTTCAAATGATTCCATGCCTATCGTTTGGAACACCTCTGAAAGCACAACCTTTTCGATATGGTTGTTCCACATAAATGCACGTTTGCCAGTACCAACAACAAGGTATTCCGTACCTTCGTTTTCCACCTTCAGAGGCATCACCAATTCCTTACCTGTAAAATGATTGCCATCAGAGAGTAATACAGCCTTCTGGTTAAAGCCAGATGGATCAAGATAGTCATCGTAATAGTCATATCCGATGTCATCTACATAGAAATCGGCATTATAATGAACCTGTTCCTCTTCTTCCTCTTCCCCTGGGTCGTCTTCTCCAATCGCCACGATATTACCAAACATACTCCAGGGAATCGTCGAACTGTATGCTGCTATGGCTGATTCAGGTACATGCAGCGTAGCATATTCAATGTACGAGCCAGTGAACCAGCTTTTTGATGTCGGCACATCCTCGGCATAGCAATACACATCCTTCAACTCCTTACAATTATTAAATGCCTCGCTACCGATTTCCTTGACTCCTTCTCCTATCTTCACTTTCTTCAGCTTCAGACAACCCTTTAATGCCCTGTAAGTAATCGATGTCACGCTATTTGGAATCGTCAATGATGTCAGGTTATCACAATCGATAAACCCTCCCATACTCTGAAGTCCTTCGTTGAGCTTGATCTTCTTCAAGGCATGACAACCGTCAAAACCATAAATACTTTCCACAGTACTCGGCAATTCGATGGAAGTAATTGCATAGCTTTCGGTAAAACCTCCGATTGACGTGATACCTTCCGGAAAATCCACAGATGGTAAACCATGGCAATAATTGATATAGCTAACCACAGGAACACTTTTAGGTATGTTTATCGAAACAAGACTATTACAATGCGTGATAGCATTCCATTCGATGGTGGTTATCCCCTCTGGGAGTCTTATCTTCGACAAGGATTCGCAATAAGAAAAAGCCCTCTCTTTAATTGTCTCCAAGCTTTCTGGGAGAGACAACTCCTTCAATGACCCGCAACCAGAAAAGGCACCTTGCCCGATGATTTTAACCCCCTCGGCAAAAGAGACTGTTTCCATTTTCTCGCAATTCTGGAAAGCTCCTGCTTCTATCGTCTTGATGTTTGATGGAATATGGATAGAGGCAAGTCTGCTACACTCTTTGAACATTTCTACTGGGATAGTAGTCATCTTATTCGATAAGGTTACCGATTTCAGGGAATTACAGCTCACCAACAGACCTTCTCCCACCGACTCCACGCTATTGGGTATCACAAATTCCACAAGACTATGGCATCCTGCAAAAGCATTCTTGCCGATTGTCTGAAGCCCATCGGGCAACGATATAGACTCCAAACTTGCGCAGTTCTGGAAAGCCCCCTCGCCAATTATTGTGATACTCCGTGGCAGAACAACAGTCTTCATGCTTGAACAATCATGGAACGTTCTACTTTTTATCTCCGTCATACCTTCCGGCAGGATGAGGGAAGTAAACAGGTCTTGGCCTTCCAACGCTCCTTTGTTGATAACCACCGTGTAAACAGTTCCTTGATACTTCACTGTTGAAGGGATGTTCAACTCGCCTGTATATTTCTTATCTCCGGTTGTAACCTCAGCCACCTTACCCTTCTCCACAAGATTGTAGTAGATGCCGTCGATCTTGGCATCATAGGCGCTGGCATTGATCGAAGTCAGCAGGACCACTAATGTAAGTATTACCTTTTTCATATACCTAATTCTTTTGTTTGTTTATTGATATAACGGGTATGAGCCGAAAAACCTACGTGGTGGTGCAAGATAATTGTCATTTTTTAACAAATCACCTTGTCCATATTCTTAGCAAAGGTATAAAATATTGTCATTCAGTTTGTATCTATATTGTTAATAAATCCAAAATAGCAAACGCACGGGGTATATTTTTGCTTCGCCACTCGTTATCTTTGTAGAGTGTTAAAAGAAAAAAGCGTATGAAGAAGATTACAATGATCACCATGTTGTTCATGGCAATGACAATGACCACCCTCTCATCCTGCTCTAAGGATGATGATGACATTGATGGTATTACTAATAATGACGATCTTAATGATGGCTATGACCCTTTGTTTAGTGGACCAAGGGATGAATATTCATCAGAGGCGTATGATGCCAAGATCAACGGTCTGTTCTATCAGTTAATTCCCAAGGCAAAGATAGCTATAGTGACAGCGGGCAATGAATGGTATGAAGGACATATCACCATTCCCTCAACAATTGAACATGATGGCGTGGAATATACTGTAACGGAAATTACCGGCAACGCATTCTATTATTGTGAGAATCTACGCTCATTGATCATTTCCAATAGCGTAACAAAGATTGGCTATCAGGCCTTTTACCATTGCAGCAGACTTCGTAAGCTGATCTTACCTGACGACATAGAGGAACTGCCTTGGGGCATGTGTGACATGTGCCACCGTCTGACAGAGGTACATCTACCCAACCGTTTGAGAACGCTCACTTCAGCCTTTGGTGAGTGTATATCCTTACCATCGATCACTCTGCCCGAGGATCTTGTGGAAATAGGTAGTGGTGCCTTCTCCTATTGCAACTCACTCACGACTGTTGTGATTCCTCATCATGTAAGTATTATAGGAAGTGGTGCTTTCGCTGGCTGCAACAACCTGGAGTCAGTCCGCCTGCCAGACAACTTGTCAAGGGTGCCCAACAACTGTTTTGCCAACTGTCCTAAGCTGTCAAACATCACTCTTCCTAACGGTATTGATGCCATCGGCGATGATGCCTTTTCAGGCTGTGAGTCGTTGACTCAACTCACCATCCCCGACAATGTGCGATCCATCGGGAAAAGGGCTTTCGAGAGATGTGGCTTCACCACTTTCACCCTCCCCTCAGGTGTCACGCAGATAGGTTCTGGCATATTCTTCGGATGCAGTCAATTGAAGGGGGTTACATCGTGGCCGTATAACACCTTATATGGAGAAACGTTCAAGGACTGCACGGCGCTCGAAGAGTTTGTGATTCCTGAAGGTGTTAGACAAATAGGTGCAGTTGCCTTCGAGGGTTGCACAAATCTCAAGACTGTTAGTCTGCCGAAGTCGCTGACCTATATAGACTATTATGTATTTCGGGATTGCACCAGTCTGAAGGATGTGTACTGCTATTGTGAAGAATTACCAAGAATCAGTCCGTGGGACGATATCTTCAGTGGTTCCTATATTGAATATGCCACCCTCCATGTGCCCGCATCAGCCATCGAGAAGTATAAAAACAAGAAGCCCTGGAACGGATTCGGTTCTATCGTAGCGTTATAAGACCATTGAAGAAGACTTATGAAGAAGATCGTATTTATATTCGTGTTCCTGCTGGTATCTATAACAGTCAGCGCCTACGATGCCAAGATAGATGGAATCTATTACAATCTGGTGCCAAAGGCAAAGATAGCAGAAGTGGTGACAGGTGATGAGAAATACGCAGGTAAAGTGGATATCCCATCTACTGTGGAATACGAGGGGGTGGTTTACAACGTCGTTTCTATTGCCGCACTAGCTTTCCGTGAATGCTTCGAACTGACTTCTGTTACCATACCCGAAGGTGTTACAGAAATTAAGCAAGCAACTTTCTCTAAGGATAATCGTCTTTCTTCTGTTAGTCTTCCTCAAAGTCTAACGAGCATCGGAAGGTATGCCTTCTCTATGTGCTCTAGTTTGAAAAGCATCACGTTCCCCGATGGGCTCCAGTCAATAGACTATGAAGCCTTTGAGGGCTGTAGTAAAATACTTGAGATTAATCTGCCAGAAAGTGTTCTAAATTTAGGTCAGGGCGTGTTTTATAATTGTAAGGAACTGACATCTGCCCATCTTCCTGAGAACCTCACAGTTATTCCCGAAGAGCTTTTCTATAGTTGTTACAATCTAACCACAGTCAATTTCCCCAAAAATCTTGTCTCAATTGGCGAATCTGCTTTCGCTGGCTGTAGGAGTTTGGAATCTGTAATAATTCCCGAAGGAGTCACTTCCATTTGTGCCTATTCGTTCTATGGGTGTCAGTCTTTAACAACTGTTTCTTTTCCCGAAGGACTTATATCCTTGGATGGATTTGGAGGATGTTCGAGTCTTAGAACAATTCATATACCAGAAAGCGTGACAGAACTAGGCAGTTTCGAAGACTGCAGTAGCTTGGTGTCCATCAACATTCCTAAAAAAGTGACCACCTTGGTTGATGATGCTTTCTCTGGCTGTAAGAGTTTGACCTCCATCGAAATACCAGATGGTGTAACAGAAATCGGTGATGGGGCATTCCAAGAATGTTCAAGTCTTACATCATTGATTTTACCCAATAGTGTGACAACGATTGGAAACTGGGCATTTGCTGAGTGTCACAGCTTGAATGAGTTCGTATTCAGCGAGAACCTCACTTTCATTCCACACTCTTGTTTCGTGGGGTGTAACGGCTTGAAAGAAATTGTTCTCCCCTCCAATGTATTAAGCATAGGAGAACAGGCTTTCGAAAAGTGCAAGAATTTGAAAGAAATTACCTTAGGAGACAAGGTAAGCAACATCGGATACGGAGCATTTTTAGAATGTTCAGGGTTAGAGCATTTCTACTGCCATGCTGAGATAGTTCCTCAAATAGGTAGCTATGGCTTTTATGGTGCCTATATTGAGTATGCCACCTTACATGTACCGACCTCTGCTATAGAAGCATACCGCTCAACTATTCCTTGGAACGGTTTCGGTAGCATCGTGCCGATTGAAACAGGAATTGAGGACATGAAGGTTTCAAGCCATCCTAATGATTCTCCTTGCTACACCCTCAACGGTATCCGCGTGGCGCAACCAAGAAAGGGATTGTATATACAAAACGGGAAAGTGGTCGTGATTAAGTGAGAAAGTGACAGGGACTAGTTCCTGTCACAACTATGGACTAATCATATATCTTAAAGATTCCCTAGAACATATTTGCAGACGATATATTAAAAAAGTAAGGAAAACCTTTGGAGATTCAAAAATTATTCGTACTTTTGCAGCACGAGAACCCGCCAAGCCTCTTTACAATGCTTAAATCGGCGGGTCGTTTTATAATATTATGGCACACTATTCAAAGACCTATTCATCACCTGCTCAGTTGGCCGCTTTGTTGCAATCACGTGGCCTTCATGTCGAGAACGTTACAAGGACGGAGAACTATCTCCGCCATATTGGCTATTACAGATTCAGCGCTTACCTTTATCCACTCCTGAACACACCTAAGGAGAATCATGTATTCAAACCTGGTGCTGCATTCAATCAGGCTATGGATATGTACCGTTTTGATAGACATCTTCGATTGATGATGTTCAATCAAATTGAAAAGATTGAGATTGCTGTCAGAAGCGCCATTGTAAACATTACGAGCCGTGAAACAGGCAATCCGTTTTGGATGACAGACCCATCATGTTTCTATGATGCCAATGCCTATGTGAAAACGAAACAGCTCATAGATGCCGAATTGGCTAAGTCGAGAGAGGATTTTATTAAGCATTTTCGCAATAAATATACAGATCCTTATCCTCCCACATGGATGCTAGCAGAGATTCTTCCTTTAGGCGTGATGACCAAGATATACAACAATATCAAGAGTAATCAGATTCGAAAGAAGATAGCACAGGAATTTGCGCTAGGCATACCCGTTTTTAATTCCTGGATGACGATTATTACCGTTGCCCGTAATAACTGTTGTCACCATGCTCGCATATGGAATCGCACATTTGCTTTGCAAGTGCTGACAATGCGACGTATGTCTCAACCATGGATTACCATTCCTGTCAAACAAAGGAAAGCCTATTTCAGTCTTTGTATCATCAAGTATTTCCTGAACATCATTTCACCCCACAATGACATGAAGGTAAAACTTGATACGCTACTTGCTGCATATCCTGGAATAGATAGTTCTGCCATGGGATTCCCTATAGGATGGGAAAGTGAGCCGTTGTGGCAGTAGGAAATTTAAGATTATGACAAACATTGAAACAGCAAAAGGTGAAATTGTGATGTAAGCTGTCCGATGTTTACTATTTCTCCCTAGATTATTTGCAAAAGAGTAATTCCCACGTTGGGAACACTTTATTCCCACGTTGGGAACGTTTTATTCCCATGTTGGGAACGTTTTATTCCCATGTTGGGAACATTTTCGTTAAGCCAGATGAGGATAGTTAATAAAGCATAAAACGACTGGTGTTGCAGGTAGGTTTAAGATGATTAGGCCGTCATTATAGTAGAAACAAATATTTATTATCAAATACGTATTACATCCGAGTACCTATTAAAGATGTGTTTAACAATCATTAATTATTTCAGAAGCAAGATTTCGCAAATGTTGGATTTATAGTGTAGGATTGTTGTTTCAGGATATGCTGTATGGATTATAGTTAGTCTTTTGATTAAGTGGCGCATGATTCATCTATTCTTTCTGCGCTTTAGTTTCTGACGAAAAACTACCCGTTTCATTCAAACATGATGGACGGGTAGTTTTGGTTTATAGGAAATAAAATAACAAAATAACCAAAAATAGTGGGGTTTTTCTTGCATATGTGCACAAAAAAGCGTAATTTCGCGCCGAAATGAATGTAACCCTATAAAAAAACAATCATGAGTAAACAAAAAAAGTTCATTTTACAAGAGAGTGAAATTCCTACCCAGTGGTACAATATCCAGGCCGACATGGTGAACAAACCACTGCCGCCTATCCATCCGGCTACCAAGCAGCCGTTGGGCGTTGACGACCTGGCCTTTATCTTCCCCCGCGAGTGCTGTGTTCAGGAGCTGGATACAGAGCATCGCTGGATTGACATCCCCGAGGAAGTGCTCGACAAGTACAAGTATTACCGTAGTACTCCGCTGGTGCGTGCCTACGCTTTGGAAGAGGCTCTTGGAACACCGGCACATATCTATTTCAAGAACGAGAGTACCAACCCGTTAGGTTCACATAAGATCAACTCTGCCCTCCCCCAGTGCTACTATGCCAAGATGGAAGGAACGAAGAATGTGACCACCGAGACCGGTGCTGGTCAGTGGGGTGCCGCATTGAGCTATGCTGCCAAGATCTACGGTCTTGACTGTGCTGTTTACCAGGTGAAGATCACCATGCAGCAGAAACCTTATCGTAGCAGTATCATGCGTACCTTCGGTGCTGTTGTAGAGGGTTCTCCTTCGATGTCAACCCGTGCCGGAAAAGATATCCTGACAAAGGATCCTACACATACTGGTTCATTAGGAACAGCCATCTCTGAGGCTGTGGAGTTAGCAACCACCACTCCGAACTGTAAATACACGTTAGGCTCCGTGCTGAACCATGTGGGTCTGCATCAGACCATCATCGGTCTGGAGGCTGAGAAGCAGATGGCTATGGCAGGTGAATACCCTGACATGGTGATTGCCTGCTTCGGTGGCGGTTCGAACTTCGGTGGTATCGCCTTCCCATTCATGCGTCATAACCTGTTGGATGGTAAGAAGACCGAGTTCATCGCAGCCGAGCCCGACAGCTGTCCGAAGCTCACACGCGGTCAGTTCCGTTACGACTTCGGTGACGAGGCTGGTTACACCCCGCTGCTGCCGATGTTCACCTTAGGACATAACTTCCGTCCGAGCAACATCCACGCAGGCGGTCTGCGCTACCATGGTGCAGGTATGATTATCAGTCAGCTGATCAAGGACGGTATGATGAAGGGTGTTGACATCCCGCAGCTCGAGACCTTCGAGGCTGGTATGCTCTTTGCCCGTACAGAGGGTATCATCCCTGCTCCCGAAAGTTGTCACGCCATCGCCGCTACCATCCGCGAGGCCAACAAGTGCAAGGAGACGGGTGAGGAGAAGGTGATCCTGTTCAACCTCTCTGGTCATGGACTCATCGACATGCCGTCATACGAGGCCTTCATCAAGGGTGACCTGCAGAACTACACGGTTACTGACGAGATGATTGCTGCGAACTTAGCTGAACTGGATAAATAGAATTGAGGATAGAAAGTGCCGCATCCACTGATGAGATGTTGGACACAACCATTGAGCGTTTGCCGTTGACCTCACGCAGGTTACAACGGCGAACGTTTTTTGTTGCGTATTCGATAACACGTCCGAAGGCTTCACTCTGGTAGTAAGGACTGTCGGGATTGCTGACGAAGAAGAGGATCATCTTCTGCTGCTTGAGCATGATCTTCTCCACGCCCAGTTGCTTACCTGCCACACGCAGAGGCACTACGCGAATCAATTCCTCAGCCACTTCTGGGATAGCACCGAAGCGGTCGCGCAAACGGTTACGATAGGCTTCAAGCGAAGCCTCGAGGTCGTGACGGTTAGCCAGATTATCCAGTTCACGATACAGCAACATCCTCTCTGAGTCGTTGGGCACGAACTGATCAGGGAAATACATTTCGATATCGGACTCGAGGGCGCAATCGTCCACATACATGGAGGAAGGAGGAAGGAGGAA
>JAFZBK010000035.1 GCA_017561825.1 Prevotella sp.
AATGTCTTGTGCCGCAAGTTCAGTATCACTATCATTATAGCCTAAAGCGATAATTGCAGTAAGCCATTTCTCGATCAATACATGATTCGGATAGACGGTATCAATATCCCCATGACCAACTAACCTTTTATTAAGACTGTCTATAATAAGTCTTTTAACCTCTTCTTCCATGGTTATATATTTTTAATCTAGCTTCTCAAAATCAAAATCATTGGCTGAGCAACATGCTTTCTTGTAATCAAACTGAAACATTCGCATGTACTGCTCTTTAATCTCTACAGCTCCGTTGTAGAACGGGGTGGTGGTATGTGACCGTGTGGTCACAGTAATCGACATTTCAGGTGTGAGCACCTGTCCGTTAGTGCGCTTAATGCGCTTTGGGGTGATTCTAAACACTTTACTCATAGGTTTCGTCATTGATCTGTTGCAAAGATATGAAATAATTCTCAAATTACCAATTTTCCAATGTTCACTTTGTAATCATCGAGCATCTTTTTCACTTCCTTTGCATTTAAAGTAGTGAGGTTCTCCAGTGACATATCCAAAAGATATTGAGCTGTCATCTGGCTTAGTCCAAGCTCTTTTGAGAGAGAATCCATAGCAGCATCTTCACCTGTTGAGTTAGTCATTGTTTGAATAATAGTATCAAGGCTGTTATCTTCTTTCTCAAAGAGATTCACAAGTTCTTTGATAACCTTTCCTTTGTTGGCGATAGCATCACATATCGCAGCAAAGTTCTCGTCTAACACTTCCTTAAAGTCTGTCTTAAACGAAAGAACTGATGCCCCATTTTTTGTTACTATTTTCATTTTCATTTTCATAATTCTATTTCTATTTTTCTTCAATTGATGATGATAATGTATAGTGAATAACTACAATATTTCTCTCGCTATCCAGGCACAAGCTTCTGCATCGGCGAGTGCGTGGTGATGGTTCTCCAGTTGATAGCCACAGGCGGCGGCAACGGTTTGTAGCTGATGGTTATCTAACTCAGGAAAGACTCTACGCGAAACGCACAATGTATCGTAAAACTCATAGTCGGGGTAATCTATCTGATAAACGCGGAACACGGCTTTCAAGCAACCTTCGTCAAAGGGCTTGTTGTGAGCAACAAGAGGCAATCCTTCAATCAGAGGTTCTATCTGCGACCATACCTTGGGGAAGACTGGGGCATCATCCGTGTCCTGACAACAAAGACCGTGTACCTGACTGCACCAGTAGTTGTAGTAGTTCGGTTCTGGCTGGATGAGTGAGTAGAAAGAATCAACAATCTCTCCACCACGCACAATGACTATTCCAACGGAACAAACCGAAGAACGCTCGTTGTTAGCTGTCTCAAAATCAATTGCTGCAAAATCCAACATGCTTAGTCCTCCTCGTATTTTTTCCACATTCTTTTTAACTTCCCTGCAATCTCCTGACGCAGCCATAGCGGTTCGAGCACTTCCATGTCCTCACCATTCCACAAAATTTCCTGAATAAAGTCATACTCAGGACAAAGCTTGTATTTGAAAATGCTGTACTCCTCCTTTCGTTCTATTTCTTCCTGTGACTCATGGAGCTTAAGATCACGGAGGTAGTTGGCCTGACCTGCCGACACTTTCAACTTTACTTGTTCTGGCTTCTTGCCTTGATTGGCTATAATGCCGAAGCAGCCATCGAAGAACTTCTTTGGGCTCCAATCTTTGGGAATCTCAAAGGTTTCTTCCGTTTTGTGGAGATCATGAATGCGGTCAAGGGAATAGATACGCGGTCCTTTCTCAAAATAATAGGTATAAGTGCTGCGGGCAACTAAATACCATCTTTGCCGAAACAGTTTTACGCAGTAGGGCTGTACGTCGAAGCTATTCTCCTCGTTCTTCCAATAACTGTGATAGGTAATGTTGATTACACGGTTTTCCTTCATCGCTTCGATGATGGGTTGCAGATACTCTTGTCCGGAAGGCACATATTCAAGCAGAATACGGTCTTTAATGCTCTGGCTATTTGCTATTGCATTGCTCACGCAGAACGTGTTGTATAGCCATGAGCGGAGTCCGTTCTTGCTGATGTCTTCCTCGTTCTCGATGTAGTAACGGTATTCACCACGGTTCTCATTGACGATGTTGATACCGAACATGTCCCAAATGACATAACGCCAGTTGTCAAAAGTACGCTTGGGAATCTCCACACCTCTACTGATATCATCTTGGAGCCATCTTTCGTTCAGTTCCTTGAATGAGATCTTTCGCTTACGGTGGATGGTTTCTATTACCCAGACGTATTTGCTTATTAGGCTTTGTCCTCTATCGTTATTCACCATATTCTATGTTTTTTCGGCAAAAGTACACTAAGGGTACGCCAAACCGTGGCAGAGGTATGAGAAATTATCATTGATCTGAATGATTGGCGCAATCATGTCCTTTGCCTCTTGTTTTCGTAGGTCGTTAATAATTCAATAGTTTTATCTGATTGCAAAGATACGATTAAACGAGCACAATACAAAGGAAAACGAACTTTTTCTTTATATTGTCGAGTGCAAGTATCTTCGGCGTTAGCCAATGATACGATTAAGTGAGCGAAAAACCAAATTAAATAGTTTTTATTTGTTTATCCGAACGTGAGTATTTTCGGCGTTAGCCAATGATACGAATAAAAACAATACAATAGAATAATCAGGGATGGAATTTTGTGTTGAGGCAAAGAAAACTGAGGTGTACTAATTTCGGTTGACAAAATTTGGATTCACAAAACTGGCACAACATACACGGATTTCGCTGGAAACGCCTTTATATACGAGGGAAATGTGTGTTTTCAACATACACGGAACATACACCAACGTTCACTATAGGCCCTATAACATACACGCAACATACACCGCCATTAGACTACTTGCGCATAGAAACTATGGCACTTTCACATAGAAAGTAGGCTGATTACCACCTCTAACTAGGCCACTTACTTATAGCAACTAGTCTTCTTACTCGATATTCCCACGTTGGGAACTATTTATTCCCACGTTGGGAACAAAAACACGTTAGTGAATCTCGCGTGTATGTTAGTGCCCGTATAGTGTATGTTGGTGTACCCTTAGTGTATGTTGATTTTCATAAAAATCCCTTTATTTATCGTGCTTTTCGGCATTTTCCGTGTATGTTCGCGCGTTTTTCATTAATTCTTTTCTCAGGGATTCTGCGTTTTAACCCACCACCCCACCTAATATGCATGAAACGCCCATAAACAAAGGGGGAAATGACAGGTGGGTTGGATGCTTTCAACCCACCTTGAACCCACCTGTTTTGTCATTTTGTGTTAAGGATCTGATGAATTACTGATGAGTAATGAGGTGGATAGGAGGTGGGTTGGAGGTGGGTTAAACAGTATCAACCCACCTCGCTGAAACGCTTTACACATCGATGTTTCAAGCAGTTTAGGTGGGTTGATGGGTTAAAATGTAAATAACTTCAATTTTATAACCTTTCAATTTTTCAATTCTACATCGATTGCATATCCATGCATCGATTTGAATATAAATGCAGGGTGCCTTGTTCGCTTGGAGCGGGAACGTCATTCTCGAGGAGTGAGAACGTCATTCACTCCCTCAAAGTGCCATAGTTTCTAAACGCCTTTTTTTAGCATGCATAAGTATGCAAAACGATCATGGTTTCACCGAAGGTACTTTCGTTAACTTCGTTTTCCTCTGTCCCGACTCGGCCAAACGTGCTAGCACGATGGCTCTCGCTGCTCCATCGGTTCGGAAATGAAAAGAAAAACAAGTTTTCCTTTTGCATTTCTCTCACTTATTTGTACCTTTGGTTTCACCGAAGGTACTTTCACTCGAAAATTAAAAGAAAAGTAAACTTTCCTTTTGAATTTTACTCGTTTATCCGTACTTTGGCTTCGCCGAAAGTACTTCCGCTCGACAAAACAAAGAAAAACATATTTTCCTTTGGTTTTGTGCTCGCTTAATCGTACCTTTGTCCCCATGAAACTGATAAACTGGGGATTCATTGGTTGCGGCGAGGTGACCGAGAAGAAGTCGGGACCGGCCTTTAATGAGGTGACGGGATCGAAGGTGGTGGCGGTGATGAGTCGCACCGAACGTCGTGCCCGTTCCTATGCTGAGCGTCATCATGTACCGAAGTACTATACTGATGCCCAGGAACTGATTAACGATTCCGATGTGAACGCCATCTATGTGGCCACCCCTCCCAGCAGTCATGCCACCTTCGCCATCATGGCCATGAAGGCAGGTAAACCTGTGTATGTGGAGAAACCGTTGGCGGCCAGCTACGATGAGTGCGTGCGCATCAACAGAGTAAGCGAGGAGACAGGCATGCCCTGCTTCGTGGCTTACTACCGTCGTTACCTGCCGTATTTCCAACGTGTGAAGGAGATTGTGAAGGGTGGGACAATAGGTAATATCGTGAACGTGCAGATACGTTTCTCTGTTCCGCCACGCGACTTGGATTATACCTCGGAGGAAACACTGCCTTGGCGACTGCAACCTGCGATTTCCGGCGGTGGCTATTTCTATGACTTGGCTCCGCACCAGTTGGATCTGCTGCAGGATATCTTCGGCGTGATTACTGAGGCTGATGGCATCTGCGCCAACTGCGGTCATCTGTACAAGGCAGAAGACAGTGTGAGCGCATGCTTCCGCTTCGAGAGTGGCGTTCCCGGCAGTGGCTCCTGGTGTTTTGTAGGACACAAGTCGGCTCAGGAGGACTGCATCGAGATCATAGGTGAGCAAGGCACATTGAGTTTCTCCGTATATAACTACGACCCCATTCGTCTGGTAACCAGCGAGGGCGCTACAGAGATCGTTGTTCCCAACCCTCCGTATGTGCAGTTGCCGATTATCCGTTCTGTAATAGAGGACCTGCAAGGTATCGGTATCTGTACGGCAACAAGCGTGAGCGCTACGCCAGTGAACTGGGTGCTTGACAGGGTACTGGGGAAGTTCTGACAGGAGGGCAAGAAGTAATATGCATAATAAGGTAAAATGGTTGTTGACGGGTTTGATGATGACGGTGATACAAGAGGTTACCGCCATGGATGACGTGGCCGATACGGTCATGTTCGTTTCTGAACCCTCTACCATGGAAGTGATGGCAAGCAAGGAGGATATTCCCCATAAGGTGGGAAACTTCTTTACTCGTTACTTCAAGGACTTCAACGAAATCGATACCACCTATATCGAACCGCAGCATTACAACTATGCCGTGATGTTGCAGAACACCAATACCTACGAGACCTACCGCATCAGTAGTAAGTCGGGACAGTCGGTATCGTTTGCGCCTGAGATGACCTACCGCATCGGTCCGTATTTCGGATGGCGATGGATATTCCTCGGTTATACGTTTGATATCAGTCATTTCACCAGCGGACATAAGAAGAAGGAGTTCGACATCAGTCTGTATAGTAACCTGATGAGTGTCGATCTCTACTACAGGAAAACGGGTAATGATTATAAGATCCGTAATATCGGACTGAATCATCAATATAAGACCATCCGTGATGTGGATATCCCGTTCTCTGGATTGAATGTGGGAATCATCGGGTTCGACCTTTATTATATCTTTAACCACAAGAAGTTCTCGTATCCCGCGGCATTCAGTCAGAGTACTATTCAGCGACGCAGTTGCGGATCGGCACTGATGGGAATAGGCTATACGCGTCATAGCATCCATTTGGATTACGAGAAACTGCAAAATGCCATGAACAACCTTCCCTCGGATATTGAGGCGAAATATGGTACCATTAAGCTTGATAGCGGTCTGATGTTCAATGAGGTAAAGTACAGGAACCTTGCGGTGTCAGGAGGTTATGCCTATAACTGGGTGTTCGCCCGCAACTGGCTGGCAGCCGCCAGTCTGTCGTTATCACTGGGCTATAAGCAGTCGGTGGGTGATCTGTGGCAATCTGGTAAGAACAGTATCCGTGATTTCTCGTTCAACACCATCTCCTTCGATGGTACAGGTCGCTTTGGCATCGTGTGGAACAACACACACTGGTTTGCAGGGATGAGTGCCATCATACATAGTTACAATTACCGCAAGACGCAGTTCTCTACGAACAATATTTTCGGTAGTCTGAACTTCTATGTGGGTCTGAACTTCAAGAGGAAGAGGGGACACTAATGGTGCAAGCACCAAAATAATAATTAATAATTAAGAATTTTGTGATGAGAAGAGTATTGATTGCTTGTTTGTTGGGAATAGTGCAATTGTCAGTGAGTGCACAGGTGCAGTATCTGCGAGAGGATAGTGTGCGGGTGATGCAACTGCTGGATGAGGCTCCCAGAAACGGGAACCTGTTGGTACACTTTGCCCGTCAGCTGAAAGAGATCCCTTATGTGGCACATACGTTGGAGCCCAACGATAAGGAGCGACTGATTATCAACCTTCGCGAACTCGACTGTACCACAATGGTGGAGAACGCATTGGCACTGAGTTTGTGTGTTCGTGACAGTCTGTATTCCTTTGAGGCTTTCTGTCATATCCTGCAAAAGATCCGCTATATCCAGGGTGATGAGCCAGCATACGTCAAACGTCTGCATTATTTCACTTCGTGGATCGAGGATAACACTGCGATGGGCTTCTGTCGTGAGATACAGTCGCCTAATCCACCATTCACAGCCCAGCAGACCATTCAGGTGAACTACATGACACAGCATCCTGATCTCTATCGGATGCTCAAGGTGAATCCGAGTGATATTCCAGGCATCCGTGAACAGGAGCAGGCAATAAACGGACGACAGTATCGTTATATACCACAGGAGCAGCTTACGAATACCGCCTTGCTGCGCCGCACGATTCATGATGGGGATATCATCGCCATTATCACCACGATAGCAGGACTCGATACCCAGCATATCGGTATTGCCGTATGGCATGATGACGGTCTGCATCTGCTGAATGCTTCCAGCATACATCATAAGGTGGTTGAGGAGCCGATGACGCTTCGGCAGTATCTCTTCCAGCATAAGACGATGCCGGGCATTCGTATTATCCGACCGAATATGTAATTGTTTTCAAGTATAACTAATTATTGAGTAAAAATGAAAAAAGAATTGAGAATCATTGTATTAGCAATGTTTAGTGTGATGGCACTCCAGGCGAGCGCCAAGTTCTATCCTGCTTACAAGAACGCACCTAAGATGCATATCGGTGCCAGGGCTGGTGTTACATTTTCGTATATGGATTACGGCAATGCTGAAGTATTGGCTGCTCCTTATGGAGGTTTTGCCATTGACTTCAAAGTAGCCAAGTTTCCACTTTATATCGAGACGGGTGCCTACTATATGGATAAGGGATGCAGATATGAAGGGGTATGGAATTCCAATTATGAGTTCACCGACCATAATCACTCTATTCTCACGCCTGCTGTTGCCAGTTATCATTTCTATATTGGTAAAAACATGACCCTCCAGCCATTCACGGGATTCTATACCGCGTATGGTTTCGATTATGAGAAACTTGACTTCGGCCTTCGCGAGGGTGTTGCGTTTACATATAACAATTTCTATACCAATATGGGAATCAATGCAGGATTGGTTGAGCAAGATGGTGATCAGGAACATGTCTCACTGTTCTTAACCGTTGGTGTGAATTTCTAACACAGAAGAGCGCTTTCAAGCGCATCAATAGATAGACACTAGGGACAGGTGAGTGACATCTAAGGGCCTCTGTCTGAAAAAGTATAATGAAAGATGTAGCATTTTCGAGTTATGCATACTATAAATATAGAAAACTGAGGGTTGATGTATAATGGTTGATGCGATAATAAAGCCAAGAATAAAAACGTTATAGAAATATGAGTGACGAACAGAAATATATAATTGCAGGCTTGGATGAGTACATCCGCCAGGGTGAGCCACAGAAGCGCGAGCGTGGCGAAGCGTGGAAAGTGGCCATCGGCCTGCAGCAGGTTGACAGGCTTCAAACCTCTGAGTATCTGCTTGATACGGCAAAGCGCCACATTGAGGGTGATATCAGCATTGATGAGGCAAAGCAACTGATTGACTCATATTATAAGTCGGCAACAGGGCGCAAGGAGGTGGAAAGTGATCGCACGGAAGAGGCTGATAAGGTGGCAGCGCGTATCACGGAGTTGATAGAAGAAAAGACGTTCTCGTTTACGCCCGCACAGTTGATTTCGATCCATCGTCGATTGTTTGAAGGTATCTACAAGTTGGCAGGGCGCATTCGTGACTACAACATAACGAAGAACGAATGGGTGCTTGGCGGTAAGACGGTATATTATGCCAGTGCTGACACCATCAGCGATACGCTGGCATACGACATGGGGCAGGAACGTGAGTTCAATTATGCCAACATGAATATCGATGAGGCCATCCGTCACCTGACTCGTTTCTGTGCAAACCTGTGGCAGATACATGCTTTCTGCGAGGGCAACACGAGAACGACGGCGGTATTCATGATCAAGTATCTGCGTACGCTGGGATTCAATGTCGTGAACGATGTGTTCGCTGAGAATTCCTGGTATTTCCGTAATGCATTAGTACGTGCTAACTACAGCGACCTAACGGCTGGTATTTCAGAGACGACGCTTTATCTGGAGCGGTTCTTCCGTAGCATGTTGCTGGGTGAAGAGCACGACCTGAAGAACAGAATTATGCATGTAGATTGGGGAAAAGTTGCTGATGATATATCTGTTCAAAGTGCAAATAAGCCTTTCCAAAGTGCAAAATTGAGTGACGAACTGCCTCCAAAGTGCAAAAATTGCACTTTGGAAGAGGTTGCCGTGCTCCGCATCATTCAAGGGAATCGTTCGGTCACTCAAAAGGAAATAGCCGCTGCTATTGGTAAGTCCGAGCGAACTGTCAAGACAATAACCGTTGTTCTGCAGGAGAAACAGATTATCAAGCGAGTAAATGGTAAACGAGATGGTTATTGGGAATTTATGTAAGCATTTCTTTGTTTTGCTGCTTCAAAATTTATCTGATTGATGAGTTTTGGCACGACTCAACAAATAAAAAGCAAGCATTTCTTTGTATTCGCTGCTTCAAAATTTGGTTTTTCGCTCGTAAATTGTACCTTTGACTTCGTCGAAGGTACTTTCGCTCGACAAAACAAAGAAAAACAAGTTTTCCTTTGGTTTTGTGCTCGCTTATCCGTACCTTTGCACATTATTTATAAAAGAGGTATGAAATATGTGTTAGTGACAGGTGGCTCACGCGGCATCGGCAAGGCGATTGCGCTGAGATTGGCACGCGAGGGAATGCCTGTAATCATCAACTATAGAAGTAATGAGGAGGCAGCACGTGCCACAGCTGAAGAGATTACGGAGGCTGGGGGCAAGGCGGAGCTGTTGCCCTTTGATGTGGCTGATCCGCAACAGATTGAAGCGGCCATTGAACAATGGGAGAATTCGCATCCCGATGATTATGTGTCGGTATTGGTGAATAATGCAGGAATCCGCAAGGATAACCTGATGATCTTCATGCAGAATGAAGAGTGGGAGCGCGTATTGGATACTACGCTTAATGGGTTCTTCTATATCACCCGCAGACTGCTGAAGAACATGTTGACTCATCGTGGCGGACGGATCATCAATATCACATCACTGTCGGGCATCAAAGGACTGCCAGGTCAGACAAACTATTCTGCTGCCAAAGCGGCGGTAATTGGTGCCACGAAGGCATTGGCACAGGAAGTGGCACAACGAAAGGTGACGGTGAATGCCATTGCACCTGGGTTTATTGCAACTGATATGACTGAGGGTCTTGATGAGCAGGAACTAAAGAAACTCATCCCCATGGGAAGGTTTGGAAAACCTGAGGAGGTGGCGGCAGTAGCGGCTTTCCTTGCATCTGATGATGCGGCATATATCACCGGTCAGGTGATACAGGTGAATGGAGGACTTTATACCTGAATTGAAAATTGATAATTGATAATTGACAATTGTGGAAAGAAGAGTTGTAGTGACCGGCATGGGCATCTGGTCGTGTCTGGGAACCAATCTGGAGGACGTAAAGACGTCGTTATATGAAGGTCGTTCGGGTATCGGTATTGAGCAGGAACGAATCACTTACGGATATCAGTCGGCCTTGACAGGTATCGTAGAGAAACCTGTGTTGAAAGGACTGCTGCATCGCAGACTCCGTGTGGGCTTGTCGGAAGAGGCGGAATATGCTTTCATGGCAGCCCGTGAGGCCTTTGCCAATGCAGGTATTGACGAAGAGTTCCTGATGAAGAACGAGATCGGTATCATCTTTGGTAACGATTCCTCTGCCAAGCCTGTGATTGAAGCGGCGAATATCATGGCAGAGAAACATGACTCCCAGTTGCTGGGTAGCGGACTGATCTTCCAGTCGATGAACTCCACCGTGAACATGAACCTAAGCGCCATCTTCCATCTGCGTGGCGTGAACTTCTCGGTGAGTTCGGCCTGCGCCAGCGGTAGTCATAGTATCGGTCTGGGCTATCTGCTCATCAAGCAAGGACTGCAGGACCGTGTGCTCTGCGGCGGTGCTCAGGAAACGAACTATTATTCCATGGCAACCTTCGATGCGCTGAATGCGTTCTCCAAGCGAATGGACGAACCCACGAAGGCCTCTCGTCCTTTTGATCGCGATCGCGACGGACTGATTCCCAGCGGTGGGGCGGCAGCACTGATGTTGGAAGATTACGAAAGTGCGGTAAAAAGAGGGGCTCCGATCATTGCTGAGATCTGTGGTTACGGTTTCTCATCGAATGGAGGTGGTATATCGCAGCCCAGTGATGACGGTAGCGTCATTGCCATGACACGTGCCATGAAGGATGCTGGTATTGAGGCAGATCAGGTTGACTATGTGAACGCGCATGCTACTTCTACGCATCAAGGGGATATGTTTGAGGCCATTGCCCTCGACCGTCTGTTCAACGGTAAGCATGCACTGATCAGTTCCACAAAGTCGATGACGGGTCATGAGTGCTGGATGGCAGGAGCCAGTGAGGCGGTCTATTCCATCCTGATGATGCAGCATCACTTTGTGGCGCCGAACATCAACTTCGAGAATCCTGACGAGTACTCTGAGCCCTTGAACCTCGCCACGAAAACCATAGATACGGATCTACATACGGTACTGAGCAACTCCTTTGGTTTCGGAGGAACGAACTCGGCACTGGTATTGAAAAGTGTTAACTAAAAAAGTAATATAATGATGAAGAAATGGATGATTCTGGCATTACTGACGTTTGTTGCAACTGTCGGTTTTGCAAAAAAGAAATTGAATGTCAGTGTTGAATCTGGTGACATCACTGTTGTGTGTGAGAACGGGAAAACTGCATCGTTGGTGTTTAATTACGATGGGTTGATTATAGAAGGGAAACCTGCCCAAGAGTATCTTACCCATCAGAGTGCCGACCATTTGAAGGACTGGCCCGAAGATAACAAGAAAGTGGCAGCTTACTTCCTCGAAAAGTGGAACGAGAAGAACAAGGATGGTCTCCAACTTGTTGATGGTGCTAAGGCTGACTACAAGATGCAGATTCATGTCACATACCTGGATCTTGGCAGTGTGGCAGGTGCCATGTTCGGCTTGAAAAGAACCGATGGAGGATGTTTGGTAACTGCCACAATAACAATTAAAGATAACAAGGGAAAGACTCTTTGTAAGATAAAGGTTGATGAACTTAAGGGGCCGAGTACAAAGGCCTGGGATTTAGGAACCAATGAGGTGAACCGTCGTAAGTACGCTTACGAGAAGATGGGTAAACAGGTGATTGAATTAGCAAAAGATAAGAAATAAGATGAATCTTGCACCTGCCTTAGAAAAAGAATATACGAAGGAACATCTCTCCGCTCGTGATGCACAACGACTGGCGGAGTATATCGCCTTCGGACCTATCATCTTTCAGGTTTCTCGCCTGATGGTCAAGTTCGGAATCCTGGAACTGTTGCGCAACAGCAATGGTGGAATGACGGTGGAAGAGGTAGCCAAGAAGACGGAGCTGTCAGAATATGCTGTCAAGTGTCTTTTGGAGGCTTCGTTGACCATCGGAACCGTTCTTGTTGACAAGGATACCAATCGATACACGCTCTCCAAAACGGGCTGGTTCCTGATCAATGATCCTGCAACCCAAGTGAATATCGACTTCAACCACGACGTGAACTACCTCGGCTTCTTCCATCTGGAGGAGGCACTGAAGGAGGGACGACCTGCTGGTTTGAAAGCATTGGGCGACTGGCCTACGATCTATGAAGGACTGTCGCAACTGAAGCCGCAGGTGCAGCGCAGCTGGTTTAACTTCGATCATTTCTATAGTGACAGCTCGTTCGATCAGGCCTTAGAGATCGTGTTTGCCCAGAAACCCCGTACCTTGCTCGATGTGGGTGGTAATACGGGTCGTTGGGCGATGCGCTGTGTGAATCATGATGAGGAGGTGGAGGTAACCATTCTCGACCTGCCACAGCAGATAGATATGATGAGACGGGCAACACGAGGACTACCTGGTGCCTTGCGTATCCATGGCATCGGTATGAACCTGCTCGATCCCAACAATCAGTTCCCAACCGACCAGCATTATGATGCCATCTGGATGAGTCAGTTCCTCGACTGCTTCAGCGAGGAAGAGGTGGTGAGTATTCTTTCACGGGCGGCAAAGATCATGGACAAGGAGAGTAGACTGTATATCATGGAGACCTTGTGGGACCGTCAGAAATACGAACCTGCCGCATTCTGTCTTACACAGATCAGTCTGTATTTTACGGCTATGGCCAACGGAAACAGTAAGATGTTCCATTCTGATGACTTGATCCGACTGATTCACAAAGCGGGTCTGGAGGTGGAAACCATTCATGACTATTTAGGACAAGGGCATAGTATTATTGAATTGAAAATTGAAAATTGACAATTGAGAATTGAAAATTAAGAATTGATAATTATCATATTATGACAAGAACAGAAATTGAAGAAAAGGTAAGAGAGTTTTTAATTGATGACCTGGAGATCGACGAGGAGAAGATTGCTCCTGAGGCATTGCTGAAAGACGACCTGGGTATCGACAGTCTTGACTTTGTGGATATCGTGGTGATCGTGGAGAAGAAGTTCGGCTTCAAGATCAAGCCCGAGGAGATGGCTGAGGTGAAGACCCTCACACAGTTCTGCGACTATATCGAGCAGAAGACAAATAATTAGAAGCAAGAAGCAAGAGACAAGTGAGAAGTGAGATGGAGCATAGTCAGTGGGAAGGCAAGACTGAGGGTACCACATGGATGCACCGTACGCTGATACGGTCGTTCCGCTACCTGAACCTGCGTTTCGTCTATGCGGGGATGGCGGTGTTCGTGGTTCCTTTCTATATGCTGTTCTCCCATCAGGGCTATATCTCCATGTATCATTTCTTCCGTCAGCGGATGGGCTATTCTCCGATGAAGGCGTTCCGCTATGTCTATCTTAACCACTGTAAGTTCGGACAGATCATCCTCGACCGTTTTGCGGTCTATGCAGGAAAGCATTTCGATTTCGAGATTGAGAACTATGACTTGTTCCTCGATCTGTCGCACCAACAGGGGGGATTCATGATCCTGAGTTGTCATGTGGGTAACTACGAGATTGCCGGCTATGCTTTCAAAGCAAAGGAGAAACGTTACAATGCGCTCGTATTCTCCGGCGAGGCCGACACGGTGATGGAGAACCGCAACCGTCTGCTGTCGAAGAACAATATCAGGATGATTCCTGTGAAAGAGGATATGTCGCATCTGTACCTGATGAACAATGCACTGAGCGATGGAGAGATCCTGAGTATTCCTGGTGACAGAATCTTCGGCTCGCCCCGTTCTGTGATGTGCGACTTCTTTGGTTCAAAGGCGAAGTTCCCATTGGGTCCCTATGCCGTAGCCATGAGTCATGAGGTACCTGTACTGGGCATCTTCGTCATGAAGGAGTCGGCATACCGCTATCATGTGTATATCCGACCGCTATCTACCTCGCAGTTCCCGCAAGGGACCTCGCGGAAAGAAAAGGCCGCGCTTCTCGCCCAGCAGTATGCTCATGAGATGGAGGAGATAGTCAGGAAGTATCCCACCCAGTGGTTCAACTATTACGAGTTTTGGAATAACAATGAGATTTGAGGATATTGACGTACATACGTTGCTGCCCCAACAGGAACCGTTCGTGATGATCGACCAGTTGCTTCATTTCGATGAGGTGACGACAACGACGCGCTTCACGGTGCGAGAGGATCATCTTTATGTAGAGAACGGTCGTCTGAATGCCTGTGCACTGATTGAGAACATTGCGCAGACCTGTGCGGCACGGATGGGCTATATCAATCACTATATCTACAAGAAAGAGGTACAATTAGGATTCATCGGTTCCGTGAAGAACCTTGTGGTGAAACGTGTTCCTCTTTTAGGTGAAACCCTCACAACCACGATTATGGTCATGGAGGAGATCATGCAGCTGACGCTGGTTCAGGCAGAGATCAAAGTGGGGGAGGAGACTATCGTTACAGCGGAGATGAAAATCGCGCTGAGTGAGAAGACAGTGAAATGAGTATGGAATTGAAAGCATCCAAGGAGTTTGACATCCGGTTTAGTGAGGTCGATTCGATGAGTATCGTATGGCATGGAGCCTATCCGTTGTACTTTGAAGATGCCCGCGAGGCATTCGGCGAGAAGTACGACCTGGGTTATATGCGCATCTTTAACAGCGGGTACTATGCACCGCTGGTTGACTTGTCGTTCCAGTACAAAAAGCCGTTGCTCTATGGTATGCACCCGAGAATAGATATCATCTACCGTCCTACGGAGGCCGCAAAGATCATCTTCGATTATGAGATCTATGATACGGAGGATGAATCACTGGTAGCTACAGGACGGAGTGTACAGGTATTCATGGACCGTGACTACCAGTTGGTATGGACGAATCCTGCTTTCTACGAGGAGTGGAAGCGTAAATGGAATGTGCTATGATTGTTAAGGTAGCAGATAGCATCATCTCACCCTTAGGTTGTTCTACAGAAGAGAACTACAGGGCGGTGAAAGAAGGGAAGTCGGCACTGCGACAGTATCAGTGGCCGGATCTCCCTGAACCGTTCGTGGCTTCGCTCATCAATGACGGCGAAAGAGATGATGACCATACAACAACGCGTTTCGAGACTCTGGTCATACAAGTCATCCAGAACCTTATCCCTCAGTTATCGTTCGACCTCTCATCTCCTCGGGTGATCTTCATCCTGTCAACAACGAAAGGAAACGTGGACCTGCTGGAGAAGAATAATCAAAAGGATGCCACCTGCAGTGCTTATCCTGGAGATACCGCAAAGAAGATCGCGGAGCATTTCGGGAATCCTAACCGACCAATTGTCGTTTCCAATGCCTGTATATCAGGACTCTGTGCGCAGATTGCTGCGGTGCGGGCAATGGAAAGCGGACGGTACGACTATGCCGTCGTGGTGGGTGCAGATGTGCAGTCACGCTTCATCATCTCCGGATTTCAGTCGTTCAAGGCTTTATCCCCATCTCCCTGCAAGCCTTTCGATGCAGACCGGCAGGGATTGAACTTAGGTGAGGCCGCCGCAGCTATCGTCTATCAGCGAGTGGAGAACGTGCAGCCAGGACAATGGGTTGCTGGAAAAGGAGCGATCTGCAATGATGCGAACCATATCTCAGGACCGTCACGGACGGGTGAAGGTAGCTACAGGGCCTTGCGAACGGTATTGGAAGATGCCGACATGGAGAAAATCGCCTTCGTGAATGTTCATGGTACTGCCACGATGTACAACGATGAGATGGAGAGTATCGCCATTGAAAGGGTAGGACTGATTGACAAACCCATAAATTCATTGAAAGGTTATTTCGGTCATACCTTAGGCGCAGCGGGTATCCTTGAAGTTATCCTCTCCATGCGAGCAATAGAGGATCATACCGTACTTGCCACTCGAGGATTCGAATCGTTAGGCGTGAGCAGACCAGTAAAGGTGTCTGCAGAACATCGCACTACGGACAAGGACTGTTTTGTGAAACTGCTTTCGGGCTTTGGCGGATGTAATGCGGCCATGCTGTTCAAAAGAGCTGGCGGTGTTCACGTCACGTCGCAAGTTACGATCTCGCCTGAAGAGGTGATCTTGAATGGGGAAAAACTCCAGACAACAGCACAAGGTGGTGCTTTGCTGACGGAACTGTATCGGGAACATATCAACGATTACCCGAAGTTCTTCAAGATGGACGAGCTGAGTAAACTGGGTTTTGTGGCTTCTGAACTGCTGTTGCAAAGCATCAACGACCGTCATATGGACAGCAGTGATCGGGCTATTATCTTGTTTAACCGTACGGGTTCGTTGTGTAACGACAGGAAATATCAGACAACAATCAGTGACATAGACAATTTCTTCCCCAGTCCGTCACTCTTCGTTTATACCCTTCCGAACATCGTTACGGGTGAGATAGCAATAAGAAATAAGTATTATGGTGAAACCTCCTTCTATGTCATTGACCACGATGATCCAGAACTGATTCGCGAAACGGCAGAGAATGCTCTCCGTCAGGGAACGGTTAACAGCGTGATCTGCGGATGGCTCGACTGCGAAGACCAAGACCACTTCATGGCAAGAATGGAAATCATAGAGAAACAATAAATGTAAACAATAAACATGGAATCAATTAAGAAAGAACTGAAAGAACAGATTATTGAAGCACTGAACTTGGAAGATATGCAGCCGGAGGACATCGACGATGCCGCTCCTCTCTTCGGAGAAGGACTGGGACTCGACTCCATCGATGCTCTTGAGTTGATCGTGCTGATGGAAAAGAACTATGGTATCAAAATCAAGGATCCTGCCCTCGGCAAGGAGATCTTCCGGTCGGTTGACACCATGGCTGACTATGTAGTAGCAAACAGAACCAAATAGTATTTCATGGAAGTCTGGATAACAGGAGCCGGTATCATCTCCGCCATCGGTAATAACAAGACCGAGACGCTGGAGGCTTTGCAGAGCCATCGTTCTGGCATCGCACCTGTTCACTACCTCCAAACGGAGCATCAGGAACTGCCCGTAGGAGAGGTGAGGATGAGCGATGAACAATTGAAGGACCTGCTGGGCATCCATGAGGAGCCGACTACCCGTACGGCATTGATGGGAATCATCGCCATGAAGGAGGCACTGCAGGAAGCAGAACTCTTGGTTGATGGTACCCGATTAGGACGGAAGATCGCAATGATCTCTGGTACTACCGTAGGGGGTATGGACAGAACCGAGCAGTATTATCTGGACATGTTCGACCATGACAAGCATCTGGAGTATATAGGAACACATGACTGTGGTGCTTCCACAGAGATGATGGCCGACTATTTCGGGGGGTTCGACATGGTAACAACGGTATCTACAGCCTGCTCATCCGCTGCCAATGCCATTGTTACTGGAGCAAACCTAATCCGTAGCGGTCAGTACGACATCGTTGTGGTGGGTGGCAGTGAGTGTCTTACCCGGTATCATCTGAACGGTTTCCGTACGCTGATGATCCTGGATCCGGAGCCTTGCAGACCCTTTGATGCCACGCGAGCAGGCCTCAACTTGGGTGAGGGTGCTTCCTTCCTGGTACTGGAGTCGGAGGCTTCTGCCCGACAAAGAGGAATTGCCTGTCAAGCTATCCTCTCAGGATATGGCAATGCCTGTGATGCATTCCACCAGACGGCTTCTTCAGAACAAGGTGAAGGTGCTTTCCTGGCGATGCGAAAAGCATTGCAGATGGCCGATATACCGTCAGGTGAGATTCAGTATGTGAACGCTCATGGCACGGGAACGCCGAACAATGATGCCAGTGAGAGTCATGCCTTACTACGGATCTTTGGCACGACCATGCCAGCCGTATCGTCAACAAAGGCATTCACGGGTCATACCACCAGTGCTTCAGGCTCCATTGAAGCCACGATTTGTCTGCTGGCCTTGCAGCATCAGTTCATTCCTGTGAACCTGAACTGGCGTCAGCCAATGGAGGACGGAATCGTTCCTTTTGTGGGTGAGCAACACCAATCCACAGGAACGTTACGTCATGTCATGTGTAACTCCTTCGGCTTTGGTGGTAATGATACTTCGTTCATTCTTTCGAGTAAGGAGGAAGGAGAAAGGAGTAAGGAGAAAGGAGGATGGAGTAAGGAGAGAATATATATCCGTGCCGTAGCCCAGATTTCCATTCAACAGCCGCTGAGTGAAGAGTGGATGAAGAATCCTATCCATTATGATACGCCGTTTGCACAAGCTGTCGATCCCGACTTCCGCGAGTTCATGAATCCCATGCAGAGTAGAAGGATGGGGAAGGTATTAAGAAGAGCACTCGTTACGGCACTGCAGACATTGAAGGAATCTGGGACTGATCAGCTGGATGCCATCATCATGGGTACAGGACTGGGTTGTCTGGAGAATACGGAACGCTTCCTCGATCAGATGTGTAGGGAAGGGGAGAGCTTATTGAAACCCACCTATTTCATGCAGTCAACGCATAACACCATCAGTTCGATGCTGGGAATCCAGTTGGGATGTCATGGCTATAACACCACCTATTCCCATCAGGAGCTGTCATTTGACAGTGCTTTGCTCGATGCTGTCACACAGATGCGGATGGGTTTGATAAAGAACGCACTGGTATGCGGTAATGACGAACTGACGTCAGCGGCATGTGCCGTCATTCAGAAAGCAGGACTCTTCGGACAACAAGGACAACCCGTAACGGGTGAGGGTTCTGTGTCCATGTTGCTGACAATTGATCCGGAAGGGGCGTTGTGCGAGATTACAAATATCTCTTTTGGTGATGATACGAATCAGAAAGGGTCGGTTTTCTCTGCACAGGAGTATTTTGGTGGCGGTTTCAACTCGTCGGCCTTCAATGTCTATGCGGCTGTATGCTGTCTGAAAAAGGGAGTATTGCCCGATGGACAGTCGGTGGAGGAGCTGACAGTGAATAACCATACTCGCGGAGGACAAGTTTCACATATTCAATTAAGGAGGGTTTTATGCGACTGATCATCTTATCCATTATCCAAAGTATCTTGCTGTGTGGCGGACAGGTGTTATTGAAGTTCGCGCTAAACAAGATGGGAATGTTCTCATGGACGTCAGATTTCTTCGTCAGGAATCTCACCAACTGGTGGTTCCTGGGATGTGGTATCTGCTATCTGGCAGCTACGGTACTGTGGATGTATATCGTGAAAAACTTCCCGTTCAGTATGGCATATCCCATGATATCCCTGAGTTATGTGTTCGGCATGATTGCCGCGATGTGGTTCTTCCACGAGCAGATCCCCCTTATCCGTTGGGTAGGCGTGTTCCTGATAATGAGTGGATGTGTTTTAATTGCTAAATGAGGAATGTGGAATGAATATGAATAGAATGAGAATAAGAATGATCATATGGCTGATGATGGCAGGGATGTTTTCCTGCTTGTCATTACATGCCCAGACAAAGGTTCCTGCAGCCCAGGCAAAGACGATGATTGCCAAGATCAATGCTGCGGCAGCGAAGATCCATACAATACAGTGTGATTTCCAACAGACGAAATCCTTGTCATTCCTGAACGACAAGATGGTTTCCAAAGGGGTGATGAGTTATGACCATACGGGGAAGTTGCGCTGGGAATACACGTCACCTTATAGTTATGTATTCATCATCAATAACAACCGTGTGCATATCAAGACATCCAAGAACAGTAATACGATTGATATACGGTCGAGCCGACTGTTCCAAGGTATCGCCCGTGTGATGATGAACAGCGTGACAGGAAAGAGTCTGGCCAACGACAGTGACTTCTCCGTAGAGATGTACACGGTGGGTGACGAATGGATGGCCTTGCTTACTCCGAAGGGAAAAGAGATGAAGGCGCTGTTCAAAACAATCCGTCTGCATTTTGACAAGACTCGTCAGATGGTGTCGAAAGTGGAGATGGTTGAGAAGAACGGTGATAACACAGTGATCCAACTCACGCATGTCAAGACCAATGGAAAGATTGATGAGAAGACTTTTGCTATTCGTTAGTCTGATGACTGTCGTACAACTCCATGCCATCAACCTGGAGGGGAAACGACAGTATAATGTCATCATCGAGACAGGTAAGGCAAGTCTGTCGGGCATCTGTATCATCAAGACCGACGAGACGGGTAGCAAGGGAGCCATCGTGAATGAGTTCGGCATTCAAGCGCTCGACTTCACAGTGAGTGCTGGCCGTCGTAAGGTTCGATTGCATCATGTGGTCGATTTCCTGAACCGATGGTATATTAAGCGGGTACTGCGGAAAGACCTGCAGTATATATTCCGTAACATAGAATCAACAAGTGATCGCAACAGGGAACTGCGTGTGGAAGGTGATACCACCATCATGCAAAACCGGAAGCATCATATCACATACACCTTTACAGAGATCCAAGATGAAACTGATCAATAAGATGTTCTCCATTATAAGTGAGGGGAAGACCGTCATCATCGAACTGCATCCCGATCATCCCATCTACCAGGCGCACTTCCCGGGGAATCCCATTACGCCTGGTGTTTGCATCGTACAGATGATTACGGAGATACTGGAGAACAAGTTCAACTGTCAACTCGAACTGGAGAAGGTGACGAACCTGAAGTTCGTGCAACCACTTTCTCCCCACGAAACGCCGACAGTGGACATTCTTTTCAACTCCATCGTCCATGACGAAGGACGATATAAGGTGAAGGGAACAGTGTTCCATCACGAAACCATATTTACGAAATTCTCCATCATCTATCGATGAACCAGACGAAAGAGATCATGAAGCAGCATCGTATCTGCGTGATTGTGCCGACGTACAATAACGCAACGACAGTCGTGAGTGTCGTCGAGAAGATTCTGCTCATGACCGATGATGTTATCGTGGTTATCGATGGTTGTACGGATGATACACGGGAACGACTGGATGAAGCTCAGGTGAATGTGGTGCGTGTTGACTATCCTGAGAATCGTGGAAAAGGACACGCGCTGGTGGCAGGCTTCAAGAAGGCTTTGGAGATGAAGTATGACTATGCCATCACCATGGATGCTGACGGACAGCATAAGCCAGAGGATATCCCGGTTTTTGTGGAAACCCTACAGCAACATCCCGGTTCCCTGATTATCGGGGCACGCAACCTCCATCAGGAGAACATGCCACAAGGGAATACCTTTGCCAACAAGTTCTCTAATTTCTGGTTCAAGATACAGACGGGTATTGCCTTGCAGGATACGCAGACGGGCTATCGTCTCTATCCGTTGCATCGATTGTCTGGCCTGCGATGGATCACCTCACGCTATGAGGCTGAGCTGGAACTGCTCGTCTTTTCCGCTTGGGCGAATATCCCGATCCATTCGATTTCTGTTCATGTGTATTATCCTCCGAAGGGAGAACGCGTGAGTCATTTCCGTCCCTTTGCCGACTTCGCCCGTATCAGTATTCTGAATACGGTTCTTTGTTTCCTGGCCGTTTTTTATGGCTGGCCAAGACGAATCATTCATCAACTACTTCATCATGGTCAGGTTCTTTGAGACGATATACGATTACCTGTCGGGGAAGCGTTGGCTTGTAACGGTCTTCCTCCTTCTATTCGTCGTGGGATGCGCCGTCCTTTCCCTTCGTATGCATCATGAAGAGGACATCGCGAAGTTCCTGCCGCAGAATGAGCAGAATGAGAAATATGCAGAAATCTACCAACGACTGACAAGACAGGATCAGATTGTTGTCGTTTTTTCATCAAGAGATACGGTTGATGTAGTGCCTGCCGATACGATAGGAGAGGCAATGGATTACTTCGGGGAAACTCTTCAGACGTTTGATAGTCTGCAGGTTATCAAGGATATGCAGATCAGAACGGATGAGTCGCAGATGCTGGAAGTGATGGATTTCATCGGTCAGAACGCCCCGTATTTTCTGCAGGAAGACGACTACCGAAGGATGGATTCCCTCTTACAGCAGTCGGACTACATAGCGGAGCAAATGGCGGAGAACAAACAACTGCTGAACCTCCCTGCAGCTGGAGGCAGGATGGAAGGTATGCGACAGGATCCGCTCCGTCTTTTCTCACCTTTATTAAGTAGGATGCAGCAGTTCCGGATGACCAGTTCGTTTGATGTCATCGACGGCTGTGTCTTCACCAACGACGGACGGAGCGCACTGGCCTTCCTTTCTTCTCCCTACGGCATGAGCGAGTCGGCACAGAATGCCGCTTTGCAGTCGATGCTCGACAGTGTGATGCAACGTACGGAACAGGAATATCCTTCCTTGAAGGTCTCTGCCATCGGTGCCCCATTGGTGGCAGCAGGGAATGCACGACAGATCAAGAAGGACAGTGTGCTGGCGGTATCGTTGGCTGTGGTCCTGATCTTGTTGCTGTTGGCTTTCCATTACAGACGACTGTCCGACCTGTGGTGGTTGGGTTGTTCCTTGGCATTTGGATGGCTCTTCGCGATGGCTGGGATGTCACTTTTCCGCGACAGTGTATCCGTCATTGTATTAGGAATCGGTTCCGTGATCATCGGTATCGCGGTGAACTATCCGTTGCATTTCCTCGATCATCTCAGGGAAACGGCTGATACCCGACAGACACTTCGTGACATGGTGCCCCCGCTGCTGATAGGAAATATAACAACGGTGAGTGCTTTCCTGTGTCTGGTGTGGCTCGATGCTGCAGCCATGCGCGACTTAGGTTGGTTTGGTTCCCTGATGCTCATAGGTACCATCTTGTTCGTATTGGTGTTCCTGCCCTTGTATGTAAGCAGGAAAAAGCCAGTCCGAAGCCTTCGGACTGAGAGTCCGCAAGCTTCGGACTGTGAGTCCGCACCGTTCGGACTGGGAGTTCGCACCAAGCGGACTACACTCCGCGCACTCATCATCCTACTGATAACCGTCGTGTTGGGTTTCTTTAGTACGAAGACTTCCTTTGATTCCGATCTGCGGAACATCAATTACATGACTGACCAGCAACAGGAGGATATGCAGTTGCTCTCTGCCGTAACCCGTGAAGCACCTGTCTATGTGGTGGCAGAAGGGAAGACGCTGGATGAGGCATTGAAGGAGAATGAGACAACGGTCCTGCCGAAGATTCAAAGGATGCAGCAGGAAGGGAGTATCAAGAGTGTGAGTGGAACAGGATATTTCCTGCCGACGGAAGATGTTCAGGAAGAGCGGATCAGCAGGTGGAATCAGTTCTGGTCACAGCATGCCAAGACCGTTTCTGCGGAACTGAAGCGCCAGTGTGCCCTGCAAGGTTTCAACGAGCAGGCCTTCGCTCCGTTCTTCGAGATGATTCAAACGACGTATGAGCCGCAGTCATCATCCTATTTCGATCCCATCATCTCCCTGCTGAACGATACCTATATCATGAATGATGAGACGACAGGGAAGGTGCAAGTAGTGAGCTACATCCAGACAGATGATGAGCAGACCGTGAAGAAGGTCGTTAACGACGCCCGTTCTGCCTACTCCTTCGCGTTCAGTCAGCAGGATATTGGTAACCAACTGGTACAGGTGCTGTCAGACAGCTTCAACTACATCGGCTTCGTTTGCGGATTCGTGGTGTTCTTCTTCCTGTGGATTTCCTTCGGTAGCATCGAACTCTCACTGATGTCGTTCCTGCCCTTGGCGGTGGGCTGGGTGTGGATCTTAGGATTGATGCACCTGCTGGGTATTCAGTTCAATATCGTGAATGTTATTCTTGCTACGTTTATCTTCGGACAAGGTGACGACTATACCATATTCATTACCGAAGGATTATTATATGAATATACAACGGGGAAGAAACGACTGGCCTCCTACAAGCGGAGCGTAGCGCTATCTGCCATCCTCATGTTCATCGGTATCGGTACGCTGATCTTTGCCAAACACCCTGCTTTGCGGTCGTTGGCCGAGATAACCATCATCGGTATGTTTACCGTGGTACTGATGGCTTACTACCTGCCACCGATGGTGTTCAGGTGGCTCACCAGAGGGAAACAGGCTCCTGAAGTCTCAACTCTGACATCTAAAGTCATCACCCAACCATTACCCATCACGTTGGGACGTTTCATGCGTTCCCTGTTCTCCATCGTCTTCTTCCTGCTGATGATGTATCTGTTCATGCTTCCGTTCACGTGGTTGTATTTCCATATCGGTAAGAACACGGAAGAGAAGAAGCTGAAATATCATCGACTCTTACAGAAGGTGTCCAACTTTGTCATCCATCGTGTGCCGGGAGTGAAGTTCTACATGGAGAATCGGGTAGGCGAGACCTTCGAAAAACCTGCCGTGGTGATCTGTAATCATCAGTCACACCTTGACCTGATGTGCTTGATGATGCTCACGCCGAGGATCGTTTTCCTTACAAACGACTGGGTTTGGCATAATCCGTTCTATGGCTTGGTGATCCATCAGGCGGAGTTCTATCCCGTGAGTGACGGCATTGAGGCGCATGTGGATCAATTGCGTTCGTTGTATGAACGGGGCTATTCCATTGCGGTGTTCCCAGAGGGTACGCGCTCTGTCGATTGCTCCATCCAACGTTTCCATAAGGGTGCCTTCTATCTGGCCGAACAGTTGCAGGCGGATATCCTGCCGATTGTTCTGCACGGGGCAGGACATGTATTGCCCAAGAAGGACTTCATGCTCCGTGAGGGGATGATTGATATGGAAGTGTTGGAGCGCATCCGACTGGATGATCCGCGCTTCAGCAGTGATCTGCTGACTCGTACCAAGCAGATGCGGGCGTATTTCAAAGAGCATTATGCCGCGATGTGTGAGCGGATAGAGACTGAGGATTACTGGAAATCGTACCAACGATATATAGAAAAGTACAAGATCTGAAAACGGTAGAAGATGAAAAAGGTTGTCATCATAGGAAGCGGACTGGGCGGTCTTACCTGCGGTGTAATATTGGCGAAGAACGGTTATGACGTAACCATTCTTGAACAGGCCACGCAACTGGGAGGCTGTCTGCAGTGCTTCACCCGTCATGGCGTTCGTTTCGAGACCGGTATGCACTTCATCGGCAGTGCTGACAAGGATCAGACACTGGAGCGTTTCGCCCGTTATCTGGGAACATCGGAGCGCGTACGACTGAGTCGTCTGGATCCCAAAGGCTATGATGTCGTTTCCTTACAAGGTCAGCAGTTCCGTTTCGCCAACGGCAAGGAGGCGTTTATCGAAGAGATGGCTGCATCCTTCCCAATGGAACGTGAGAACCTCTATCGTTATTTCAGTCTGGTGGAACAGGTGGCGAACGCCTCCTCTCTTCACAGTCTGCGACATGCTGAGAATGACCAGGCGCTGAACACGGAGTTCCAATTACGGAGCATTAATGAGGTACTTGACGAGGTGATCGGTGATCCCTTGCTGCGTCAGGTACTGGTAGGGAACCTTCCGCTCTACGCAGCCGAGAAGGACAAGACACCTTTCTCCACCCATGCCTTTATCATGGATTTCTACAACCAGAGTGCCTTCCGCATCATCGGCGGTAGTGACTCAATGGCAAAGGCATTGGCAGAGTCCTTGAAAGAGGAGGGAGGAAGAGTGATTACCCGACAGCGGGTGACGGAGATTGTATGTGATGAGATGAAAGCTGTGGGCGTGAAGACGGCAACAGATGACTATTACCCGGCGGATATCGTGATCTCCGACACGCATCCGGCACGTACGTTGGAGATGGTGACATCTCCTTTGTTGCGACCTGCTTACCGCCATCGTATCACTTCTTTGCGTAACACTATCGGTGGTTTCTCCGTTTATCTGCATTTCAAACCGGAGGCAGTACCATACATGAACTATAATTTCTACGGTTATTCTCAGTCGTCACCATGGAACTGCGAGCACTATGATGAGCAGTCATGGCCGAAAGGTTATCTCTACATGCATTTCTGTCATCAGGAGAATCCCCGTTTTGCAGAGTCAGGCGTGATCTTGTCATACATGCATTATGATGAGGTGATGCGCTGGGAGGGAACAAAGGTTGGTCATCGAGGTGACGATTATGAACAGTTCAAGCAGCAGAAAGCGGAAAGACTGCTTGATGCGGTGGAGCGCGATTTCCCTGGTTTACGTGGGAAGATAGCCCATGTCTATACCAGTACCCCGCTCACATACCGTGATTATACAGGAACAGAGCAGGGTTCAATGTATGGTATTGCCAAGGATATCACCATGGGACCGGCGGCACGTGTACATCATCGTACCAAGATTCCCAATCTACTTCTCACAGGACAGAACGTTAATTCGCATGGTGTTCTTGGGGTGATGGTGGGAACAGTTGTCACCTGTAGCGAGTTAATCGGTTCGGAAACTATCTTCAATCAGATAAAAGCATGCAACGAGTAGCGATCATAGGAGGCGGATTGGGCGGTTTGTTTACTGGTGCCCTGCTGTCGAAGGAAGGATTTGAGGTGACGGTACTGGAGAAGAACCACACCTTAGGGGGAGGGTTGCAGACCTTCACCCGTCGTGGCATGCGCTTCGAGACGGGCATGCATATCCTCGGCGGGATGCGGGAAGGAGGAAGTATCCGACGGATCTGCGACCACCTTGGGGTGAATCTCGTGCTTCGTCCGACGGATCCTGACTGCATGGATGAGGTGACGTATCTCAGCGATGGAAAGACCTACCGTATTCCTGAAGGTCGTGAAGCGTTCGTGAACTACATGAGTCGTGAGTTCCCTCATGAAGCCGCACAGATCAAAGCGTATGTGGATGCTGTCTATGCCTTGGCAGATGATGTGGATCTGTTCTGGTTGCGACGGGGAAAGGATCATCTCTTTGCCCATTCGGAGCAGTTCCTCTGGGCAGCGGATGAACTGATTGCGCATTACATTCATGATAAACGACTACAGGATCTGTTGGCATATATGAATCCGATGTATGGTGGCGTGGCCGGTCATACTCCTGCCTATATCCATGCATTGATCAATGTGCTGTACATCGAAGGACCGAGTCGTTTTGTAGGTGGCAGTCAGCAACTGGCGGATGCCTTGGCATCGGTTATCCGTTCTCATGGTGGAAAGGTACTTACAGATGCGGAGGTGACACACATCGACGTGACAGATCATCAGGTGGAGCAGGTTGTCTATAGGACACGAAATGGACAGTCATCTGTTCTCGCTCAGCAGGATTTGTACATCTCTGCCATTCATCCCGCTATCCTTATTCCACTTTGTACGGAAGGAGCATTCCCCAAATCGTATAGAACACGGATCAGTGAGATTCCCAATACCTATTCCGCCTTCACCTTATATATTATATTCAAGGAGAACAGTTTCCCTTATATCAATCATACCTGCTATTTGCAGGATGATGATGGGATGGTGTGGCGGCATGGAGAATACATACCTGAGAACTGGCCGCAGGGCTTCATGTATATGACACCAGCAGATTCCCTTACGGGTCAGACCTATGCCACGAAGATGATCATCAACTGTCTGATGCCTTTCTCGGTGGTACAGCAATGGGAGAACACCCATGTAGGTCATCGCGGGAAGGATTACGAAGCATGGAAGCAGCAGCATATCGAGAAGGTACTCAACAAGATGGAACAGCTCTATCCTGACTTCCGGCAGCAGGTGGATTACGTGGAAGCATCTAGTCCGCTGACCATCCGCGACTACTATCATCAGCCTCAGGGGGCGCTCTATGGAATGCGGAAGGACTGCAAGAACATCATGCTTTCGCAGGTTCCTATCTATACGAAGGTGAAGAACTTGTTACTGACCGGACAGAACATCAACCTGCACGGTATCTGTGGGGTGCCTCTCACGGCTATCAATACCGTGGAGGCGATTATTGGTGAGAATAAGATTGTTGATCAATTGACGAAGGATGAGTAGGAGAATGGTTATATGGATCATGCTGTTTCTCTCTTGGTGTCTTACAATCGATGCGCAAGAGAAATCCGACACGGCCTTCATCGTCTGTCCTGGCGGTAGTTACTGCTGGCTTGATGTCAAGCATGAGGGCGATCCCACCGTTCAGGCACTCCAAGAAAAAGGCTACGATGCGTACCTGCTGCGCTACCGGGTGTCGGGAATCTTTGCACATGTCATGCACAGTCGACTGTTCTATCGTGGACACCAGTATCCTGATGCGCTCGAAGATATCAGAAAGGCGATTCAGGAGGCTAGGAAGAACCATCGGGTGGTGGGTGTTATCGGCTATTCAGCAGGCGGTCATCTGGCTCTGCTCAGTGCCATGGAGGATGGTCCTGACTTCGTCGCAGCCATCTATCCTGTGGTAACAATGCGAAAACCGTACGTCCATAAACGCAGTCGTAGGGGCTTGTTGGGCGAGTATCGCAAATACAATAAAACGATGCAAGATTCGTTATCTTTAGAGAGACGTGCGACTGAAATCAAAGTGCCTGTCTTCCTACTGAACTGTAAAGACGATCCTGTGGTGGATTACCACCATTCAGTACTGATGGATTCCGCCCTGACAGCGGCGCATAAGGAGCATCTTTACTTGCAGTATGAGGAGGGAGGACATGGTTTCGGCGTTGGCAGACACGATTGGTTAAATAGGTTTTTGAAATGGATAAACAAGATATAGAATATCAGTCACCGGAGGAGATCAAGGCGTTTCAGGAGGAGAAACTGCAGGACCTACTGCTTTACCTACAGGAGCATTCGCGCTATTACAAACGGATGTTCGAGAAATGTGAGATTGACATCCGGAAAATCAGACATATAGAGGATCTGGTGAAGATCCCGTTCACGGAGAAAAAAGATCTGCAACTCTTCAATGAGGACTTCCTCTGTTGTCCGAAAGAGAAGATTGTTGATTATATCACTACCAGTGGTACGCTGGGCGATCCTGTCACCTTCGGCTGTACGGAGAATGACCTCAGACGATTGGCGTTGAATGAGAAGAAGTCGTTTGAGTGTGCAGGACTGAAGCCCGGGAATATCCTCCAGTTGATGACGACACTTGATAAGCGTTTCATGGCAGGATTGGCGTATTTCCTGGGAATACGTGAGTTGGGGGCAAGCATCATCCGTGTCGGTAACGGTATCCCGGAACTGCAGTGGGATACCATCCGTCGCATCCAGCCAGACACCATTCTCTGCGTGCCGTCGTTCATCCTACGACTGATTCAATATGCTGAGGAACATGGGATTGACTACCGTCATTCGTCGGTGAAACGGATCATTGGTATCGGTGAAGGACTGCGTGACCAGCAGTTCAACCTAAACCTCTTAGGGAGGAAAATCCATGAGAAATGGCCTGAAGTGCAACTGTTCGCCACATATAGCAGTACTGAAATGGGCGCCACCTTCTCGGAGTGCCCGTTTGGTGTGGGTGGACATGTGCATCCTGAGCTGATCATTGTGGAGATTATCGGTGAGGATGATCTGCCTGTTGCTGATGGTGAGACAGGTGAGGTGGTGGTCACAACCCTAGGTGTAGAGGCCATGCCTTTGCTGCGCTTCCGTACCGGGGATGTCTGTGCTAAGGTGGTTGAGCCTTGTCCTTGCGGACGTAACAGCTACCGACTGACACCATTGGTAGGAAGGAAGAACAATATGATCAAGCTGAAAGGTACAACGCTTTATCCGCCAGCCATCAATGATGTGCTCGATAATACCGACTATATCGAGAACTATGTCATCTGCGTACAGGACTCAGAGAGCGGAACTGATGATGTGGTGGTGAAGGTAGGACTGAAACCGTCATATGAACAGATGGCACCTAACACCATCATCAAGGACCTCAAAGACCGCTTCCGTGCCCGAATCCGGGTGGCTCCTCGTGTGGAGATCCTGCCCGTGAAGGAGATTGCCGGCATCAACCTCCCCGCAAAGAGTCGTAAACCGGTCAAGTTCATCGACCTACGTAGTCATTCTTAATACAATCAGACAAGATGCAACAATCCAAGTTCGACGATATCCGTCCGTATTACGATGAGGAGATCCCCGCGGCCATGAACCGTATTGTGAACAGTAATTTCATGGCTTTGCTCTCTTCGTATGTCTATCCCGACCGTCCGTTGGGGGAGGTTAAGCAGATGATGCTTAATTTCCGAACGATTCGCGACTTCCAACTGGAGGTGATGAAGAGCGTGAATGAACAGGTGATAGCGCGGAGCACGACGGATTTTACCTATCATGGTATTGAACTTCTTGACCGCAGCAAACCGTATCTCTTCGTGTCGAATCATCGTGATATTGTGCTTGACTCGTGTATGATGCAGTATATCCTGTATAAAAACGGTCATGAGACCACCCAGATCACTTTCGGCGCGAACCTGATGTCATCGCCTTTGGTGATTGATATCGGGAAGTCGAACAAGATGTTCCGTGTAGAACGGGGAGGGAACATGAAGGATTTCTACATGAGTTCATTGCACCTCTCTGAGTATATCCGGCATGTGATTACGGAACAGAACGAATCGGTATGGATTGCACAACGCAACGGTAGAACAAAAGATGGTATAGATGCTACAGATCAGGGCATTATCAAGATGTTCTGTCTTAGTTGTCAGGATGATAAGATCAAGGCTTTGGATGATCTTCATATCATTCCTGTCTCCGTATCCTATGAGTGGGAATCGTGTGATATCCTCAAGGCTTTGGAGCTGTATGAGTCAAGAAACGCGAAGTACATCAAGAAGCCAGGCGAGGATCTCAACAGCATCCTCACGGGAATTGTACAACAGAAGGGTAGGGTGAACATCTCCTTCTGTGAACCTGTAACACGCAATGACTTACTGCAGTTCAACAGCTGTACCAACAATGAGTATCACAAACGGGTGGCTGCATTGCTTGATGAACGGATTGTCAAAGCGTATCAGCTTACTCCCAACAACTATATTGCTCATGATCTGCGCTATGGACAACGTACATACGCTAGCTATTATACGAAGGAGGAAAAGGAAGCCTTCCTTACTTATATGGAGAAACTTAACGAGTTCGAAATCAGCGAACCTGATGTACTCAAGGATCTCTTCCTTGGTATCTATGCCAATCCCGTGGAACGAAAGAGAAGGATGAACGATGAGTGATGGCTTGCAATACGTTGTTATAGGAGTGGTAGTGGCATTAGCCGTGATCTACATGGTGTGGCGAATCTATCATATTATCCGTCATTCAAACGATCCTTGTTACGGTTGTGAAGGGTGTGCTTTGAAGGATATGAAACGAAAGGAGAAAGCAAAAAAGTGCCCTAAAAATTTGCAGGATACAAATAATTAGCGTACCTTTGCACTCGCTTAATAAGCATGGTGCGTTAACAAAGCGGTTATGTGGTGGTCTGCAAAACCATATAGAGCAGTTCGACTCTGCTACGCACCTCATAGGGTATTTCGGAAGTGTCTGGTTTTAAGGCATTTCCGATTTTTGTTTTTAGGTGAATTTGATTTTTTGTAGCGCATTTGTAGCGCAAAAAGCTGAGACAATATCCCAGCTTAGTAACCCTACAGGTACAGTCCTCACGGATAAAACCTGCAATGCATTCAATTACTTCAAATATCGCCTGCATAAGTACGGCTTTCATTTATAAGATATTCTTAATAATAATCAAATCTCATTAGTAATCTAAATAATCCTGATTACCAGAACAATCTGTGGCTCGTAGTTATGGCATTACATGCGCATCTCCTTACAGACTTCCCGTCTTTATACAGGAAGTCGCTCAGGAATCTCGTAATACCTGCCCTTTTATTGATTTTATTCTTCTTTTATATGATATTCCTTATAATAGATGATGTCACCTGCAAAGATACAGGATAAAGAAACGTCGATTTGTAATAATTAGTAAGTACGAACATTGATATTAATCGTGCTCATGCAATGGAAGGCAGAAAAAGAGTGCCGAATCACTTCTGGATATCTTATACGTAACTACCTGATGATTCTTGTCATTCTTACAGCCTCAGCCATTACATGGCTTTTTCTGGCTATAAAATGGCATTTTTCATAGAATGGCACGGCACTGTAACCATAATCTGGATCAACAAGTGCGTTGACGCTAAGATACCTGCAATCTTGGTGCTCATTTCTTGCCTTGTCGTCAATCCACTGGATTATACTCTCTCCTATACCTGTATCACGCAGATCCTTCCTGACCGCTAAGTATTCTATTTCCAGTGCATCGATAGCAAACCTACTTCCATCTGACTTTCTTAAATCAAGAGGCTTTTCCCTGATAGCTGTCATGGCAACAATAGAACCTTCTTCACGGATGATATAACTCTCCAGTTCCGGTATTCCGTCAATCTTGCCCTGTAGCTTATTATGGATAAAGTTATCCATCTCATCGATACCGCAATAAAAATCAGAAAGAACAGACATATCATCCGTTCTTTCGTAAGTGAGAGTGTGTTGTTGTTTGCTCATATTAGGGTTAAGCCTGCTTATCAGTCTTTTGATATTCAGGCTCACCATAGACGCTCTTGTATTCCTCGTACAGATCGTCTGCATACTTGCCTGTAATAACAGGATCTTTTTCCTCAATACCTAACATAATTGATTGCTTTCAGGTTTAACGTACTTAATTGATGAATTGATAGTTGTTTTGTTTCATTCGCGCTGCAAAGTTAGTAATTAATTAATTAACTTCCAAATAATCCACCTACTTTAACCAGTTTTAAACCAGTTTTAAACTAGTTTTAAACTGATTTCGATAAAAACCTTTCCATTCCTTGCAAGTTTGAAGAGGATTGTATATATTTGCAGTCGTAACTCTAACAAACAGTTTATATGATTAGGTTTATTATTGTATTAATTTTCTCAACTGTATCTACTTACTCAACGGCACAGACTTCATCCGTAAAGAAAATTATAAGGAAATACGATGCTCCTTATTTAAAAAGTGCGTTGACACGCGGATTCCCTACTGATTACTGGGATCATATCATAACAAATGACAAAAGGGTTATACAGTATAATGAAGCTGTGGAGAAAAATGACAAAGCTCTTGGAGAAGCACTGATGGTGCTAGCATATGCAGAGGACCATATAATTCCAGACAATACGGTTACTGGGGATAAAACAGTTCTTTCCAAACTGATTGAAGATCTCGGTATAAGAAACCTTGCAGAAAAGAAGCCAATCAAAATTATCAAGGATGACGAGATAAATGCCAGTATGGACTATACGGGGCAAATGAGGATCAACTCTGGCTGCTTTGACAAGCTTTCATACCAGGAACTACTTGCCGTATGTGCCCATGAAATGGCTCATTATACATGTGTCCATGTCTTGTCAAGGGTATGGAAGACAGCCAAGAAACAAAAAAGAAACAGAATGTGGGCAGATATTGGTACAAGTCTTGCTGTCGGTGTAATGGCAGCCACTTCTGTATATGGTGGGTATAACGGACAGGATGTATCCCATTTCAACGATATTATTTCAAATGCTGATATTCTCTACAATAGTGCTTACAGTTATTCTGATGATGCAACGATAAGATACAGGTATAGATACAACAGAGAAGAAGAGGTGGAAGCAGACATCATAGCCTACCGCTTTATGGAACAGATGGGATATGGCGGTGAGAATGTCCTTTCGTTACTCAAGAAACTTAAGTCTCTTTACGGTGATGAACCAGCTGGGAAATATGATGATCATCCGTCCATTTCGTCTCGTATTATGGTTATAACAGCATTATCCAACTTATATGAAGGAAATGGAATTGCAAAAAAGAAAATACCTTTATCCGACGATATTTATAAATAAATATATGAAGTTCAGGAAATTTTAGAAAAATAGGAATCGTATTTTATCATTTTGTTTATACACCTTTTTTTGATATACGACTCTTTTATGGAAATATCTGGCTGTTCATACCATAAAAAAGCCTCCTGAAAGAATCAGGAGGCTTATATAGATGCTTATACCTTATTCTATATTAATAGGCGAACAAAGGATAGTTCTTCATCGTGTCGTTCACCTTGGCACGTACCTTAGCGATTACCTCTTCGTTCTCGGGATCGTTCAGCACTTCCTCGATGAGCTCAGCAATCAATACCATCAGGTCTTCCTTGGCACCACGGGTAGTGATGGCAGGAGTACCTAAGCGCAGACCGCTGGTCTGGAAAGCGCTACGACTGTCGAACGGAACCATGTTCTTGTTCACGGTGATGTCGGCAGCAACCAACGCATTCTCAGCCACCTTACCGGTCAGGTCGGGATACTTCGAACGCAGGTCAACCAACATTGAGTGGTTGTCTGTACCACCGCTCACGATGTGGAAGCCGCGCTTCACCAGCTCGTCTGCCAGTACCTTGGCATTCTTCTGCACCTGCTTAGCCCACTCCTTGAACTCAGGCTGCAGAGCCTCGCCAAAGGCAACAGCCTTGGCAGCGATGACATGCTCCAGCGGACCGCCCTGCTGTCCGGGGAAGACGGCAGAGTTCAGCAGCTGTGACATCTTCTTTACGACGCCCTTCGGAGTAGTATAACCCCAAGGATTGTCAAAGTCCTTACCCATCAGGATGATACCACCACGCGGACCGCGCAATGTCTTGTGGGTAGTGGAGGTTACGATGTGTGCATATTTCACGGGGTTGTCGAGAAGACCTGCAGCAATAAGTCCTGCAGGGTGAGCCATGTCGATCATCAGCAAGGCACCTACCTTGTCGGCGATCTCACGCATACGCTTGTAGTCCCATTCACGACTGTAAGCACTACCACCACCGATAATCAGTTTGGGTTTGTGCTCGAGGGCCAGCTGCTCCATCTCATCATAATCCACACGACCCGTCTCTTTGTTGAGGTTATAACCGATAGGGTTGTACAGGATACCTGAGGTGTTCACATGAGAGCCGTGTGAAAGGTGACCGCCATGGTCGAGGTTCATACCCATGAAGGTGTCGCCGGGCTTCAGGACAGCCAGAAGAACAGCGGCATTGGCCTGTGCACCAGAGTGCGGCTGAACGTTGGCATATTCTGCACCGAACAGTTTGCAAACACGGTCGATGGCCAGTTGTTCAACCTGATCCACCACCTGGCAGCCACCATAGTAGCGCTTGCCGGGATAACCTTCAGCATACTTGTTCGTCAGGTAAGAGCCCATGGCCTCCATCACCTGGTCACTCACGAAGTTCTCACTGGCAATCAGCTCCATGCCTTTCAACTGACGCTGATGCTCTTTCTCAATCAACTCGAAAATCTCGTTGTCTCTTTTCATCTCTGTTGGGTGTTATTTAGTGATTCTCTTTACCTTATTAATAATGTGGTTGCAAAGGTACGAATAAACGAGCAAAATGCAAAAGGAAAGTTTACTTTTCTTTTCATTTTCGAGTGAAAGTACTTTCGGCAGAGCCAAAGGTACGAATAAGTGAGCAGAATGCAAAAGAAAAAACACGTATTTCTATTCCATTTTCGTTTTTTATTATTATTTTTGCATGATGAATGACGAAAGAAGATCATAACATACATAATCGTTATAAATATGAAAGCTTACAGTATTTTGTCAGTATTTTTACTTGCCTTGATGTCCTATACGGTTAAGGCACAGGGAAACGATATTAACAGTCGCGACCTTCGCGGCAAAGTGGTTTATCAGGATGATGAGGTCGTGTTCCGCCAGCTCGATGAGCACACTTGGATAGGTAACGGACATCGAGTATATAACGAATCCCTCTATCTCGTAGAGGGTAACAACCGTGCCATTCTGATCGATGCAGGAACGTACATACCTGATCTGGATAAGATTGTGGCAAAGATTACATCCATGCCTGTCACCATGATGCTCACCCATGCTCATGGCGACCATGCTGGTGGGGTAGGACCTTTCCCTGAGGTGTATCTGAATGCGGGTGACATGACGATCGTTCCCAATAATATGCGTAACTACAAGGGGCAGATCAGGTATATTAATGATGGCCAAGTGATTGACCTTGGCGGACGTTTGATAGAGGTTATCTTTACTCCCGGTCATACCGCTGGAAGCACAACATTCTTTGACAAGGCAAATCATTACGGATTCAGTGGCGATGCGTTCGGTTCGACCAACCTGCTGGTGTTCACCAATCTTTCTACCGTCATGTACACTGCCGAGAGAGTGGAGAACTATATGAAGAGAAATGATATACGTTTCCTCTTCCCTGGTCATTACAGCGGTGACAATCTGGAAACTCCCCAGCGTGTTACCGATATCAAGAATATATGCCGCGAGATACTGGACGGTGAACGCAAGCCTATTGTCAGCAATGGTAACAATGGGGGTAATGACATGATGGTTGATGACAAGGGTGTCCGCATCAACTTCAGTAGTCGAACTGGAATGAAATAATCATATTATAAGTATTATAAAGAAATGAAAAGACTAATCGTTTTGACTGTCTTTACGACAGTAACAATGGGGCTTTTTGCCCAGAAGCCAATGACCGCTCCTCCAGGGGGGAAACTCATCAGTGATGAATTAATCGGTATCTTCTTTGAGGATATCAGTAGCGCCGCTGATGGCGGTTTGTATGCAGAACTCGTACAGAACGGCTCTTTTGAGTACAGTCCTGCAGAGAAAGACGGCTGGGGACCAGGTACCGCATGGAAGATTGTGCGTCCGGGGCACTCGCTCGGTATGTTGCAGGTGCGGATGGACAATGGTCTAAATGCCAACAACCCTACTTATATGCGTCTGCATACGGAGCGCGCCAAGGAATATTATGACTACCGGGGCTGGACGGGCTATGGTATCCAGAATGACGGATTCGACGGTATCAGCGTCAAGGCTGGCGAGAAATACGACTTCTCCTTCTTCCTACGCAACATCGGTGATCCCAAATCGGTTCGCGTAGCACTGGTAGCACAGCCTCAGGGTCGTGGCTTTGGCTTCGGACCCAGAGAACCCAAACTCCTGGCTGAGGCTAAGTTCGACGTCAACAACACCTCTTGGCAGAAGTACCAAGCCGTGCTGACACCCGACAGCACTTGTCAGAATGCCGCTCTCCAGATCCTCGTGCTCAACACGGGCGATCTCGACATCGATATGGTGTCGCTGATGCCACAGGATACTTACAAAGGACATGGTCTTCGTAAGGATCTGGCTCAAGCTCTGGCCGATCTTCATCCGAAGTTCATGCGCTTCCCTGGCGGATGTGTGGTGCATGGTGGCGGTGACGGATTCTGGGATACCTATCGCTGGAAGACGACTATCGGTCCGAAGGAAGAGCGTCGTGGTTTGAAAAATACTTGGGGCTATCACCAGAGCATGGGATTAGGCTACTTTGAATATTTCCAGTTCTGTGAGGATCTGGGAATGCAGCCACTACCCATCTTGCCTTGTGGCGTATCATGCCAAGGAGCAAACGGTGGCTGGGGCATGAGAGACCAGGCACAGGATGTCGTTCCTATGTCTGAAATGGACGAATGGGTGGCTGAGGCCATTGATCTTATCGCGTGGGCCAATGGTGATCCTGCCACCAATAAGTGGGCTAAGATGCGTGCCGATGCTGGTCATCCGAAACCCTTCGGTCTGAAATACCTCGGATTAGGAAATGAGGAGCGTATCTCACCTGAGTTCATCGAACGCTTCAAATATATCTATGAAAGGGTAACAAAGGCCCATCCTGAGATAGTTATCGTAGGAACGGCAGGACCGGGCTCTCATCCGGGTAATCGTGATTTGGAGGCAGGTTGGAAACTTGCAGATGAGATTGGCATGCCCATCATCGACGAGCACTACTATGAGCCCAACACCTACTTCCTGAACAAGCGCCAGTACGACAACTATCCCCGTGATCGTAAGACAAAGGTTTATCTCGGTGAGTATGCCGCTAAGGATAAGAAACTGATTGATGCTTTGGCAGAGGGTCTTTATCTGCTCCATGTGGAGCGTAACGGTGATGTGGTAGCAATGACCAGCTATGCACCGCTCTTCGCCAGGAAGAATGCCACTAACTGGAATCCCGACCTGATCTATTTCGATAATGAACGACCGTTCCTGACCTGCAGCTATTATGTGCAGCAGTTCTTCGGACAGAGTAGCGGACAGTATTATTATGGTGATTGTGTGACCTTTGAGGGCGATGCTGAAGGTGTTCAGCAACCTGTTGAGAATACACCGTACGGACAGTCGGTTGTGCTCAATGCCAAGACACGTCAATTGTTCGTAAAGATCTGTAATGCAGGTGCAGAAGCCAAGAAGGCAAAGGTTGACCTTAGTCGTTTCAAGAGCATGAAGAAGATGATGACAAAGACTGTCTTAACAGGACAGCCGGAGGATGAAAACAACTACGATCAGCAGCCGATTGCTCCAAAGAGCGAGAGCATCAAGGCACAGAAAAAGATGACGCTCGACATTGCACCATACTCCTTCGTTATGCTACAGGTCGCTTTGTAACAATATTGTTTGGCATTATAAACAATAAGGTGGAGCTCAAACGAGTTCCACCTTATTGATATCTTGCTCCTTGTCACAATAGTGGCACTTCAAGATTCCCTGTTCCTTATCGATGACATGGAATACCGTGTCCATCGGCTCGTTATTGGTGATGCACTTGGGATTGTTGCATTTCACGATACCCTTAATCTCGTCAGGTGTCTCCACCGTTTTCTTCTCCACTACTTCGTAGTCACGAATGATGTTCAGAATTACATTTGGTGCCACGACGGAAAGACGTGAGATCTCGTCATCAGTGAAGAACTTGTCGCTGACTTTGATAATTCCCTTATTACCCACCTTTTGGGAAGGATAGTTAATACCGATAGTAACAGGCGTATTGATGTCAAATAGTCCTAAAAGACTTGCCACCTGGTAGGTCTTGCTTGCTGGTATGTGGTCAATGACGGTGCCGTGCTCAATGGCGGCAACCAGTCGTTCTTTCTTATTCATCATATAATCGTTTTATCGTTCTTAACTTCGTCTAATGTGATACCCAACACATCGCAGATAATAGCCTCACGGGCATACAAACCGTTCTGTGCCTGCTGGATATAATAGGCATGAGGGTTGTCGTCAACATCGTAGGCAATCTCATTCACTCGGGGTAGGGGATGGAGAATCCTCATGTTGGGTTTGGTGTTGCCGAGCATGTCGGCGCGGAGGATATACACATTCTTTACCCGTTCATATTCCATGAGGTCGGAGAAGCGTTCTTTCTGCACACGGGTCATATAGATAATGTCTGCATCTGCAATCACTTTTTCGTTGAAGGCTGTATGCTCCTGAAACTTGATGCCGTGTTCCTTGCAATAGATCTTGTACTCATTGGGCATGGCCAGCTCCTTAGGAGCGATGAAATGGAAGGTGGGATTGAAATGACGCATCGCCATGATGAGGGAGTGTACGGTACGTCCGTATTTAAGATCACCGACCAGATAAATGTTCAGGTTCTCCAATGTCCCCTGTGTCTGATAGATGGTATAGAGGTCGAGCATGCACTGCGAAGGATGCTGATGAGCACCATCACCTGCATTGATGATGGGTATCGGTGCAATCTCGCTGGCATACTGGGCAGCACCTTCGATATAGTGACGCATAGCGATAACATCAGCATAATTACTTACCATAAGAATTGTATCTTTCAGGGTCTCACCCTTCGTACCGCTGGTAACCTTGGGGTCGGCAAAACCAATGACTCTTGCACCAAGACGGTTGGCGGCAGTTTCAAAACTCAGACGGGTACGGGTGGATGGCTCAAAGAAAAGGGTGGCCACAACCTTACCCTTGAGAATCTCACGGTTGGGGTGTTTTTCGAACTCTTGCGCCATCTCTATCATATAGAGGATTTTCTCTTTGGAGAGGTCGGCAATGGTTACAAAATTACGTTTTTCCATCGATGTAGCGTATTATATTTCCATTTTCGACCGCTAAGTTACGCATTATTTTCGATTTATGAGGGATATTTTCAAAGATTTATTGTATTTTTGCAGAAAATTCTATAATGTAGTCATGAGAAAAGCATTCATCAAGTTCCTTTGGGGCGCACTGATAAGTGTGTTTGCCCTGATTATTATCGCCTTCATCGCCATATGGAACGGTTGGGTAGGCTATATGCCTGACATGGAAGATTTGCAGAACCCGATCAGTCGTTCAGCATCTCAGGTGTTCTCGGCTGATGGGAAAGTGATGGGTACATGGAATGCATCACGCGAGAATCGTATCATGGTTGATTACAATAAGCTCTCGCCAGATTTGGTGCGTGCACTCGTGGCAACAGAGGATGAACGTTTCTATGAGCATTCGGGTATTGACTTCATCGCACTCGGTCGAGCCATCGTAAAACGTGGATTGATGGGACAGGCAAGTGCAGGTGGTGGTAGTACAATCACCCAGCAGTTGGCAAAGCAGCTTTATTCGGAGAAGGCGAAGAGCACGTTGGAGCGTATTTTCCAGAAACCCATCGAATGGGTGATTGCCATCAAACTGGAACGTAACTTTACGAAAGAGGAAATCGTAGCGATGTATCTGAACTATTTCGATTTCCTGCATAACGCGGTGGGAATCAAGACCGCCTCTAATACCTATTTCAATAAGGAACCGAAAGAGTTGACCCTGGAAGAGTCGGCCACACTGATAGGAATGTGCAAGAATCCTTCTTTCTTCAATCCCGTGAGATACCCCGAACGTTGTACGGAACGTCGTAATGTGGTTCTGGCACAGATGGTGAAATTGGGATATCTCTCGCAGGCAGCCTATGATTCTACTCGAACGAAACCGATTACACTGAACTTCCATCGCACAGATCATAAGGATGGCGTGGCAACTTATTTCCGCGAGTTCTTACGACAGTATATGATGGCAGAGAAGCCAGATATGAAGAATTATCCTTCTTGGAACCGCAACCAGTATATGATTGATTCTTCCGCATGGGTGAATGATCCGTTGTATGGATGGTGTAATAAGCATAGGAAGAAAAATGGAGAGACGTATAGTATCTATACCGACGGACTGAAGATCTTCACAACCATCGACACTCGTATGCAGAAGTATGCAGAAGAAGCGGTCTATAAGCATGTGGCAAAATACCTTCAGCCTGCTTTCAACAAAGAGAACAAGACAAAGGCTAATGCTCCTTTCTCAAGTGCCCTTACGGCAAAAGAGGTGAAGAGTATCCTGAATAGGAGTATGTTACAGAGTGAGCGTTACCGTGTGTTGAAGGCTTCGGGAGCATCCGATGAGGAGATTCGTGAGAATTTCCGTACTCCAGTGGAAATGTCGGTCTTCTCCTATGCTGGCGAGAAAGACACGGTGATGTCGCCTATGGACTCTATCCGTTATATCAAGAAGTTCCTCAGATCAGGATTTGTTAGCATGGATCCGCATACAGGTGCTGTAAAGGCTTATGTGGGTGGACTCGATTATGAGCATTTTACCTATGATATGGCATTTATGGGACGCCGTCAGGTGGGATCAACAACTAAGCCGTACTTATATGCCTTGTCCATGGAGAACGGACTGAATCCTTGTGATGTGGCACCAAACGTTCAGCGTAGTTATGGTAACTGGACACCAAGAAACGGTAGTAGAGCCCGCTATGGTCAGATGGTGACGCTGAAATGGGGACTCGCACAGTCGAACAACTGGATATCTGCTTACCTGATGAGTAGAATCAATCCTCAGGACTTCCTGAACATCCTTCACTTATTTGGAATCAATACACCAGGAATCGAACCGAGTATTGTTCTTTGTCTCGGTCCTAATGAGGTGAGCGTAGGAGAGATGGTAAGTGCCTATACAACCTTCGCGAATCATGGTATTCACTGTGCTCCACTCTTTGTAACCAAGATTGAGGATAATGAGGGAAATGTGCTCGCTGAGTTCCAACCACGTGTCAATGAGGTTATCAGTGAAGAGAGTGCCAACAAGATGCTCGTGATGCTGAAAGGAGTTATCGACGGAGGAACAGGTAGTCGTATGCGCTATAAGTATGAGATCGACTGTGAGATGGGTGGAAAGACGGGTACAACTAACCGTAATTCCGATGCCTGGTTCATGGGATTCACACCCTCTTTGGTCAGTGGCTGTTGGGTTGGTGGCGAAGACAGGGATATCCATTTCGATTCTACCAATATGGGACAGGGTGCTAACATGGCACTACCCATCTGGGCCTATTATATGAAAAAGGTGTTTGCTGACAGATCACTCGGATATGATCCCAAGGAGAAATTTGACATTCCTGAAGGATATAATCCTTGTGCATCTAAAGCAGATGAATTTGGACTCAATGGTATAGAAGAAGTTTACGAGTAGCCTATATATAATAAGGTGTAATCTTTGTGGAATATTGAATGGAAGATCGGTAAGAATATCGGTTTCTTGATTTTTGTCAATAATTTCGATTTTCTTCGTATTTCTTTGAAAAAAGTACCGTGATTATTTTGCAGGTTCAGAAATTTGTCGTACCTTTGCATCCGCTTTCGCACTAAAATTTGTGTCGGAGGCGTTAGGATAGCTCTTTGAAATGCTTACATAGACAGAGAAGTAGTACGAGAAGCGGTTGCCGTTTCCGAAGTTGTTTTGGGAATGGCATCCGGGTTATACGAACCGTCAATTATGACAATGTCAGATTG
>JAFZBK010000036.1 GCA_017561825.1 Prevotella sp.
AATCATGCCGAGGTCTTTCTTGCGGATGCGCTTGCCCTGGGCAGCGAACTGAGCGATAGCACCAAGAGGAGTGGCCTTCGAGTCCTGACCACCTGTGTTGGAGTAAACCTCAGTATCGAGCACGAGGATGTTCACGTCCTCACCAGAAGCAATCACGTGGTCGAGACCGCCGTAACCAATGTCATAAGAAGCACCGTCACCACCGATGATCCACTGTGAACGCTTCACGAGGTAGTGGTCGAGTGTCTGGAGTTCCTTGCAAACAGGACAGCCCTTGGCAGCGCTCTCAGCGATGCACTTGCGGAGCTTCGGAGCAATCTCCTTGGTCTTGTCTGCATCCTCCTTGTTGTCAATCCACTCCTGAGCAAGAGCCTTATACTCATCGCTGGCATTGCCGTCGATCATCTCCTGCAGCAGCTTAGCTACGCGCTCCTTCATCTTCTTGTTACCGAGAGCCATACCGAGACCGAACTCGCAGAAGTCCTCGAACAGAGAGTTGTTGAAGCAAGGACCCTGACCCTTCTCGTTCTTGGTGTAAGGAGTAGAAGGAATAGAAGCAGAGTAGATAGAAGAACAACCTGTTGCGTTGGCAATCATCTGACGATCACCGAAGAGCTGAGAGATCAGCTTCACATACGGAGTCTCACCGCAACCTGCACAAGCACCAGAGAACTCGAAGAGTGGCTGTGCGAACTGAGAGTTCTTCACGTTGCTCTTGATGTCAACGAGATCCTGCTTGCTCTTCACCTCGTTCACGCAGTACTCCCACTTCTTAGCCTCGAGCTTCATGTTCTCAGCATCGGGGTTGAACGGAGCCATGGTGAGTGCCTTGCCGAGCTTCGGATTACCCGGACAGATGTCAGCACAGTTACCGCATCCCAGACAGTCGAGCACGCTTACCTGGATAGCAAAGTGCATACCTGCCATAGCCTTCGGAGCCTTCATGTCGATGGTCTTACCCTCATAGCCCTTCACTTCCTCGTCATCCATCACGAACGGACGGATAGCTGCGTGAGGACAGATATAAGCACACTGGTTACACTGGATACAGTTGTCGATATTCCATACAGGAACGAAGGCCTCCACACCACGCTTCTCGTAGGCGGCAGTACCAACCTCCCAAGAACCGTCGGCTGTGCCGAACTTGGTGAATGCACTAACGGGCAGCAGATCACCAGCCTGAGCATTGATAGGACGAACCACTTCCTTCACGAAGGCGGGAGCATTGTCCTGCTTCTCTGCATCATCAGGCAGGTTAGCCCATGCGGGATCAACAACGAACTGCTTGTACTCACCACCACGGTCAACAGCAGCGTAGTTCTTATCCACCACGTCCTGACCCTTAGAGCCATAAGACTTCACGATGGCAGCCTTCATCTTCTCCACAGCGAGATCTACGGGGATCACGCCAGTAATACGGAAGAAAGCACTCTGCAGGATGGTGTTGGTACGATTACCCAGACCAATCTCCTGTGCAATCTTCGTAGCGTTGATGGTATAGACAGTGATGTTGTTCTGTGCGAAATAACGCTTTACCTTGTTAGGCATGAAGTTTGCCAACTCCTCGCCCTCGAAGATGGTGTTCAGCAGGAACGTACCGTTCTTCTGCAGACCACGGGTTACATCATACATGTGGAGGTAAGCCTGAACATGGCAAGCCACGAAGTTAGGTGTGGTTACCAGATAGGTAGAGCGGATAGGTGTATCACCGAAACGCAGGTGAGAGCAGGTGAAACCTCCCGACTTCTTTGAGTCGTAAGAGAAGTAAGCCTGACAGTACTTGTCGGTGTTGTCACCAATAATCTTCACTGAGTTCTTGTTAGCACCTACGGTACCATCAGCACCCAGACCGAAGAACTTAGCCTGGAACATGCCAGCGCCACCCAGTGCAATCTCCTCAACGGCAGGCAGAGAAGTGAAGGTCACGTCATCTACGATACCGATGGTGAAGTGATTCTTGGGCTCGGGCATAGCGAGGTTGTTGAACACGCTGATGATCTGAGCGGGAGTGGTGTCGTGAGAACCAAGACCGTAACGACCACCAACGATCAACGGACGATCATCTACCTCATAGTATGCATCCTTCACGTCGAGGTACAGCGGCTCACCGTTAGCACCGGGCTCCTTTGTACGATCCAGCACAGCAATGCGCTTCACGCTCTTGGGAACAGAAGCGAGCAGGTGCTTCACTGAGAACGGACGATAGAGGTGAACAGAGATCATACCCACCTTCTGACCATTAGCGTTCAGGTAGTCGATAGCCTCGCGGGCAGCATCAGTAGCAGAACCCATGAGGATGATCATGCGGTCAGCATCCTCAGCTCCGTAGTAAGAGAAGAGGTGATACTCACGACCAGTGATCTTGCTGATCTCACCCAGGTACTTCTCTACTACTTCAGGTACTGAATCGTAGTAGGGGTTACAAGCCTCACGGTGTGTGAAGAATGTCTCGGGGTTCTCGGCGGTACCACGAGTGATAGGACGCTCAGGTGACATAGCACGGTCGCGGAAGCGCTTGATATACTCTTCCTTTACCAAAGGACGGATATCCTCCTGGTCCATCAACTCAATCTTGTGATACTCATGAGAGGTGCGGAAGCCGTCGAAGAAGTTCACGAACGGTACGCAAGTCTCGAGGGTTGCCAGGTGAGCCACAGCGGTGAGGTCCATCACCTCCTGTACACCACCTTCGCAAAGCATGGCGAAACCAGTCTGACGGCAAGCCATCACATCCTGGTGGTCACCGAAGATACACAGAGAATGAGAAGCCAGGGTACGGGCAGATACATCGAATACGGTGGGGATGAGCTCACCGGCGATCTTGTACATGTTGGGGATCATCAGGAGCAGACCCTGAGAAGCCGTGAATGTAGTCGTCAGGGCACCAGCCTGCAGTGATCCGTGAACGGCACCAGCGGCACCGGCCTCTGACTGCATCTCCTGAACCGTGACGTTCTGCCCCCAGAGGTTCTTGCGTCCCTTGGCAGCCCACTCATCAACGTGCTCCGCCATGGGTGATGACGGGGTGATGGGGTAGATAGCAGCTACTTCTGAGAACATATAGCTCACATGAGCAGCAGCCTCGTTACCATCACAAGTAATAAATTTCTTTTCTTTAGCCATAATAATTAATAATGTTAAAAACTTATTATTTCAATTCTTAATGTTCAATGTTCAATGTTCAATTAGTAAAGGAATCCCAACAGCCACAACGGGATCTGGTTCTTCATGCCCACCTCAGTATTGTACCGGGCATAGATCGTATCAGGGTTGATGCGGATCTTGTTACTGCCCTCGGCATTGCAGATCCTGAACCGTTTGTTCCCGTCAACGATGTAGTAACCGTCCTTACCTCCTAAGTTCACCGTGTGGTCCTTCCACATGGAGTTCACGAAGAAGGTCTCCATGATATCCTGTCGTTTGATCTCGATGGGGTAGATGGCATGCATCAGGTTCGTATTGTGCAACATCACCTTCACCGGCTTCTTCGGGAAATCCTGTCCTGGGGGATAGATGATGTTGATGAGACGGGCGTCGGCCAAATATTTGATGTAGTTCATCACGGTGGCACGACTGGTCTCGATGTCAATGGCCAGCTGAGAGATGTTAGGCGCCTTAGGACCCTCCACTGCCAACTGGTAGAACAGTTTCTTAATCTTTGTCAGATACTTCAGCTCAATCTGTTTGATGAGCAGGATGTCCACCTCGGTCATCATGTTCATGGTCTTGAGCAGGTTCTCCGAGTAGTTCCTGTGCTCGAGGTAGAAAGGATAGAATCCATGGTGGAGATAATCCTGGAAGAACTTCAGGGGTGACACATGGGGAAGAATCTGACGGGTGAGATGCTCATGGTCGTTGAGGATCTCGTCCAATGTGTATGGCTGGAACTGATGACCTGTCTGCAGGTTCAGGAACTCCCTGAACGAGAAACCTCTGAGGTTATAGCTCTGTACGATACCATTCAGTTCCGGGTTTTCCTCTTTCAGACGCATCACGCTGGAACCTGTGAAAACAATCTTCAGACCAGGGTACAGATCATGGCACTTACGCAGCTCATGACTCCAGTTCGGTTCTTTGAACACCTGGTCGATGAGCAGTACCTTACCGCCGTTCTCATAAAATGCACCTGCGAAGTCAGCAATGCCTCTTCCTTGGAAATAGAAGTTGTTCATGTTGATATAGAGGCATTTGCGGTCGTGTGTGTCGAAATGTTCCTTGGCATATTGAAGTAGGAAGGTGGTCTTGCCCACACCGCGCGTACCCTTGATGCCAATCATGCGGTCGTTCCAGTCAATCTCGTCCATAAGCAGACGACGGACTGGCGCATTCACATGCTCCACCAGGTATGAGTGTGTACGAAAAAAAGCCTCCATTTCCAATAATCCTTGAATGTTATCGCAAAATCACGTGCAAAGGTAACACTATTTTCGCATATTGCAAAGTCAAGATAGCAAAAACTCTATTTTTTTTGTTAATTTTATCTTGTATGTAATGATATAGAAGAAATATACTTATTTTTGCATCAGATAAGTGACAAGATGGATTTACATGTTTTCAACCCCGAGCACGACATAGCGTTTGCTTTCAACCGTCGTCATCTCACCATGCCGCATGCCGCCCAGGAACTGAGGATGAACCTGGGCTGGATACCTGCTTTATGGGCTTCTGATGGGGATGCCGTCCTTGTTGATGATATTCCCTATGCCGTCAAGGCTGCTTTGCGGTGTCAGCGTAAGGCGGATGTACTGTTCGTGTCGTGGGATGATTTGTCGAAATTGCCTATTGACCACGTCAATCCTTGGGGATGGGATCTTACGTTACGTACGTCGTTGGTTGAACATGGGGTTGCAGAACAGCTGTTACCAACAGAAGACAACCTACAGGAAATACGCCAACGTTCCAGTCGGGTATCCACCATCCCCGCCATCTCCTTCCTTCGTGACGGGTTGCAGGAGCAGACCTGCGGTCATGCGCGTTACCACGAATCCTTGGATACATTGCTTGACACCCTTGCTGCGTGGCAGCGTGTGGTGCTCAAGGCTCCTTGGAGCAGCAGTGGGAGAGGGGTTCGCTATGTGGATGGTGAGATGAATCCTTCCGTCAAGGGATGGGCACAGCGGGTGATCCAGCAGCAAGGCGGTGTGATGGTCGAGCCCTATTATAACAAGGTGAAGGATTTCGGGATGGAGTTCTTCATACATGAGAACGGGGAAGTGGAATATGCGGGCTTGTCGTTGTTCCATACCGTGAACAATGTCTATACAGGCAATCTCCTTGCGTCAGAAGAAGAAAAGAGGAAATTTTTGGACAAATGGATTCCCGCCTCGCTGACAGATATGGTGATAGACCGTATCCGTACTTTTATTCCTACGTTGTTGCATCCCCATTATGCAGGACCCTTTGGCATTGACATGATGGTAGTAGCCCGTCACGACCAGCAAGGATACCTGTTGCATCCTTGTGTGGAGATCAACCTCAGGCGAACGATGGGACACGTTGCCTTGGCGCTGACCCCTCCGGAGGGTCATGCGCAACAGTTAATGAGTATTGAGCACAAGGTAAACTATTTCCTGAAAATCACTACTGCGGATTGAAGAAATACACATAGAGACATGTCAGAACCACGATTAAAGCTACCAGACATGTAACGCGGAACAAGTATTTCTCTATTAATTTGCGTCGTTTAGCAGTCATGAGCGTGCGTTTCTTGAAACGCTCTGCACTGTCTTCGTGATGGTGATGATGGTGGTGATGATGATGCGTATGTGTAGTTTTTTGCTCCGAGACTTCTTGTCCCTGAGCATCCTGTTTAGTCTTTAGGTATTGATCATGTTCTGTAGCCATGTGTTGCTGAATCTTGAGTTTCACGCTGCAAATATAATCAATAGTAAGTAATTACACAAATATTGCCCACAAAAAATGCAGAAATCAAGACTTTTTCGCTGAAAAACAAAGAAAAGAGGTCGTGTAAAACGACTCATTATACGTTTTTACACGACCTCAGAATAGGGTTCTTCCTTGTGAAGAATTAGATGAAGGCTACCGTCAGACCAGCCATCACGATGCTCACCATTGACATGAGCTTGATGAGGATGTTCAGTGACGGACCAGAGGTATCCTTGAAGGGATCACCCACGGTGTCACCAACGATACAAGCCTTGTGGGCAAAGCTACCCTTGCCACCGAAGGCACCTTCCTCGATATTCTTCTTGGCATTGTCCCAAGCACCACCGGCATTGGCCATGAATACGGCAAGCGTGAATCCGCCAGCCAGACCACCTACCAAGAGGCCCAGTACACCAGCTACACCCAGCACACAACCCACGATGATGGGGATGATGATAGCCAGGATAGACGGGAGGATCATCTCATGCTGCGCAGCACGGGTGGAGATCTCCACGCAACGACCGTAGTCGGGAGTACCTGTTCCTTCGAGGATACCGGCAATCTCCTTGAACTGACGACGTACCTCCTGTACCATCTTCTCAGCTGCACGTCCTACAGCCTCCATGGTCATACCACAGAACAGGAAGGCAGCCATAGCACCGATGAACGCACCCACGATCACCCTTGGATTCATCAGGTTGATCTGGAAGAAGTTCATGAAGTCGGGAATGGTAGCGCTGGAAGCGGCGATGGCATCACCTGCCACATTCGTCAGTTCCTGACCAGCACGTACCATGGCGATCTTGATCTCCTCGATGTAGGAGGCGAGCAGTGCGAGGGCGGTGAGGGCAGCAGAACCAATGGCAAAGCCCTTACCAGTAGCAGCAGTGGTGTTGCCCAGTGCGTCGAGCGCATCAGTACGATGACGAACCTCTTCTCCCAGTGCGCACATCTCAGCGTTACCGCCGGCATTGTCGGCAATAGGACCATAAGCGTCGGTAGCCAGGGTGATGCCCAGTGTAGAGAGCATACCTACGGCAGCAATACCGATACCATAGAGACCATGAGCCAATGACTGTGATGACAACGAGAGGTCGAAGCCGTTGGCACACATATAGCTGAGCATGATGGCCACACCAATGGTGATAACGGGGATGCAAGTAGAGATCATACCCGTACCGATACCCTTGATAATCACCGTAGCAGCACCTGTCTGTCCTGCCTCAGAGATCTTCTTCGTCGGCTTGTAGCTGTGTGAGGTATAGTACTCTGTTGCCTGACCGATGATGACACCGGCTGCCAGACCAGAGATCACAGAGAAGGAGAGACCCAGCCAGTTCTCGATACCTAAGAGGTAGAGAATGAAGAAGGTGGCGATAGCGATGAGAACAGCACTCACGTTCGTTCCAAGAGCGAGTGAACGGAGCAGATCTCTCATCGTAGCACCTTCCTTCGTACGTACCAGGAAGATTCCTAACAGTGAGAGGAATACGCCTACAGCGGCAATCAGCATCGGGGCGATGACAGCCTTGAGCTGTACTTCAATACCTGCGATACCAAAGGCTGCAGCACCCAGGGCAGCTGTTGAGAGGATAGAACCGCAATAACTCTCGTAGAGGTCGGCACCCATACCAGCCACGTCACCCACATTATCGCCTACGTTATCAGCAATGGTGGCGGGGTTACGTGGATCATCCTCTGGAATGTCGGCTTCTACCTTACCTACGATGTCGGCACCTACGTCGGCCGCCTTCGTGTAGATACCTCCACCAACACGGGCAAACAGCGCCTGTGTAGAAGCACCCATACCGAAGGTCAGCATGGTAGTGGTAATGGTGATGAGGGCCATCTCATCTCCTGAATAGAAGTGATTGAGTACAAGGAACCAGATGGCAATGTCGAGCAGACCGAGTCCTACCACGGTAAGACCCATCACAGCGCCGCTACGGAAGGCGATCTTCAGACCAGCGTCCATGCTCTGACGAGCAGCGTTGGCGGTACGAGCAGAAGCATAAGTGGCGGTCTTCATTCCGAAGAATCCAGCCAAACCCGAGAAGAAACCTCCCGTCAGGAAGGCGAACGGAACCCAGGGGTTCTGCACGTTCAGCCCATAAGCCATGAAGGCAAAGAGGGCACACAGTACCACGAAAACGATACATACTACTTTGTACTGCTGCTTCAAATAAGCCATAGCACCTTTACGCACATAAAGTGCAATCTCTCTCATACGAGGTGTTCCCTCGTCGGCCTTCATCATACTCTTGAAGAAGAACCACGCCATGCCGAGGGCTACAAGAGATGCGATCGGCACGAGCCAAAATACTGTAGGTATATTCATAGATTTTTGTAAAAAGAATTAGAATCTGAAATCAAGTTCTACATCTAACAAGTTGTAGTTGTGATTGTCGGGTGCCAGATTACGGTCGTTGACATGCGAATACTCAAGGTGCATCTCGAGGTTCTTGGTGAAGAAATAGTTCAAACCGCACTCTATCTGGTTTACCGAACTGCTCCATTCCTTTGATATACGATAGGTCTGGTAGCGAGCCTTGGCGTGGAGTTTCGATTTGATCAGCGGTACGATACCGAATGCGTACCACCCGTCGGCCTTGTCGCCTAACTCGTAGTTGATCACGTTACTGCCAATCACACCTGTTCCCCAGCCCTGCGAGTGCAAGTACTCAGCGCGGAAGGTGTATTCATTCTTGTCGTACTCGGCAGAGAGACAGTAGCGGTTCAGGCGAACGTTGCCAGTAATAGTCCTTGCACTGTAAAAATCATAGCCCTCATATACTTGTCCGATGACCATATCTCCATGACTACCAGTCCATCCGAAGGCACCGATGCGAACGCCCTGGATAGGCATCACCCACATACCGCCGATGATATCCTTCTGGTTGTTCTTGTCGCTGCGGTTGATACCTTCGCCGTTATATACGCCCACCTGATAGTGGAGCAGCTTACGACCGTTGGCATTTGGCAGGATGTCACCCGAGAGCTGGACACCGATATCACGTCCACCGCTGGATTTCTCTCCGGCACGGTCACCGAAGCCTGACAAACGGTTAATCACATCAGCGTAACCTCTCCATCCCTGTGTGATGGGGTGGGTGGGGTTCTCGAAGGTGAAGGCACGTTTGAACTGTCCTGCACGAATCTTAAACTCGGGGTATTTGCGCCATTCTGTGTAGAGGTCAACAAGTTGAACGGTAGGTTCGCCAGGACCCTTGGCGTTGGTGCCCTGAATCTGGGCGCGCCAGTCGAAGTCACCGATCTTACCATCGAGGATAAAACGGGCCAGACGGAGGTTGAAGGTGTTGGTCTTGGCGCCTTCCTTGTCCTGCCCTTGGTACTGCAGCATGGCGTAGCCACTGAACTTGATGTTCTTCACCCATGCTGGCACATCGTTAGTAGATGTCTGTGAGGTATTCTGAACCTCCTCTGTTTCAGTAGTTGTTTCTGCGCTGACGGTTATGGCGAGAAAAGCCATAAGTAGCATTAGCGTGATCTTTTTAGTCATGGTGTATTCAGTTAAAGTTTATAGATGATTCGTAATTGTTTGCAAATATAAACAATTTTTCTGATACTACCAAATTACTTCATCACTTTTGTATGCATTTCTTCTCCAAAAGTACAACATTTTCCACATGGGGCGTATGCGGGAACATATCCACGGGCTGCACAGCCACCACACGATAGTCGCAGTCGAGCATCTGGAGGTCACGGGCTTGCGTAGCAGGGTTACAGCTCACATAGACGATACGTTGGGGCGAGGTGCGCAGGATGGTTTGCACCACATCGGGGTGCATGCCGGCACGAGGAGGATCGGTGATGATGATGTCGGGTCTGCCATGTTCGCTGATGAAATCATCGTTAAGCACATCCTTCATGTCACCGGCAAAGAACAAGGTGTTGTCGATGTGGTTGATCTGTGCGTTCACCTTTGCATCCTCGATGGCCTCAGGCACATATTCAATACCAATCACCTTGCGGGCCCTGCGTGCCACGAAGTTGGCGATGGTGCCAGTGCCGGTGTATAAATCATAGACAAGCGGAGCCACCCCCTTCCCCTCCAAAGGGAGGGGTGAACCGAATGCGAACTCCCTTACCACCGAGTACAGATGGTAAGCCTGATCCGTGTTTGTCTGATAGAACGATTTCGGTCCCACCTTGAATTTCAGGTCCTCCATGGTCTCGAAGATATGGTCTTCGCCTTTGAATACAAGGATGTCCTGATCGCCAATCGTGTCGTTACACTTTTGATTATCCAAATAAAGTAACGAACTGATTTGCGGGAATTTATCAGCGACAAATTGAAGCAACGCTAAAGCTTTCTTCCCGTCTTCATTGTCCCAACGGTTCTCCCCTCTTTTGGAGGGGTTGGGGGAGGCTTCCAGATGGAACTGAATAATCACCATCCATTCGCCCGTGTTCGAGTTACGGATGATCACATCACGGAGCAAGCCCACCTGTTCCCGCAGGTCGAAGAAACTGATGTCGTTCTGAAATGCGAACTCATAGATTTCGTTACGTATCTGGTTATGCAGATCATCCATCAGCCAGCATTTCTCTATGGGCAGGATCTTGTCGAAGGCACCCGTGATGTGGAAGCCGATAGAAGGGATTTTCTTAGCCCCCTCCATCCTCCCCCATAATGGGGAGGCTTCTGCTTCATCATTGCTCCCCCTCATTATGGAGGGGGCAGGGGGGAGGCTCCTTATTTCTTCTTTCGTTAGGTACCTCTTATTGGCGCAGCCGAAGTCGAGTTTGTTGCGGTATTCCCATTGCTTCACGGAGCCGAGGATGGGGAGGAACTCAGGGAGTTCGATCTTGCCGATGCGTGTCAGCTGGTCCTTTACCTGCTGTTCCTTCATCTTCAGCTGCTCCGCATAGGGCAGGTTCTGCCATTTGCAACCACCGCATACACCGAAGTGCTTACAGCGCGGTTCTTCGCGTACCTTACTATATTTTATAAACCTCACTACTTCGCCCTCGGCAAAGCTGTGCTTCTTCCTGCGGATCTGTACGTCAACGATGTCGCCTGGCACACAGAAGGGTACGAATACAACCAGGTCGTCCCAGTGGAACAACGATTTCCCTTCAGCGGCACATGCTTCTATCTCCACCTGTTCCAGTATCGGTAATGGCTTCTTTTTCCTGCTCATTGCAATATGCTTCTTTTTTATGGTGCAAAGTTACTAAATATCGAATACAAAACAAAGAAATGCTTGCATTTCATTTGTTGCTTTGAGAATATAATCCTATATTCTTACCGCTGTTTTAAATACCGGGGTGATTAAAAGCGAATTTTCTCATTTTCCTCAAGACCTAACATTGGAAAATCTTAATTGCTTAATAAAGAAGAACTTAGGGGCAAAATGGGTACTAAAAGACCTAACGTAAGAGGTAACAAACACCTAACGTAACACCTAACGTAAGACCTAACGTTTTAGAAGCAAGAAGCAAGAGGCAAGAAGCAAGAATGAGATTCGCCAGAACAAGGTTGTCTGTTTTTCGTCTTACGACTGTTCCAAGTTGACATGTTAGGTCTCGTGTTAGGTGTTATGTTACCTCTTTGTTAGGTCTTATGTTAGGTGTTTAGAGCATTATAAACGCGTGAAACACCTATATACAGGCACTTTCTTCCGTGAAACAGTTAGGTCTTGGACAAAAACACAAAATTCTTTTATTTTGTTCAGTCGAATTGCAATTTGGTTGTATGGAAAATAAGAGTTTCTTTGCATATAACTAGTTGTTCCCAACATGGGAATAAAGTGTTCCCAACATGGGAATAAAGTGTTCCCAACATGGGAATAAAACAATGTCTCGCGGCAAGCGACTCCAATGATTGTAACTATACAATCCCAAAAAAAGTTTAAATATTTGGAAGAATCAGAATTCTTTTGTATATTTGCAGAATAAAACAAGAACACAGATTTACATATTTATAATAACAATAAAGTATGAGCGAAAAAAGAGTTTATCTCTTCGGTAATGGGAAAGCCGAAGGTAATGCACAAATGCGCGAGGCACTGGGTGGCAAGGGTGCAAACCTTGCTGAAATGAACCTCATTGGTGTACCGGTTCCTCCAGGTTTCACAATCACAACCGATTGCTGTAATGAGTACTATCAGGTGGGTCAGGCCAAGATCATGGAGATCTTGAACGATGACGTGATGAACGCTGTAAAGCACATCGAGGTACTGATGAACAGCAAGTTCGGCGATAAGGAGAACCCGCTGTTGGTATCTGTTCGTTCTGGTGCCCGTGCTTCCATGCCGGGTATGATGGACACCATCCTGAACCTCGGTCTGAACGACGAGGTGGCAGAGGGTATGGTGAAGAAGACCAACAATCCTCACTTCGTTTACGACAGCTACCGTCGTTTCGTACAGATGTACGGTGACGTGGTGCTCGAGATGAAACCCGTGAACAAGACCGATATCGATCCGTTCGAGGAGATCATCGAAGGCGTGAAGAAGGAGAGCGGTGTGGTGCTCGACAAGGACCTCTCCGTAGATGACCTGAAGAAACTGGTGAAGCTGTTCAAGGCAGCCATCAAGGAGCGTACAGGCAAGGAATTCCCAGATGATCCTATTGAGCAGCTCTGGGGCGCTATCTGCGCTGTGTTCCGTTCTTGGATGAACGAGCGCGCTATCCTCTATCGTAAGATGGAAGGTATTCCTGATGAGTGGGGTACAGCCGTATCTGTGATGGCTATGGTATTCGGTAACATGGGCGACACCTCTGCAACGGGTGTATGCTTCAGCCGTGATGCCGCCAACGGTGAGAACCTCTTCAACGGTGAGTACTTAGTGAACGCTCAGGGTGAGGACGTGGTTGCAGGTATTCGTACCCCGCAGCAGATCACAAAGATCGGTTCTCAGCGCTGGGCAGAGCGTGCCGGTATCTCTGAGGAGGAGCGCGTAGCCAAGTATCCTTCCATGGAAGAGGCTATGCCTGAGATTTACAATGAACTGAACGGCATCCAGGACAAGCTGGAGCACCACTATCACGACATGCAGGATATGGAGTTCACCGTTCAGGAAGGTAAGCTGTGGTTCCTCCAGACACGTAACGGTAAGCGTACAGGTGCTGCCATGGTGAAGATCGCCATCGACCTGCTCCACGAGGGCATGATTGATGAGAAGACCGCCATCCAGCGCTGCGAGCCTCAGAAGCTCGACGAGCTGTTGCACCCTGTCTTCGACAAGAAGGCACTCTCTGCTGCAAAAGTGATTGCTCAAGGTCTTCCCGCTTCTCCAGGTGCAGCCTGTGGACAGATCGTGTTCCATGCTGACGATGCCAAGGAATGGCACGAGAATGGTCATAAGGTAGTACTCGTACGTATCGAGACCTCTCCTGAGGATCTCGCAGGTATGGCTGCTGCCGAGGGTATCCTCACCGCTCGCGGTGGTATGACCTCTCACGCTGCTGTGGTGGCACGTGGTATGGGTAAGTGCTGCGTATCTGGCGTAGGTGCACTGAACGTAAGTTACAAGGACAAGACCGTAGAGATCGACGGTATCGTTTATAAGGAGGGTGATTACATCTCCCTGAACGGTACAACCGGCCAGGTTTATGCCGGTGAGGTTCCCACAAAGGCTGCTGAGCTGAGTGGTGACTTCAAAGAACTGATGGACCTCTGCGACAAGTACACTAAGCTGCAGGTTCGTACCAATGCTGACACCCCGCATGATGCACAGGTGGCTCGCGCCTTCGGTGCTAAGGGTATCGGTCTGACACGTACCGAGCACATGTTCTTCGAGGATCAGAAGATCGTAGCGATGCGTGAGATGATCCTGGCTGACAGTGTTGCCGGACGTGAGAAGGCATTGGCTAAGCTGCTGCCTTATCAGAAGGCTGACTTCAAGGGTATCCTTGAGGCTATGGACGGTCTGCCCGTGAACATCCGTCTGCTCGATCCTCCTCTCCACGAGTTCGTACCACACGATCAGGCTGGTCAGGAGATCATGGCAAAGGAGATGGGCGTAAGTCTGGATGAGATCAAGCGTCGTGTTGACTCACTCGCTGAGAACAACCCCATGCTGGGTCACCGTGGTTGTCGTCTGGGTATCACATTCCCGGAGATTACCGCTATGCAGACAAAGGCTATCCTTTCTGCAGCTTGCGAGCTGAAGCAGGAAGGTAAGAACCCAATGCCAGAGATCATGGTTCCGCTGATTGGTACTGTACACGAGTTGAAGCAGCAGAAGGAGATTATCCAGTATGCCGCTAAGGAAGTATTTATGGAGTATGGCATCGAAGTAGAGTTCGAGATCGGTACAATGATCGAGATCCCGCGTGCTGCTCTGACAGCTGATCTGATTGCTTCAGAGGCTCAGTACTTCTCATTCGGTACGAATGACTTGACACAGATGACCTTCGGTTACAGCCGTGATGACATCGCTTCATTCCTGCCTGTTTACCTCGACAAGAAGATCCTGAAGGTGGATCCGTTCCAGGTACTCGACCAGGTAGGTGTTGGTAAACTGATCAAGTATGCCGTGAAGCAGGGTCGCGAGGTTCGTCCTGAGCTCCGTTGCGGTATCTGTGGTGAGCATGGTGGTGAGCCCAGCTCTGTGAAGTTCTGTGCTAAGATTGGCATGAACTACGCAAGCTGCTCTCCGTTCCGCGTGCCAATTGCACGTCTTGCCGCCGCACAGGCTGCCGTAGAGGAGTAAAAAACAAGGTGGCTTCCCAAATCGGGAAGCCACTCGTTTTTTTGTGGAATGTGTAATGTGGAGTGTGGAATGATTCCTCACTCCTCATTCGTTCTCAGTATAATGCTTGTGGCACCAATCGTGAAAAGGGTGCCATTTTCTATTCTACGACGTTCGTTAGGTTTTATCTCTACATTGTCAACGAACGTACCCGTATTACTGTTATTGTCTGAAAGCGTATAACACAGTTTACCATGCTTGTCGTACTTGACGTTGATGGTGCAATGGTTCAGATCCACGCTGGGATCAACGGTCTCTATGGGTGTGTTGACGGGATTCCCTTTCTGGTAACGACCAATCACGTTGTTGCCTAACTGCAGAGGGATGACCTGCTTGTAGTGGAACACATTCTCGATGACGACGATGGAGCCGAAGCCGTTCTCGTTGGCGTTCTCATCCGGATTCTCGTCCTTCTGACGCTCACGCAGCTTGGTAACACCCATGCGAATGCCGAACTGTTTACCACAGTCAGGACACTGGAAGATCAGTCGTTGACCTTCCTGGTACTGGGTTTCATCAAAAGTAATGTATTGGTCACATTTAGGACATCTTACTCGCTTCATGTTTCAAATACGTTATGATGTGGCAGTAAGGTTTATCTCTTTACCTCATAAACCCATGCCTCAAGGAAATGCTTCTGGTTACGTAACTGACCTAAAGCAGCATAGGCTTCTTTCTCTGTGTTGTATTTGCCGTAGATTACGCGGTTGCCGCTTTTCTGTACGAGAACCTCGGCGTTAAAGCCATCGTTTGACAGCTGTTCTACGAAAGCCTTGGCATTCTTCATGCTCACCTTGCTGGCCAGCACAATCGACCAGTAGTGCTGTGGTAATGCAGGGGTCTGCACCTCCTGGGGTGCAACTGGTGCCTGTACAGAGGCTGTAGATGGTGCCTCAGTGGTTGCCTCCTTGGCGGTCTGCTCAGGCTGGAGCTTTGCATCAGTTGTAGTGGTTGTCTTCTCCTTGGGCATGATACGATAGAGCCAGCTCTTCTCGAAATCGTTGAAGCTGAATCCTGCTTTTGAATCCCTTCCCAATGGTGTGGTGATGAGGAAGAGGGCAAGGATGGCTGCAGCAATGCCGGCTACTGCATTGCGCAGTGTACTGACGCGGATCGTGATGGTGCGCGGCTGTTTCTCCTCTGCTTCTTCCTGCTTGACGGCGGCAGGAATCATGGGCTTCTCCTCAGCTGTAACATTCGGCTCCATGCTGACAATCTCTGCCGTCTCTTCAGTACTACTTTCTACGCATTCCATGTCGAAGGAACTCAGTCCGTAGAGGGCAGGGGTAAGGATACCAGCTTCGCAGGGCATGAACTCATAGTGGCCGTCCTCATTCAGTGAGAGCGTACCAATATCGTTCAACTCGTAGGAGCCTTCGTTTTCGAGTGTCTGCTTCAGCTCATTCACTTCTTCTTCAATCCTGTTCATGGCATCAGGATAGCTGATGTCGTAAGCCTCGATATACGATTGGGCAAGAAGAGAATCATTGAGGTGGAGTTTAGGATTGAACCCAAGCGTACGCAATGGTGGCAGGAATAACTGGTCGCTGTCGTCATAGCGGGCCTCCCTGTGATGCGCAACGAATCCTCCCAGATTTGGGACGATCACGCAGTCGTTGTTCAGAAGAAGGATCTCTATATGTCTTTCGAGTTCAATCATGTTGCAAAATTACTCGTTTTCTATTAAATATCCAAATAAATTGGGTGTTAAAAAGAAAAAAAATTCCTATTGTCTTCCATAATCAAAATATTATGATTACTTTTGCACGTATGGAATACAAAGCTACGGAAATCGAAGGTGTCTATATCATCGAACCGCGGGTGTTCAACGATGCTCGTGGGTATTTCTTTGAGGCATTCAAGCAGTCTGAGTTTGAGGAACATATCGGGAAGGTGAACTTCATACAGGACAATGAGTCGAAGTCGGGCTACGGTGTTCTCAGAGGACTGCATTACCAGAAGGGCGACCTCTCGCAAGCTAAGCTGGTAAGGGTGATCAAGGGTCGTGTACTGGATGTGGCCGTGGATATCCGCAAGAGCTCACCCACCTTCGGCAAGCATGTCATGGTGGAGCTCAGTGATGAGAATAAACGACAGTTCTTCATTCCGCGTGGTTTCGCCCACGGTTTCCTGGTACTGAGCGATGAAGCTATCTTTACCTACAAGGTGGATAATGTTTATGCACCACAGGCTGAGGCAGCGATTCGTTTCGATGATCCAGACTTAGGAATCGAGTGGCCCATCAACCAACAGGATGTACTAACAAGCGAAAAGGATCTAAAAGCCAAAGCATTCCGCGATGCGGAGTATTTCGAGTAGAAACTAATTAGCAGTTTATGCGACGGATCTTATATATCATCATGATTGTGGTTCTTTTTTCCGCTTGCGGAGGGAAGAAACAGGACAACACGTCGATTGTCGTGGAAGAGGACCGTCAGGCTAAGCAGCTCTTACAGGGTATCTGGGTGAACACGGTTGACGAGGAGCCTGCCTTCCGTGTGGAGGGTGACAGTATCTATTATCCAGACTCCACCAGTATGCCGGCTCATTTCATGATCATTGCTGATACGCTTATCGTTGAGGGTGGCACCGTGGTGAAATATCCGATTATCCGTCAAAGCGAACATGTGCTCGATTTCAAGAATCCCAATGGGGAGACCGTGGAGCTGGTGAAGAGTGATAATACGGAAGATGATATTACCTATTTCGAGACCAAGCATCCGGTTGTTCTGAACCAGAACAGAACTATTAAGCGTGATACCGTAATCTCTTATAACGGTGACCGTTATCACTGTTACGTTCAAGTAAATCCTACTACATATAAGGTAATTAAATCTGCGAACACGGATGAGGGTATGGAGGTAGGAAATGTGTATTACGACAATACCATTCACGTGGCCGTGTTCAAGGGTGCCGTGAAGAAATATTCGCATGATTTCAAGAAGCATGAGTTCGTTCAGTTCGTTCCCAAGGATCGCATCAATCAGGTAATCCTTAGTGATATGATTCTGATGAAGACTGACGCTGAAGGCTTCCATCACCAGGCTCAGCTTTGTGTGCCTGATTCCCCCAGTAGCTACGTGATAGATGTGGTTGTATCTGCTGATGGGAAGATGGTGATGAAGGAGGTTCCTAACGAATAACCGTTTTCTTTCTGTTGACGATATAGATGCCTTTGGGCAGTGTGGTGATGTTGTAACCCATACTCCGTCCGTCAAGGGTGAATATCTCGTGTTTTCCTTTTTCTTCCGGTGAGATGATGGTCTGGTTGATGCCAGTAGTTCCGTCATCGAAGTAGAACGATACGATACCATCATTCTCCATGATATTGTACACCTTTTCTTTCATCTCTCCTTTGTAGATGGGCCACTCAAGAATAGCTGTAACATCCAAGGTACCAGGGTAGGGATCACTGGCATGGTGCGCGCAGTACTGCTTGCGGGTGAATGTCTGCTCATCTATCTGGAACGAGCTCACATACTCTCCATCAGCAGGAATGTAGGTCATGCGTGAATGACCGATGGTGTTATTCACGATGTTATTCCTAAATGCAGAGGCGTTGAAATCCACATGGGTAACAATGATACCATGACCTTCGAGTTTGCTGTTCCATCCCGTCTGTTGGATGTTCTGCAGGACGAAGTACTCGTTGGGGGATTCTGGGTTCAGTATCCTGTAGGCTTTTCCATCAAGCTCATTGATGTTGCGAAGCTCGTAGGTACCTGATTCTTTCAGCGTGTCGATAGAGAACCAGTTCATGGCCTCCCGTTCCCAAGCTGTATATTCTGTAGGCGTATAGCCATCATCCACATACTCACCGTCGTCCATCAGACTCCAACGCTCCATACTGGGATTCAACGCGTTCTGCGCAGCAGAGGAGGTAGGGTAGAAGTCGGGCATTCCCAAGCAGTGTGACAGCTCATGACAGAACAGTCCTATACCATTGATACGTTTATAGGGCGGGTTCTTCCAAGCATTGGGATAGCCGTTGAGTTCAGCATTGACACCATAGCGGTACACATACTTTCCATCAATCTTATATGCAGAGACGATTCCTGATTTCGGCCAGATGCATGTGGTGGGGTTCTGTGTAAAGCACTCTGGATAGCCGGCATAGATCACATAGACCAGATCCACGTATCCGTCGTCATTGCTGTCGTAGTCGGAGAACTGCAGACCTTGTTCCGCTGCCAACTCGCACACCTCAGGGATGAACAGGTTCATGTTGTCTCTTCCTGCCCCGTAATGGGCTGTGGGATTGGAGACGGTTACAGGTCCGTAGATGTCGAACTGGGGATCAAACAACCCAAAGCTCATGTCCTTGAAGTACCTTCTTACACTTCCGTAGTTCCTGCCCACCGTTTGGTTTCCTACCTCGTTGTCAATCTCGTCAGCATTCAGATACTGCTCGAACACGCTCTTGGGGTCTTCGTCAATAAAGGTATCATCTGTGAACTGGGCAAGGATCACAGGGATGCGTATCTGACCCATATGTGGCAAATAGGTATGATCCACTTTCAGCGGTTCGCGGTGCATACCTCTTGTTTGTACATGATCAGTCATGTGCTGATAAAACGCCTGTCTGTTCTGCGCCTTAGCCAACCGTTCTTCTTCCGCCTTCCTGTTTCCTTTCTCATGTGCCAGAATAGTAGTGGAAGTCAGTGAACCGTCGTTGTTCACCTGAGCAACGAAGAAATCATTCCCTTCCCGAAAGAGCAACACACTGTCGGTGGTCATATAATAATGAAACGACTCATCGCCGCGAGCTACGACGATGAGTGTTGTTCCATCTGATTGTATTATTTTGACGGGTACAGGATAAGCCTTTGCAGCCTGTCCATTGAGTGTTGCAAGACAGAACAGAAGTATGCTTAGGAACAGTCTCATCGGATCACTGTCTTTTTCCCGTTGATGATATACACGCCCTTGGCAAGTCCACTCATGCTGTTACCCACGTAACGACCGTCGAGTGTGTACACCTTCTTGTCCTTGGCTGTTGTTTCGGTTTGATTGATGAATGTGGCAATACCACGTTGTGTACTTTGACTGAAATAGACGTCCTCAATGAAAAGGATGTTATCTTTCTGATTATCAGGCTCGCTACCGAGACTTAGTATAACACTATTGATTTCGGACAAGTCGACACCTTGAGCAGCAACGCCACCCAATTGAATAGTAAGGGTTCGCCACTCACCAGCTTCAAGTTCATATGACTTGGTAAATGTAGAAACACCATTATCTGTCGTCCTTGAATTCATCCCTAATGCTACCTTACTATTACTATTGTTTGTCTCAGGCGTGCCTGATGTAAGTGTCACATTCAACGTGATAGTCTGTGATGGCTTTACACAAAGACTCAGGATGTTACAGTCAGAAGCATTAACAATAGCTGATTCTATGCCGAGAGCTACTTCCTGGAAGTTCTTTACTTGATATCCTGTAGCTATCGTGTTATCTTCAGCATCTTTCCATTCATGTTCTTTGATGATCTGGTTCTCATCAGATTCTGTTATCATGCTCAATTCATGAACATTCACTTCGCTGATATCCTCTTTCTTTTCCGCGGGTTCAAACATGTAATAGAAAGATACGACATGATTCTCCTCTTGAATATTCAAGAGTGGTTTATCCATAGACTTTTCTGCCCAGATCAAAGGGATGCTATATAAGTTATGCACTCCTTTCGGACCAGGGAAGAGATCTTCTTTGTGAGAATTCATATAGTCGCTACTCCCAGCATAATAACTAAGACATATCCCGTCGGCAGCTACGAGTGTCATTCTTGATTTTTTTTCTCTAGAATCATTAACACGGTAATACTCGTTATACATATATGTTCCCCCCAAGGAATAATATACAGGATCATAATAAACGTATGTAACCATTAAGCCAGTTCCAAAATAATCTGCCAACCATTCGTTCCAGTTGGACCTTTGGGCATTCTGGGAGTTTTGGATATTCTGAAGACACACATATTCATTGCCTGTCACAACGTCATCAGGGAAGATTTTATAGGCTTTTCCACCATCATCTATATTAATGAGCTCAATTTGTTGACCACTCATGTCATCTTTAAGCACATCCATCTCCATCCAGCCCATATACTCTCGTTCCCAAGCAGTATAGGCGGTTGGTCTATAACCATTATACGAATACTCCCCACTATCCATCAAATCCCAGTATTCCATTGCGGGAATTGCTGCATTTTGTCCATATTTCGTTGTAGGGTATATGTCTGGTATACCCATGCAATGGGAGAACTCATGACAGAACAAACCAATACCATTTATAAAATTGGGTTTAGAAGGGGTGAAGTTCAGTTCTGGGTTGACACCGTATCGACAGATCTCTTTCTCATCATATGATCCCACATTTTCTGTTCCACTCTTAGGCCATATAGTTTCAATAGGTGCTCCTGTCATGCTCTCTCCATATCCTGCATAGATAACATATACCAAATCTACATAATTATCGTTGTTCATATCGTATTCAGAGAAATCAACGGTCGCATCTGCCAAGTTGCATACATCCTTAAGAAACTTATTTATATTGTCTTTCCCCTTCTTATCAACATTACCATATACTTTCATGCTATCTTGGAGATGAACAACAGTCTTTACATCGAATTGTGGAGTGAACTTACCACCACTCATATCTCTGAAGTATTTGGCCACACTGCCAAAGTTGTTCTTTAGCGTGTTGTCTTTGGCATGAGTGGGTATTCCTTCTGCATTCAGATATTGGTCGAAGATTTGTTTGGTGATTAGATCGTTTTCCTCGTCTGATTCAACATAGCGTTTGAATCTCTGGTCAACGAAGTCAGCCAGGATTACCAATGCTTTGGGTGATTGTCCATCAATATTAAGGTGGGGAAATAGAGTCGTGGATCCAGATGGCATGGTTGTCCTTTTCATGCTTCTACTTCTAGCGACTGGAACTTTTGATGCTGCAAAGAACTTCTCTTTATCCTGCTTGCCAATAAGCGTAATTTCTTCTGCAGTGCGCTGTCCTGCATTGTGTGCCAAGATATTACTCGATGTCAGTTTCCCGTTCTCGTCTACGATGGCGATATAGTAATCATTACCATCACGATATAACAGGACATCATCAGTGGTGGCGATATAGTTGAAATGCTCATCGCCATGCAAACGGTAAGTAAGCGTCTTACCATCCTTTTGGGTAATGGTAATAGGTTCTGGATATGCTTTCGCTCCCCAGATATTGAGTGTGATAACCGTAGTGATCAGTATGATAAACAGTCTCTTCATTTCGTGCTATTATTAGTTGTTTATTTCTTGAAAAAGTATTGTCCCTTATGCTTGGTACGGTGGCCATACTCGATGGCATGCACCGGACAGTGGTGATAGCAGGCAAAGCACGTTGTGCAGAGCGGATCATGTTGCCATACAGGTTCCTCTCCCTGCTTCCATTCAATATTCTCAATCGGACAAACCTCCGCACAGGTTCCACATCTCAAACATTTGTCGAGATTCACCCGGAAAGGTCTGTCGTTGACGAGCCATTTAACAAAAGCGGCACCGAGTACATGACTGTTGATACGTGGCCAATGACCTTTGTAAGTCATGGTTACACCCCGTTCCCTGTTGATGATGATCTTTTTCACCGTTTCTAACTGTTCACGGGCAGCATCCTTCTTGGCGCGTTCCTTCTCAGGTTTATCCACATCCATGAAGGGCTGTCCTATGTAACTCTCGGGCATGATAAGCGAGAACACGCTCTCAGCTTTTAATGATTGCTGTTTCAGATCGCGGTTCAGGTACTCCATGGTGAGTCCAATGTCATCACCTGCTGTGCACAGTGCCCAGCAATACGGGTTGTTGTCCGTCATTTCGATGTGCATCTTTTCAATGAAAGCTCTCACAATCTTCGGCGGTCGCCACCCATGTACGGGGAAACAAAAGCCAATGCTTTCGTTTTCCTTCAACTGGTACGTACAATTACCGTAAATCTCTTTCCCGATGTCAATCAGTTCTTCTCCAGTAGCCTTGCTCAGTTCTTCAGCAGCCCACCGGGTGTTGCCCGTTCCAGAGAAACAGAAAACCATGTGTCAGTGCCTTTGAAATATTTCGGTGCAAAAGTACACATTATTTATATAGCATCCAAAATTTTTCAATGGACAATATGTTTTTTTTAAGAAAAACTAACAAAAAGGGCGTGCCTAAACACGCCCCAATCTTTCATCATTAATGTTTAATCTTCCATTTAGAACATTCCTGCACTATGGCACAGGTAAGAAATGAGATAAGCCACGATGGTACTGGTGATTACACAGATCAAACCAGGCATCATGAATGAGTGGTTCAACAGGTATTTACCGATGACAGTAGTTCCTGAACGGTCGAAGTTCACCGTAGCAATATCTGACGGATAGTTCGGGATGAAGAAGTATCCATATACTGATGGGAGTACGCCCAACAGTATCCAGCCTTCGATACCTAAGGTGTAGCCCAGTGGTAACATAGCCACCACCACAGCACCCTGTGAGTTGATCAGCACAGATACGAGGAAGAAAGCAATGGCAATCGTCCACGGATAAGCAGAAACCAAATCAGTAAGCATCAACTGCATCTCCTTCATGTAGTTGCCGAAATAGGTATCAGCAAGCCATGCGATACCATAGATAGCAACCACAGCCACCATACCTGACTGCCATACAGCGCCACCCACAGCTTTCTTGGGCTTAGCCTTGCAGAAGATAATCATCAGGGCAGCAGCAGAGATCATGATAATCTGGATGACGAGGTTCATAGCCAATGGCTTCTTCACACTCTCTGTAACGCCTTCCATCACAATGCCTGCACTGGCCAGCTGCTTGGCTGTTTCAGTAACTCCGCCTTCAAGGGTAATGGTTGCAGGACCGCCCTTCACAGCCTGAATGGTATCGTAAGTGGGCAGGATGTTTCCGCCGAACATCTGTACGATAGAGAACAATACGATGATACCTAAAGCAACGAGGAAGATGTACACGGCATTCTTGGAGTCCTGACCGATCTTCTTGTCGAGAGTTGTTGCCGTGCTACCATAGATGTACTGATACTGAGCGGGATCCTTCAAACGCTCCTGGAATTTCGGATCTTTGTCAAGATCTTTGCCACGACGATAGGAGGCAGTAGCTGCAGCCATCAAACCGCACAAACAGGCAGGGATAGTAATCATGATGATCTGCAGGTTGTTCACATGGAAACCGTTGGTTGCTGAGATAGAAGCAAAGGCCACAACAGCAGCAGCAATCGGTGAACAGGTGATACCAACCTGAGAGGCGATACTGGCCACACCACAAGGACGCTCAGGGCGGATTCCCTTCTTTAGGGCAATGTCGCAGATAATGGGCATCAACGTATAAACCACATGACCCGTTCCCACCAATACTGTCAGGAAAAATGTAGTAAGGGGGGCAAGGAAAGTGATGCGGTCAGGATGCTTTCGTAGCATCTTCTCTGCAATCTGAATCATCCAGTCCATACCGCCAGATGCCTGAAGAACACCGGCACATGTCACGGCTGCGATGATGATGTAAATCACGTCGGTAGGGGGCGTTCCAGGTTTCAAGCCGAAGCCGAAGACGAGGATAGCCAAACCAATACCGGAGATTGCACCCAAGGCAAGACTCCCGTATCGGGATCCCACCCAAAGAGCCAGCAATACGATGAGTAGCTGGATTACCATTGTAAACGTCATAATGTAATAGTTTAATAGATATTAATAGTTTGTATTAATTCGTCGGAATTATCTGCAAATATAATGTTTTTTTTTGATGTTTTCCGTTTTTCTTCCATTTTTTTCTTCTTAACAATACGAATTCATGCGTTCTGATACGTTAGGCGAAAAACGTGTGCGGACACACTTTTTTGATGTACGTCAATTATTCCGCCGTTTTTGATGATTTCCCTTTCTTTTGTGATGGTTGGATGTATGAATTGCCTTACCTTTGCATCGTGATTTGAATCACATCGTCAAATAACAAGAAGTACAACATCCAGATAGGCTTGGCTTTTACAGGTAAAAGATTATTCAGGATAGTTTATACGACTCAAGTGAAAGTTTTGAGAGAATTGCATAGAAGAGGAAGTAGCGGCGCAGCGAATGCAGCCGCTTTTTTGTTTGTCATAACTTGCGAAAGTTGAATTAAAAGATGATAATTTCTTTGTGGATAGGAATTTTTTATATACCTTTGTGCCCTAAAAAATAAAACTATTATAAATAAGGTAAGATTATGGCAAAGAAATTCGCCGAACATCATGGCTTGAATCTGACAGAGACCAACAAGAGCGTACTCGATATATGGAATGAGAAAGACATCTTCCACCGCTCCATCACAGAGCGTGAAGGATGCCCGCAGTTCGTATTCTTCGAAGGACCTCCTTCTGCCAATGGTCATCCTGGCATTCATCATGTGCTGGCACGCACCATCAAGGATACTTTCAACCGTTATAAGACAATGAAGGGCTATCAGGTACACCGTAAGGCAGGATGGGACACGCATGGTCTTCCTGTTGAACTGGGCGTGGAGAAGGCACTGGGTATCACCAAAGCAGATATCGACAACAAGGAGTCAGATAAATATATCAGCGTAGAGGATTATAACCGCAAATGCCGCGAGAATGTGATGATGTTCACGCAGGAATGGCGCGACCTGACGGAGAAGATGGGTTATTTTGTTGACCTCGATCATCCGTATATTACTTACGATAATAAGTACATCGAGACTTTGTGGTGGCTGCTGAAGCAGTTCTACAACAAAGGATTGCTGTACAAGGGCTATACCATCCAGCCGTATTCACCTGCTGCAGGTACAGGACTGTCGAGTCATGAGCTCAATCAGCCTGGCTGCTACCGTGATGTGAAGGATACAACAGCTACTGTGCAGTTCAAGATTGTTGATCCAAGACCAGAGATGAAGGAGTGGGGTACACCGGTGTTCCTGGCATGGACGACCACACCGTGGACACTGCCTTCAAATACAGCTCTCTGTGTAGGACCAAAGATAGATTATGTCTGTGTGCAGACTTTCAATCCCTATAGTGGTGAGAAGATCAGTGCCGTGATGGCTGCCGCCTTGGTGGATTCGTACCTGAAGCCTGAGGGTGAGTTTGCCTCGATGGAGGAATACAAGCAGGGTGATAAGATTGTTCCTTACCGTATCGTGGGTAACTACAAGGGTTCCGACCTTGTTGGAATGCGCTTTGAACAGCTGATGCCATGGGTGAAGCCGTGCGAGAAGGTTGAGAATACCAGTGCCGACTTCGTGAAGGAGTATGCGAAGGAACATGCTGATAAGTGCTTCACAGTGGGTAACGACCACTTCGTGGAGATGAGTGATCTGGCTTTCCGTGTGATTCCTGGTGATTATGTAACCATCGACGATGGTACGGGTATCGTACATATCGCTCCTACCTTCGGTGCTGATGACGCGAAGGTGGCCAAGGATGCGGGCATCCCTTCGTTGTTTATGATCAATAAGGGAGGTGAGACTCGTCCGATGGTTGACCTCCAGGGTAAGTACTACTTGGTACAGGAACTGGCTGAGTCGTTCATCGATAAGTGCGTGAACCTCGATTTGTATAGTCGTCATGCTGGTGACTATGTGAAGAATGCATACGCTCCTGAGTTCAATATCGATGGTAAATACGATGAGAAGGCTGCTGCCAAGGCAGAGGACCTGAATATCGTGCTCTCGCTGGAACTGAAACAGGAGGGTAGCGCCTACAAGATCGAGAAGCATGTGCATAACTATCCGCACTGCTGGCGTACTGACAAACCGGTGCTATACTATCCGCTCGACTCTTGGTTCATCCGCTCTACAGCTTGTAAGGAACGGATGGTGGAACTGAACAAAACCATCAACTGGAAGCCTGAGAGTACAGGAACAGGTCGTTTCGGTAACTGGCTGGAGAACTTGAACGATTGGAACTTGTCGCGTTCTCGCTTCTGGGGTACTCCGTTGCCAATCTGGCGCAACAAGGATACTCGTGAAGAGATCTGTATTGGTTCTTTGGAAGAGTTGTATAACGAGATAGAGAAAGCAGTTAAGGCTGGCGTGATGAAGAAGAATCCGCTGAAGGAGAAGGGCTTCGTGCCAGGCGACTACTCACAGGAGAATTATGATAAGATTGATGTGCACCGTCCGTATGTGGATGAGATTGTGCTGGTAGGTGAGAGTGGACAGCCGCTGAACCGCGAGACTGACCTCATCGACGTGTGGTTCGATTCCGGTTCCATGCCTTATGCTCAGGTTCACTATCCGTTCGAGAATAAAGATGCTATTGATAAGGCACTGGCTTATCCTGCCGACTTCATCAACGAGGGTGTGGATCAGACACGTGGTTGGTTCTTTACACTTCACGCTATTGCCACAATGATTTTCGACAGCGTAGCCTTCAAGAACGTGATCTCTACTGGTCTGGTACTTGATGCCAAGGGTATCAAGATGTCAAAGCACCTGGGTAACGTGGTGAACCCCTTCGCTGAAATCGAACGTAATGGTGCTGACGCAGTGCGTTTCTACATGCTTACCAATACGCAGCCGTGGGATAACCTAAAATATGATCCTGCAGGTGCTGATGAGATACGACGCAAATTCTTCGGTACCTTATATAATACCTATAGCTTCTTCGCCCTCTATGCCAATGTTGACGGGTTCAATCCTAAGGCAGCTCAGGTAGAGATGAAAGACAGACCTGAGATCGACAGATGGATCCTCTCGAAGGTGAACTCGCTGATCAAGGGTGTGGATGAGGCATTGGCCGATTTCGAGCCGACCAAGGCTGGACGTTTGATTGATACGTTCGTGAACGACGACCTCAGTAACTGGTATGTGCGACTGAACCGTAAACGTTTCTGGGGTAAGGAGATGAGTACGGATAAGCTGAGTGCTTACCAGACACTCTATTTCTGTTTGAAGACTGTTTCCAAACTGCTTGCTCCATTTGCACCGTTCTATGCAGATCAGTTGTACAAGGACTTAGGTGGCGTGCACGACAGTGTGCATCTCGTATCGTTCCCTTCATGCAAGGAATCATTCATTGACCTCGACCTCGAGGCTCGCATGGATATGGCTCAGAAGATTACATCCATGGTACTGGCTCTCCGTCGTAAGGTGAACATCAAGGTGCGTCAGCCGCTGCAGAGCATCATGGTTCCTGCTGTGGATGATACGCAGAAAGCGCACATTGAGGCTGTGAAAGCCCTGATTATGAACGAGGTGAACGTGAAGGAACTGAAGTTCGTGGAGGGTAGCGGTATCCTGGTGAAGAAGGTGAAGTGTAACTTCCGTACCATGGGTAAGAAGTTCGGCAAGCTGATGAAGGGCATTGCCGCACAGATGGCTTCGCTCTCTCAGGAGGAAATCAATGCGCTGGAGAAGAATGGTACTATCACACTCAATGTTGAAGGACAGGAGGCTATGGTGGAGGCTGCCGACGTGGAGATCATCAGCGAGGATATCCCCGGATGGCTTGTGGCCAATGAAGGTAACCTGACCGTGGCTCTGGAAATCGAGCTGACAGATGAACTGCGGAAGGAAGGTATGGCTCGCGAACTGATCAATCGTATCCAAAACATGCGTAAGGACAGTGGTCTGGAGATTACTGACCGTATCCAAATCGTCATCTCTCCCAATGAGCAGACAGATGAGGCTATCCACAGCTATGAGGATTATATCAAGACTCAGGTACTGGCCGATTCCATTACCATCCAACCGAACGATGGTGCTACAGTGGATTTCGACGACTTCGACCTGAATATTACCGTAAACAAGATCTAACCTGTTTCGAAGAAACGAATAATAACATATTATGGCAGAAAATAAGACACGCTACAGTGACGAGGAACTCGAGGAGTTCAAAGTCATTATCAATGAGAAATTAGCTACAGCGCGTCATGACTACAACCAGATGATGCGCCAGTTGATGAACGCCGACGGCAATGACGTGGATGATACATCTCCTACCTACAAAGTATTGGAAGAGGGTAGCGCCACTCAAACCAAGGAGGAACTTATCATGCAGGCTTCACGACTGCAGAAGTTCATCCAAGGACTGGAGGCTGCGCTGGTAAGGGTGCAGAACAAGACCTATGGTATCGACCGTATGACGGGTGAGCTGATTCCGAAGGAACGACTGCGCGCAGTTCCGCATGCTACGCTCAGTGTACAGAGTAAGATGGGGAAGAAGCACTAATGAACAGTCGCGGGAACAAAGGCCTGATGGCCGTTTGTATTGTCATTGCCATATTGGTGATTGATCAGGTTATCAAGATCCTGGTCAAAACGAATATGTGTCTGCACGACAGTATCGAGATCACACCGTGGTTCTATATTAGCTTCGTCGAGAACAGTGGAATGGCTTATGGCATAACGTTCATCAACAAGATCGTGCTGAGCCTCTTCCGTATCGTGGCCGTGGCCGTTATTGGTTACTATATCTGGCTGCAGGTCAAGGAGAATGCACGACGGGGTTATCTTATCTGTCTGGCCATGATTATGGCTGGAGCGGCAGGGAATATCTTCGACTCGATGTTCTACGGACTGTTCTTTACGAAGTCAACCATCTATGAACCGTCCTACCTTGTGTCTCTTGGTGAAGGATACGCTCCGTTCCTGCAAGGCAAGGTGGTGGATATGTTCTATTTCCCGCTGATTGAGACAACTTTGCCCGATTGGCTCCCTATATGGGGCGGACAGCCGTACGTATTCTTCAGTCCTGTATTCAACTTTGCAGATGCTAGCATCTGCGTAGGTGTGGCGCTACTATTGTTGTTCTACCGCAAGGAACTCAGTACGCTTACCCTGAAGGCGAGTCCGGCGAAAATGGATGAAGAGAAAACGGATGATATATCAATCGATGGGGAGAAAACTGAATAGACTGCTCCTGATGGGTGGATTTACGGTTCTCTTTGCATGTAAGCCGTCAATTCCACGTGATGTCATTCAACCGGATGACATGGAGGACATTCTATATGACTACCATCTGGCTGATGCTACAGCCAACCTGCATAGCGATAGTTCGCGCTACTACAATGCCCGTCTGTACCAGTTGGCCGTGCTGAAAAAGCATGGTGTGACGGAGGCACAGTTCGATTCTTCCATGGTTTATTACACCCGTCATACGGAAAAACTGTATGCCATCTATGAGAAACTGGTGAAACGTATGGGTGGTGTAACGGAATCACAGACCGCTGATGATGGTCTTAACAGATACAGCATGGAAACGGGTGAGGCCGCAAATGTGTGGAATGGCGAACGCTGTTATGCTTTTATCCCGAAGGCTCCGTATAATAAGCATACGTTCGTTATTCCTGTTGACTCATCCTATCATAAGGGTGACAGAATGATTCTCGAGTTCGATGCACAGTTCCTGTATCAGGATGGTGTACGTGATGGAATAGCGGTTATTTCGACAAAGCTTTCGAACGACAGCGTGATTACCCGCACCATGCATATGTCATCTGACATGCATTATTCACTTGAAGCGTTTGATGAGAAGATGTTGGGAATCAAAGATATACGCGGGCTCTTCTATCTTAACCGAGATCGCAATGCTACTGTAACCACCACAAAGGTGATGGTTCTGAAAAACATCCGTCTTATGCGCTTGCACGAGGAGGAAAAAATCAAGCAGCAGAAAGAAAAGGAAGATGAGACCAAGAAGGATACTATCCGTCAGGTGGAGAATCATACTGACCTTCGACAAGTGGAAGAGAAGAAGATCAGAGGCGAGGATGAGGAGATAACGATTAGGGAGGACCTAAGGAAAGTCGATAGAGAATGATAAATCAAATAACAATAATAAGGGTTAAGAATCCAAGTTCTTAACCCTTATTTTATAATACCTTTATTTCGTCGAGTTTACACAAATCGTAGTCTCATTGTGTAAACCTTGACTTCGTCGAGCATACACGATTCGTAACCTCATTGTGTGAACCTTGACTTCGTCGAGCTTACACGATGCCCTGTGCCATCATGGCCTTGGCAACCTTCATGAAGCCTGCTACGTTAGCACCCTTCACATAGTTGATGTAGCCGTCCTTCTCTGTACCGTACTTCACGCAGTTCTCGTGAATGTCGTTCATGATACGCTTCAGGTAGTTGTCAACTTCCTCAGCTGTCCAGCTCAGACGCTCAGAGTTCTGTGACATCTCCAAACCAGATACAGATACACCACCTGCGTTAGAAGCCTTACCCGGAGAGTAGAGGATCTTAGCATCCTGGAAGATCTTGATAGCCTCAGGCAGTGAAGGCATGTTTGCACCCTCAGCCACAGCAATCACACCATTCTTCACGAGGGCAGCAGCCTCGTCACCGTTGATCTCATTCTGAGTTGCGCAGGGAAGAGCAATGTCAGCATTCTCATACCAAGGACGCTTGCCCTCATAGTACTTAGCTGTAGGATACTCCTCAACATACTCCTTGATACGTCCGCGCTCCACGTTCTTCAGCTCCATGATATAGTCGAGCTTAGCACGATCGATTCCGTCTGGATCAAAGATGTAACCGTCAGAGTCTGACATGGTCATGGGGATAGCACCCAGCTGCAGACACTTCTCAGCAGCATACTGAGCTACATTACCAGCACCAGAGATCAGCACTTTCTTGCCCTTCAGCTCGATGCCACGAGTAGCGAGCATAGATGTGAGGAAGTAAACGGTACCATAACCAGTTGCCTCAGGACGGATCAGTGAACCACCGAAGGGGATTCCCTTACCGGTCAGCACACCCTGGAACTGATGTGTGAGCTTCTTGTACTGTCCGAACAGATAGCCAACCTCGCGGCCACCTACTCCGATATCACCAGCGGGAACGTCCTCATCCGGACCAATCACGCGGTAGAGTTCATTCATGAATGCCTGGCAGAAACGCATTACCTCAGCGTCGCTCTTGCCACGGGGAGAGAAGTCAGAACCACCCTTTGCACCACCCATAGGAAGGGTTGTCAGAGAGTTCTTGAAAGTCTGCTCGAAAGCAAGGAACTTCAGGATACCGAGGTTCACGCTCTTGTGATAACGAAGACCGCCTTTGTACGGACCAATGGCGTTGTTATGCTGGATGCGATAACCCATGTTGGTCTGAACGTTACCCTTGTCGTCAACCCAAGTGATGCGGAACTCACATACACGATCGGGGATGCACAGACGCTCGATCAGGTTAGCCTTCTCGAACTCAGGGTGCTTGTTATACTCTTCCTCGATGGTAGGAAGTACCTGAGAAACTGCCTGGATGTACTCCGGCTCATTGGGGAATCTCTGTTTGAGATCTTCTACAACTTTTGCTGCATTCATAATCAATTCTTTTAATTGGTTGTTATTGTTTGAAATTTTACCTTTTTACCTTGATTTTCAAAATTTGATTGCAAAATTACATTATTTTTGCGAATTACCAAACATTTTGAAAGAAATTTTTGAAAAAACAAAGAAAAAAGTCATTTTTGTGTTCTTTTGAGGCGTTTTTTGTTGCTTTTATTGCATAATAATACGCTATTAGCTTCAAAACACACATTGTTTGCGCACCCAACAGTATAAATAGTTGTTGCGTGGCAAGCGGTAGTTGTTGCGAAGCTAACGATGAGTAAAAAGGGAAACTGCTTATTTAATGCCTCGATGATTCAGGGCTGCAGCATACTTGGCGGCATTAATCATGTGCTCCTCGTAGGTGCGGGCAAAGTTATGCGTACCACTGAAATCTTCTTTAGCACACATATATAAATAGTTATGGTGAACATGATCGAGCACTGCATCAATGCCTGCTACGGTTGGAATGCGGATGGGGCCTGGTGGTAGTCCAGTGTTCTTATAGGTGTTATACGGACTGTTCACTGATAGCATACTGTTATAGATGCGTTTTAAGGAGAAGTCTTTCAAGGCGAACTTGATGGTCGGATCTGCCTGAAGTGGCATATTGGCATTCAGACGGTTGACATACATTCCTGCCACCATGGGTTTTTCTTCATCATTGGCTGTTTCCTCGTCGATGATGCTGGCGAGGGTGATTACCTGCACAGGCGTGAAATGCATCTCATCTGCCTTGTCGAGTCGTTCATCATTCCAGAACTTTTCACTCTCTTTCTTCATCCTCTCAAGGAACTTATCCTGTGAGATGTTCCAGTACATGTCATAGGTGTTAGGAATGAACATACTGATGACGGTCAGTGAATCGTAGCCCAACTGTCTGCATGTCTCTTCTTCTGTCAGGGCACGATAAAGCTCCGTACTGTCTAGCATCAGTTTACTACCAAGATAGCTTGCCAAGCGGTCGAGCGTACGCACGGATGGGATGGTTAGGTTGAGGGGAGTCTGTAATCCGTTCTTGATACGGCGAAACACAGTGAAGGCCCCATCACCTGGCGCAATCTCATAACGTCCTGTACGGATATGCTCATCATACGAGCTATGGCGCACCAGGGTGGAGAAGCCGGTCATCCCTGCGTCATTGGCAATGGGCTTGACCTTAGCAAAGACGCTATCAACCGTATCATCGGTGTCAATATAGAGATAGCAGGTTTCTTCTTTTGCCGACAGACTGGAGAAGAAGAAATAATATAGGATTCCTATGATTACCAGCAGGCAGATTCCTGCTGCGATGGAGTATTTACGAGATGCGAATGATTTCATTTCCTTTAGTTATATTTTTCGCTACAAAGGTAACAAAAATTACGAATCCAAGGAAACAAAGGGGCGAATTTCTTTTGTGTTATGTATGAATTGAATTATCTTTGTAGCATGAAACTGAAGTTCAGCATACATTATAATACGGAGTGGGGACAGAGTATCCATGTCTTCATTCGTTACCGCACGAATGATGGCAGGGAGCATGTCAATAACTGGCTCATGCAGACACAGGATGGTGTATGGTGGTATCTGGAGACTGCTCTGATGGAGTCGCGGCAGCGTATGGTGACATCCTTCACTTATGAGTATTTGCTGAAAAATCAGGAGGGTAGGGTGTTACGACGCGAATGGAACCGTCTGCCCAGAACCTATCATGCTGATGCAACCAAGAGTTTCGTTTTCCCCGATCAGTGGCGAGATGTTCCGTTGCATGCATATTTGTATAGCAAGGCGAGGAATGTTGGTCGTGAGGAACCTGCTGACACCACCCAGAACGCGCTTTCGTTACCATTGTTCCGCAAAACGATTATCTTCAGTGTGGCAGCACCACAGCTTCGTCAAGGAGAGTACGTGGCATTGGTGGGGAGTCATCCTGCCATTGGTAGTTGGAATCCCACGCGTTACCTCCGCATGACTTATCAAGGTGGGTTTATATGGCGACTCAGTGTCAATATGGTTGGGATTCAGTTACCGCTGGAATATAAATATGTGGTAATTGATGGTAAGACCAACCAGTTGCGTGATTGGGAGGGTGGTGAAAATAGAACCATTCAGTACGAAGAGGTGAACGATGGGGAGGTGCTTGTGCTTGATGGCGGTTCCTTGCATCTGAAGGAGGATAATTGGCAGATAGCTGGCGTAGCTGTTCCCATATTCTCCCTTCGTTCAAAACACTCCTATGGCGTGGGTGACTTCGGTGACCTGCAGCGGATGGTTGACTGGGTAGCAATGACAGGAATGAAGATGATCCAACTGTTACCACTTAACGATACGACAAATATTCAATCGTGGGACGATCCATATACTATCGTCTCCTGTTTTGCCTTACATCCCCATTACCTTGACCTTGATCAGTTGGGAGAGTTGAAAGATCGGAAGAAGATGAAGATGTATCTTCGGCAACGTCGCGAACTGAACTCGCTCACGAACAGTGATTACACGACTGTTGACAGGGTGAAGAATGCCTATATCAATGATATCTTCGAGGAGAAAGGAGAGGAAACGCTCCAATCGGATGACTACCAATCATTCTGGGAATCCAACAAGTCGTGGCTGCTGCCGTATGCCGTGTTCTGTTGTCTGCGTGATGAATACCACACGTCGCACTACAGTGATTGGAAAGCATATGCAACGTATCAGTTATCCAACATCGAAATGCTCCGTCAGGAGCCATCACCTTATTATAATATTATACAAAGGATCTGCTTTGTTCAATACCATCTCTACCTTCAGTTGAAACGAGTTGTTAATTATGCCCATAGCAAAGGGGTGTCGTTGAAAGGTGACCTGCCCTTGGGAATCTGTCGTGACAGCGTGGAGACCTGGATGAATCCGCAACTCTCGCAGTTGGGAGCACGTTGGGATGAGAAGAGTGGAATATATGATTGGTGGCGACAGTACTTACAATGGATGGAGCAATTCTTTGATGCTGTACGTATCAACCATCTCGTTAACTTCTTCCGTACATGGGTCATCCCTGAGGACGTGGCAGTCACCCGTAAGTTGAAAACTATGATGAATGATACGACCATGTTAATATGTGATGAGGACCCGGATATTCAATCCGTCAGAGGTCGTAAGGTGGTTGACGAATTACAAGCCCCTTCCAGACTCTGCATACTGGATATCCACGACTGGCTCTCGATGAATCGTTCGTTGCAGTCAGAGCAGTTCACAATAGAGGATCTGTTGAAGGCGAAGCGTTTCAATACAAAGATCAGAAACATGATAATTCGAAGTAAGCGATGAGTTACGACGTATATGTATTTGACCTGGATGGCACCCTGTTAGACACCTTGAGGGATTTGACGGCAAGTGTGAACCATGCGCTCCGCTGGGCTGGGATGCCAGAACGAAGCATTGAGGAGATAAGGTGGTTTGTTGGAAACGGTGTAAAGAAACTGATGGAACGAGCCATACCTGACGGATTGAATAACCCACGCTTTGATGAGGTGTATCAGGAATTCCGTGATTATTATCTCCATCACGGTCAGGATACGACAGTACCTTATCCGGGTATTATGGAATTGCTACAGGCACTGAAATATGAAGGGAAACAGATAGCGGTGGTCAGTAATAAGTTCTATAAGGCCACGGAAGAGCTTTGTCAGCATTTCTTCGGTGGATTGGTTGACGTAGCCATTGGGGAGCGGGAAGGGATTCGGAAGAAACCAGCACCTGATACGGTGGAAGAGGCGTTACGGCAGCTGAATGCAGATTGTACACATGCAGTGTATGTAGGTGATAGTGATGTGGATATCCAAACAGCCCGCAATAGCGGTCTGCCTTGCATCAGTGTACTGTGGGGATTCCGTGATCAGGATTTTCTGCTGGCTCATGGGGCAACAACACTTGTTGTTAATCCCAGTGACATCCTTTCTCTGTGATTATTCCAAAGCCTGCAGTCGGGCGATATACTTCCCAAGAATATCAAATTCGAGGTTTACAATGGTACCTACACGTATATCACAGAAATTCGTGTGCTCAAATGTGTAGGGAATAATAGCCACCTGGAATGAGTCTTCAGTGGGATTGCAGACCGTTAGGGAAACGCCATTGACCGTCACGCTACCTTTGTCAACCGTGAAATAACCACGTTTAGCCATATCTTTGTCGTAAGGATAACGGAACGTGAAATAGGTACTGCCGTTGGCATCTTCCATTGCTACGCATTCTGCTGTCATATCTACATGTCCTTGGACGATATGACCGTCAAGACGACCGTTCATCAGCATTGACCGTTCCACGTTGACTTTGTCACCAACCTGTAGGAGTCCGAGGTTCGAACGCTCCAGCGTCTCTTTCATTGCCGTAACCGTATAGGTGTTATCCACGATCTTCACAACAGTCAGACAGACGCCGTTATGCGCCACGCTCTGATCAATCCCCAACTCGTTGGTGAATGAACAAGTTAATGTGAAATCAATATTATCTTGGTCATGCTTGATAGCAACGACCGTAGCAAACTCTTCAATGATACCGGAGAACATAATGATGATGATTTAACATGTATGATATGAAATAAAAAAAGGAAGCCGTATCGATGATGTGATGAAACTCCGAGTAGAAATGATTTGAGTGTTCTCCGCCTTTGTAATCCACCGGCTTTACAGCTTAGTCGCTTTCGCGCTTTATATGGCCCGCCATTAGCAAGAGAAACCTTCTCGGTTTTCGATGTTATTTGATGAGTATCCCGATCGAACCGATACGGCCCTTTTTCTACTGCAAAGATAAGAATAATAACCATAAGTTCCAAACTTTTTTGGTGTTATTCTCATATTTTTCTTGATATTTGCCAATAAATTTGCAAGGTTTTAATCTTTTTATTACTTTTGTCGTCTCAAATGTAATGACCATCAAAACTGTGATATAATGGAATTACCTGATTTTATGCAATATGCGAACAAATTCTCTAAAACAGAGTTTGTTGAGAAGATATCCAGGATAGCAAAAAGAGCCGGAGCAAAATTGGTGTATGCTGCGCTGATTCTGTATTATACCCTGCAGAGCGATAAGATTTCAGTCAAAGATAAAGCCATTATCATCGGAGCATTGGGCTATTTGATCAGTCCATTGGATGTCGTACCCGATGCCATTCCCATTGTCGGCTTGGGTGATGACCTGGGCGTTCTGATTTATGTCCTTCAGAAGGTCTGGGGAAATGTCAGCGAGGATGTGAAGGTTAAGTCCCGTGAACGTCTGAGCAAATGGTTCGATGAAGATGAGATCGAAGAGATCAACGGATTGTTCGAACAGGAGAACTAAAGCATCAACAAATCAATCTTCCTACTTGATAGACGACAGCCGATACCACCCATGCCAATGCGGTGGTGTAGCAGGCTGCGAACAGTGCCCATCTCCATGAGCCTGTCTCTCCCTTGATGGCCGCAATAGTGGCTATACAGGGGAAATAGATCAGGACGAAAAGCAGGTAAGCAAAAGCAATCAACGGGGTAATGCCATCAGCCTCCATCTTCTGTCTGAGGTTCGTATAACGCTCACTCTTGTTATCTGCATGCTCATCAGCCACCTCCTCATCATCAGCATAGAGCACACCCATCGTTGAGGCAACAATCTCCTTAGCACCCACACCGGCAATCAGACTCACGTCGAGTTTCCAGTCAAAACCTTGTGGACGGAACGCGGGTTCGATGGTCTTGCCAATCCTTCCTATGAAACTCTGCTCCTGCTGTTGCTGACGGGGCAGTTCCTCATGATGGGGGAAGTAACCTAACGCCCATACAATGATGCTGGCCACCAGGATGATACCGCCCATCTTCTTCAAGTACTGCTTTCCCTTCTCCCATGTATGACGGGTAATGGCCTTCATCGTGGGGAAGCGATAGGGGGGAAGTTCCATCACAAACGGAGTGTCTTCACCTTTCACCACCCAACGACTGAATACACGACTCATGACAACAGCCAATAGGATACCAATGACATAGAGGGCAATCATGATGGTGCTCTGATACTTCACAGCAAAGAAAGTACCCACGATCATGATATAGATAGGTAGTCGGGCAGAGCAGCTCATCAATGGTAGTACCAGCATGGTGATCAATCGACTACGACGGCTCTCAATGGTTCGTGTGGCCATTACAGCAGGAACATTACAACCGAAGCCCATGATCAATGGGATGAACGACTTTCCATGAATGCCCATCTTGTGCATGATCTTATCCATGATAAAGGCGGCACGTGCCATATAACCGGAGTCCTCCATGAAGGAAATGAACGTATAGAGAATCAGGATCTGCGGCAGGAAGATGATTACCGCACCGACACCTGCTATGGCACCATCAACAATCATGGCTTTTACAGGACCGTCGGGTAAGATGTTGTTCAGCCAGTCAGATAGGTAACCAACACCCGCATCGATCCAGTCCATGGGATACTGACCGATGGTGAATGTCACCTCGAACATCAGATAGAGGAAAATGAAGAATAACGGGAAACCCAACCATTTGTGGGTGATAATCGCATCGAGGGCGTGAGTCATCTCGTACGTATCCTTTTTGTTCCCTTCCTGATAACCTACTTCCTCCAAAGCACCATGAATGAAACCGTACTTCGCATTCATGATGGCCGTCTCACTATCTTCCTTCGTCTCTTCCTTGATGATAGCAGCGGCTTTGTCGCGTGTCTTCAGGATTTGCTCCTTCTGGGGCATATCAGCAATGATGCGCTCAATATCCTTGTCCATCTCCAATAACTTGATGGCAAGATAACGGGTGGAGAAGCGCAGACGGATATCGTGATCGCTCTTCAGGTATTTCTGGATGGCCTCGATACCTTGTTCTATATAGGTGCCGTGGTTGATATGCAAGTGCCGTATCTGGTGCTGACGGAATTTCCCTTCATATACCTGGATGATGGTCTGGAACAACTGATCTACACCACGACCGCTCTTGAATACGGTAGGTACCATGGGGAATCCCAACAACTCTCCCAACTGGTTGGGATCAAGCTGATCACCTCGATCTTCCATCTCATCGAACATATTCAGTGCCCCCACAATGCGTAGGTTCATGTCGATGAGTTGCGTGGTGAGATACAGGTTTCGTTCCAGATTACTGGAGTCGATCACGTTGATGATGATATCGGGCGTCTTCTCAACAATCTGTTTGCGCACATATAGTTCCTCAGGACTGTATGCACTTAGGGAATAAGTGCCAGGGAGATCAACGATATTGAAACGATAACCTTTGTACTCTGCCACACCTTCCTTCGCATCCACCGTTACACCACTGTAGTTGCCCACTCGTTCGTGAGCACCAGAAGCGAAGTTAAACAGGGAGGTCTTCCCGCAGTTGGGATTACCCACCAAGGCGATATTGATGGTACGACGACGCTTTAAGGCTGCCGAATGGAGTTGCTTCTCCATCTGCTTGTCCTCATATTCCACCTTCAAACTCTCTTCTTGTCCTTCCTGCTCCTTCAGGAACTCCTTCTCAGAGACGACCTCTATCTGACGAGCTTCACTATGACGTAGTGACAACTCGTAGCCCATGATCTTGTATTTGACGGGGTCTTGCAATGGTGCGTTCTGTAAGACTTCCACCATCTTACCCTTGATAAATCCCATCTCGATGATACGCTTACGGAATCCACCATGGCCGGAAACTTTTACAATGACACCCTTTTCACCAGTGTTCAGTTCGGATAACTTCATCGCCTGTCTGAATTTTCTGCAAAGGTACACATTTTTTCGATGCAACCGAGTTGCAGAGAGATAAAAGAACAAGAAAATACCTAGAAATAATGATGGGAAGCAATGATATATCTGAATATCATCATGAATGGGTATGAAAAAAGGCAACCTTGATGGTTGCCTTCGTACGCCTGCAGGGGGTCGAACCCTGGACACCCTGATTAAGAGTCAGGTGCTCTACCAACTGAGCTACAAGCGCATTTTTGTTGGTGCAATTGGGATGCTTCCTGAATTGCGTGTGCAAAGGTACTGCCTTTTTCTGAAACCACCAAATATTTTCAGAACTTTTTTCAAAAAAGGTCGATTTCACCCCAGACAGTACTTTTATCTGTCTTCATGACCATTCTATCTGGTGGCTCTGAAACTTTCCATATTCTCATATCGCCTCAACATGAAACGCTGATAGATATTGCGCAGCCAAATGTTGTGTGTGGCAATGAAGAGCAGACCGATAATTAACATGGTGGTATAGGTGGCCGTCTCTGACATGAAGAGCTGCAGGATGAAGATGATGGCTACAGGAGCAAACATTGCTGCCATCTCTACACCAAAGGCAAACCAGTTGGTCTCCACACTTCCTCTGCTCACCAGTTTACTGTTCAATGGTACAGTTTGTTTGTTCCATACAGCCATCTGCATAAGCATGAAGTATACTGGACCGGCTGCAAATGCCATCATGGCTATCAGCATTAGTAAGGTATATTTCCCCATGAATATGGTAGGTGTCATGATAAGAAGCGGAAGGAATAACAATGCACAGTAGAAGTAGTACTTCGCATGCAGCAACTGAAGGATGTTCTCCTTGTGAATCATCAGTCCGTCGATATAGTTACCTTCAGCTCCCATGATCCTTACTAGTAGCATAGCCCCATTGACGATGAACACATAGACCATGAAGAACTTCGAGTTGAAACTGCCATCGTAGAGATCGGTGTAGGAAATAATAATGCTGAGTATGATAGTGAAGATCATACCGTATAGGAAGGAATTACGCATGTTCTTATTGCGCATAATACTCTTTACCTCCAGCTTCAGGTATTCGCCCATCTCACCAAATCGCTCAAACAGACGGAACTCCGTAACGGTCTTCATCTGCGTATTCTTGTTCTCTGTCGTTTCAGTATATGTAATACGGTATTGCACCTCACGGTTAATGAAGAAGAACAGCGCAAGGATGACAAGGATACCCAGGAAGTATAGGATGTTCCATGAGGCTACCCCTTCACCGATGGCTGCGAAGCTGTCGAACATCGCATCAAAGTCCTTGATGATCCAAATCAGGTGCATGGCTCCATAGATGATGATCGGGGCTATCCACCAGAAGATCTTTTTGGTGATGAGCGTACGCCAGAGCATGTAGTTCTGACTATTGATGATAATGATTAGCTGGAAGCCGATAATGAAACCCAGTGCCGCCCAGAAACCGTTACTGAAGAGAATCGACATGATGGCATATGGCACCGTGATAACCAGCCATATCAGGTTGTTGGGTGTTACCATGCTCGATATAATGAAACTCTCCACGCAGGCATGCTTGGGGATAGGCAGCAGGATATACGGCTTGATCAACTGGGCAGGTGTCTGCTGACCCAAGAACCTCAGCAGAAAATCTGCCGGGAGCAGGAACGGTAACAGTCCGAAGAGAAACTCACAGGAAGTGAAAGTACGTGAACTGTTGGCAATCATGGCAAACATGACGGAGAGGAAGAGCAAATACACAATCATGAAGCCTCCCATCAGGTAGATGATGGCCTTGGCAGTCTTGTTCTGTTCATACACAGGACTGCGTTTCTCACTCAGCTTGACATGATGACGCAGTTCCTTGAATAGTTGATAACGATTCATACTATATATAAAATAGGTGTATTAACGGAGATCGATCACCTCCGCATTAGGATAATCTTTTGAATGGAAGGCGAAGTAAGAATCACTGAGTGCCTTCGTCTGGAAATTAGAAATATTGATGACGGTCCAGCCTTTATCCGTACGCATCTTCACCTGGGTGGGCTTATAGCTCTTGTCGATAGTCAGGTACATCTCCTTGATGGTACGCTGCTTGTTCTGTGCAGTGAGGTGAACCTGGTATTTCCCGCTGACAGTTTTACTGCTCATCGTAAAGCCGTTCTTATAGATATTAATAAAAGTGTAGGGGTTCATAGACTGCTGCTGTGCTTCTGATGGAGTGCTCACACTGACTTCCTCAGCCTGCTTGTTCAGGGTCCATTGTGTTTTACCGTCATACCATACTGTAGCCTTTTCGGTTTTTGCACAGAATTTATTACCCTTGACGAAGATGGTACCTGAGGCATTACCGTATTTCCCACTCATGGAGAACTTAGCCTGAGCGCCGCTCTTGTTACCGACAACGGCTGCTGTCTTGTCGAGAATCTGTCGTGCCTGTGTTGCCGTTTGTGCCTGAGCACTAAGGGCGATGACAAGCATCATAAATATATAAACAATCTTTTTCATTTTCTAATCTTAATTGGTTTGCCCTGATTTGACGGATGACTTCGTCTAAGGGTTTATTCCTTTTTTATCTTCTTAACGCAGCAAAGAGGTTATCAAGCTGGTTCGTATCAGTAATTAACACTTCACGTGGCTTGCTTCCCATGGCTTCACCCACGATGCCAGCCTCCTGTAACTGGTCCATCAGACGACCGGCGCGGTTGTAACCGATAGAGAACCGGCGTTGGATCATACTGGTGGAACCCTGCTGGGTGAGCACAATATGACGGGCGGCCTCCTCGAACAACGGGTCAAGACTATGTACATCCACCTTACCGTCAGGACCTACCGCACCACCTTCATCGGTTGTTGGCTCGGGCAGTTCCAGTGGCTCCAGCGGACCAGGTTGGTCGGCCACGTATCTATTGATACGCTCTACTTCCGGCGTATCCACAAAGGCACACTGCACACGGATGGGTTCACCACCGTTCTTGTAGAGCATGTCACCTCGTCCGATCAACTGGTTGGAACCGGTCTGGTCGAGAATCGTCATGGAGTCGATGCGCTGGGCGGTACGGAAGGCGATACGACCTGGGAAGTTGGTCTTGATGGTACCCGTGATGATCTTTGTGGTAGGACGCTGGGTGGCAATCACCATGTGGATACCCACGGCGCGGGCCAACTGGGCAATACGGGCAATAGGCAACTCAATCTCCTTGCCGGCTGTCATGATCAGATCACCATACTCATCGATAATCACCACAATATAGGGCATGTAACTATGACCGTCGGTCATGCGCAGCTTATGCTCGATGAACTTCTTGTTATACTCCTTGATGTTTCGTGTTCCTGCCATCTTCAGGAGATCATAGCGGTGATCCATCAGCTTACACAGGGAGTTCAGAGTCTTGATCACCTTGGTAACATCCGTGATGATGGCTTCCTCTTCCTCATTATCCGTTGGAATCTGTGCCATGAAGTGGTTTACAATAGGCGTATAGATACTGAACTCAACCTTCTTCGGGTCGATAAGCACGAACTTCAGTTCGTTGGGATGCTTCTTATAGAGCAGGGAAGTGATGATGGCATTCAAGCCAACCGACTTACCTTGTCCTGTAGCACCGGCAACAAGCAGATGGGGAATCTTCGCCAGATCCACCATGAACACATCATTGGTAATGGTCTTACCCAATGCGATAGGCAGATCCATGGTGGTTTCGAGGAATCGCTTTGAATTCAGGATACTCTCCATGGAGACAATCTGCGGCTTGGCGTTAGGTACCTCAATACCAATCGTTCCCTTTCCAGGGATAGGTGCGATGATACGGATGCCCAAGGCCGAAAGACTCAAGGCAATATCATCCTCGAGGTTACGGATCTTTGAGATGCGCACACCCTCAGCAGGAGTGATCTCATATAGGGTGATGGTAGGACCGACAGTTGCATGGATGGAGCGAATCTGTACGCCGAAGCTGTTCAGCACCTCCACGATACGGTTCATGTTCCGTTGCTGCTCATCCTTATCGATGGTCGGCTTATCACTATCTTCATATTTCTTCAGTAAGTCGAGGGTAGGGAACTTGTATTTCAGCCACGGCTCACGGGGATTGATGGGCGTGCTTAAATCCACTTCGGAAGTCACTACCTTGCTGTCAGCCTTCTCCTCAGCGCCAGCCACCTCCACGTCAATGTCGATGCCATCGGTAAGTTGACCTTCCACCGGATTCTTTACGTGCTGGGCAGTAGCAGGAACCTCCATGATGATATCGGGTTCTTTCTCTGTAACAAGTGGCTCTTCCGGTTCATCGTAGGTCATCACCGGCTCGTATGCACCTTCTGCCTTACCGTCTTTCACTGCAGAACCATCTTCACGTTTCTGGTCGTTGGTGATAACAAACTGTACCTTACTGCGGATATATCCAATGGGATTCAGCATCTTGCGGATCACCGTGATGGTTTCCGTGGTGAGATATGTCAGGAACAGAATAGCAATCAATCCGAGCACTGCCGTAAGACCAGGTGAGCCGATGATGTTCTCTAAAAACTGACAGCAGAACATACCATGGTCGCCACCGGGATTGAATACCTGATCACCCATGATCGGTGTCAGGAACTTTGCGAAGGTCACGGAGCACCATATCATCAGAATAACCAGACAAAGGAACCATTTCAGAAGGTTGATGTTGTTATAGGCGTGCATCAGTCGGAGACCTATCAACGCCATCAGCACAGGGATGATAAAGGCCGAAAGACCAAAGCAGCGGGAGATAAAGAAGTAGGAGATAAGTGCTCCTATCGATCCACAACTGTTCTGATACTCCTGATGGGTGTTCAGCAGTTCACCGGGACGCCTATCAAGCAACAGACTCTGGTCGGCCTGTCCTGTAGAGAAATACGAGATGAAGGCGATGATGACATACACCGCCAACAACAACAGGATGAACCCGAAGATGAAATTGAATATATCATTCTGGAATATATTGCCAAAGCCGATAGCCTCTGAAAAGTTCTTGGCAGTTTTTGTTCGTTTTTTCTTTGCCATTCTCTCAGTAATTGTTATTATTGTGCAAAAGTAATTGAATTTTGCCACATTTCGCCAAAAAATCGCATTTTTTTTCTAATTTTGCACCTTGTTATCAGTTTAGGATGAAAAAAATACTTGTCAACAAGTTCGATAAGAGCGAAATCAATCGATTGCCGGTCGTTCAGTTCGAGGGAAGAATCGTTGTCGTTCTCTCTCCAGGAGAGACAGAAAGGGCCGTGGATTACCTGCTTTCACAGAAGATTCTCGGCGTGGATACCGAGACCCGTCCGTGCTTTAAGAAAGGTGCACAGTATCCTGTTTCATTGTTACAAGTGGCAACCCATGACTGCTGTTTCCTATTCCGCTTGAACTATACAGGACTAACACCTGCACTGATCCGTTTCTTGGAGGATACAACAGTTCCGAAGATCGGTCTTTCGTGGCATGATGATATCCTTTCCCTGAAGAAAAGAGGGGAGTTCACACCTGGTAAGTTCATCGACCTGCAGGAACTGGTTGGACAGATTGGGGTAGAGGATAGGAGTCTGCAGAAGCTCTATGCGAACTTCTTTCATCAGAAGATCCTGAAGCGACAGCAGTTGAGCAACTGGGACCGCGATATCCTCGACGATAAACAGAAGGTGTATGCCGCTACGGATGCCTGGGCTTGCATCATGCTCTATGAGGAACTGATGCGATTGGAGATGACTCATGATTATGAATTAGAGATAATAGATAATGGAATACAAGAGAATATACCTCAAACGGGGCAAGGAGGAGAGTCTTAAGCGCTTCCATCCCTGGGTGTTTTCGGGTGCCATCCATCATGCTGACAGTGGCATTACCGAAGGAGAAACGGTTAGGGTGATAGGTGCTGATGATGCCTTCCTCGCCGTTGGTCATTACCAGGTAGGGACGATTGCCGTCAGAGTATTGTCATTCCGCGATGTGGAGATTGATGATGAATTCTGGTACAGTCGACTCAAGGCGGCTTATGATATGCGACTCCTTGTCGGTATTGCCGGAAATCCATCCAATAATACCTATCGACTGGTGCATGGCGAAGGCGATAACCTGCCAGGATTGGTGATTGATTGCTACGGAGATACTGCTGTGATGCAGGCGCATTCTGTGGGTATCCATCAGAACAGGAAGGTGATTGCTGAGGCGTTGGTCAAGGTGATGGAGGGCACAATCAAGAATGTGTTCTATAAGAGTGAGACCACCTTGCCTTATAAGGCGGAACTCGGTCAGGAGAATGGTTTCATCATCGGTGGCTCGAACGATAATACAGCGATGGAGAACGGCTTGCTGTTCCATGTGGATTGGCTGCGTGGACAGAAGACGGGCTTCTTTGTTGATCAGCGCGAGAACCGTTCGTTACTGGAACGATATGCCAAGGATCGCCGTGTACTGAATATGTTCTGCTACACTGGGGGATTCTCTTTCTATGCCATGCGCGGTGGGGCTCAACTGGTTCATTCCGTGGATAGCAGTGCCAAAGCTATTGAACTGACAAACGCCAATGTGGAGCTGAACTTCCCCGGTGATGCGCGTCATCAGGCTTTCTGCGACGATGCGTTCAAGTTCCTTGATGCTGCTGGAGATACATATGACCTGATCATTCTCGACCCGCCTGCTTTTGCCAAGCACCGCGGTGCCCTGCATAATGCGTTGAAGGGTTATACTCGATTGAACGTGAAGGCTTTCCAACGCATCCGTCATGGCGGTATCCTCTTTACGTTCAGTTGCTCACAGGTGGTGACAAAGGATCAGTTCCGTCAGGCGGTATTCACGGCAGCAGCCATGAGCGGTCGTAAGGTGCGGATCCTGCATCAGCTGCATCAACCTGCTGATCATCCCATCAATATCTATCATCCGGAAGGGGAGTATCTGAAAGGACTTGTTTTGTATGTAGAGTAGATGGTTGAAAGGGTATCAAAATATATTCTGCAACACCATCTGATGGAGATGGATAAGAAGTACCTTGTGGCTTTGTCAGGAGGTGCTGACAGTGTTTGTCTTCTCTTGATACTCAAACAATTAGGATATTCCATTGAAGCAGTTCATTGCAACTTCCATCTTCGTGGCGAAGAGTCAGATCGTGATGAACAGTTTTGTGTTTCCTTCTGCGAAAAACAACAGGTTCCTCTTCACCTTATCCATTTCGATACGCGTGAATACGCAGCCTTGCATCATCTGAGTATCGAGATGGCAGCCCGTGAACTTCGTTATCATTATTTTGCTTCTTTATGTCGGGATCTTCAGACCGATGGTGTATGTGTGGCTCATCATCAGGATGATTCTGTTGAGACAGTGCTCATGAACCTGATTCGGGGTACTGGAGTTCACGGATTGACGGGTATTGCACCACTGTCCATTCTGGCATCGGATCTGAAGGTTATCCGTCCTCTGCTTTGCATGACGCGTGATGAGATTGAGCAGTTCCTGCAAGATATCGGTCAGGATTATGTGACAGACAGTACCAACCTGCAGGCTGATATGGCCGTGCGGAACAAAATCCGGATGGAGGTGATTCCGCTTCTTGAGCAGATCAACCCGTCGGTGAAGGAGTGCATCTCCCTCTCTGCTCATCATATCCAGGAGGCAGCGAAAGTGTTTGATGCTGCCATGAAAACGCATGTTGCCAAAGTGATGACCGACAACCGTATCTCAATCAAGATGTTGAAGACATTGCCGTCACCGGAGTACACCTTATATACTATCTTAAAAGACTACGGTTTCTCCTCTTTGCAGATAGAGCAGATCAGTCAAAGACTCGATGCTGAAGCGGGAACCGTATTCAGCTCTGCCACCCATGAACTGCTTGTCGATCGTGAAGAACTGATCATCGAACCGTTGTTTGTACCGGCAAAGCCCATGCGGATTCCTGAACCAGGAACCTATCTTTATCCATGTGCATCCAACGGAACACATCATGATGAGGATTCCTCAATCCGTTTCCGATTCTCATTGACAAAGATGAACATGGGTGATATCCCTCACGACAAGCATACGGCATGCTTGGATGCTGCTACGGTTTCTTTCCCGCTGACCATCCGTCCTGTACAGCAAGGCGATCGTTTTCAGCCGTTTGGCATGAAGGGAAGTAAGCTTGTTTCCGATTATCTCACCGATAGAAAGTGTTCCTTATTTGACAAACGTCGTCAATTGGTAGTCACTGATTCTACCAACTGTATTGTCTGGTTGGTGAACCAAAGACCCAATGATTGTTGTCGTGTTACGGAGTTAACAAAAGAGGTATTGCTAATAACCATTTCCTAGAAGGCTGATAACGGGTCGTAATCAGCCTTCTAAGAGGTCGTAATCAGCCTTCTAACGGGTAGTTATCAGCCTTCCAGCAAATCGCTAGTAGTCTGCTGAAGGAGGAATGACTTAAAATCATCAAATTCCTTCGTCATTGGTATGCTTTTCTTCTCACCTTGCATGAACGCAGCAAGACGATCAGGGATCTCCACATCAATGCCGAGGATGTCATCCACCTTCTCCTTGAACTTGGCAGGATGGGCAGTCTCACAGAATACACCCATCTCACCTTCCTGCAGTCCATCAACAAGAGCCTGATAGCCACAAGCACCATGAGGATCGAGGATATAGCCTGTCTCCTTGTAGCACTGGCGCATAGTCTCCTTGATCTGTTCATCATTGTAGGTAGCTCCGCTGATGAGCGAGGTGATGGCAGCATGAGTTTCCTCGGGTGACAGCTCTCCATTCTTTGAATAGAGGTTGAGGATGCGGGCGAAGTTGGAAGGATCACCTACATCCATTGCATTGGCGAGAGTCTGGATGGAAGCCATTGGCGTGTACTGACCGGTCTGCAGATAGTTATAGAACACGTCATTGGCATTGTTGGCGGCAATGAATCGTTTGACGGGCAGTCCCATCTGATGACCGAAGAGGGCAGAGCAGATGTTTCCGAAGTTACCGCTGGGAACACACATCACGAGGTTATCCTTCTTTCCAAGTGCCTTCATTCTGGCATAAGCATTGAAATAATAGAAGGCCTGGGGGAGGAAACGGGCCACGTTGATACTGTTCGCGGAGGTCAGCATCATATGGTTGTTCAGTTCCTCATCCATAAAGGCACTCTTGACCAATGCCTGACAGTCGTCGAAGACACCATCCACCTCAATGGCGGTGATGTTCTTACCCAAGGTAGTGAACTGACATTCCTGAATAGGACTCACCTTTCCCTTGGGATAGAGCACATATACATGAATACCTTCTACGCCGAGGAAGCCATTGGCTACGGCAGAACCCGTATCACCACTGGTGGCTACGAGGACGTTGATTTCTCTAGAACTAGTAGCACTAGTGTTACTAGTAAAATATCTCAGCAGTCGTGCCATAAACCGCGCACCCACATCCTTGAAGGCGAGGGTAGGACCATGGAACAACTCCAATGAATAGATAGTATCTGTCACCTTCACTACAGGACAGTCGAACGGCAGTGTATCATAAACCAGTTCCTGCAGGGCATCATAGTCAACATCCTCTCCGAAGAAGGCACTTGCCACATTGTAGGCGATATCGCGGAACGACATCTCCTGAATATGGTCGAAGAACTCCTTCGGCAACTGATGGATCTTTTCCGGCATATACAGACCGCGGTCCTCTGCCAGACCTTTCACTACTGCCTTCTGTAAATCGGCGATGGGGGCTTTCCCGTTGGTACTATAGTATTGCATCTTAATTGATAATTGACAATTGAAAATTGATAATTATGATATGCTCATGAGGGTTTGCATGAACTCGTTGAGCTTGAGAAGACCGTATGAGCCAGAGACACAGGATACTTCATCGTATTGCTGTACGCTATCAGGCTCAATACCTTTGTGCCAAATCAAGAAGGGAACAGGCTGTCCTACATGGATACGCATCTCCACTGGTGTGAGATGATCAGGCAAAACGGCAATACATACAGGCTCGTTCCATGTGTTCACCTCTTTATATATGGGGGCGATGAGTCGCTGGTCGAGATACTCAATGGTCTTGAGCTTCAGTTCCAGGTCACCATCATGTCCAGCCTCATCGCTGGCTTCTACATGAACGAATACGAAGTCATCGTTTTTAAGAGCCTCGATGGCAGCCTGAGCCTTTCCCTCATAGTTCGTGTCAGCCAGTCCTGTAGCCCCTTCCACCTCAACAATCTTCAGTCCTGCATAATGACCGATACCTCTTATCAAATCAACAGCAGAGATTACTGTTCCTGATTTTACCTGCGGATACTGTTGCATCAGCGTTTCCATGGAAGGACGATAGCCACCGCTCCAAGGCCAGATGCTGTTCGCCTGGCGCTCTCCACGCTTGGCTCTTTCCACATTGAAGGGATGTTGCGCAAGCAATTCTTGTGATTTGAGGATGAGTTCGTTGATGAGATCAGCCGTTTGTTGAGGGGATAGTCTATCCGGATTATCCGGAGTTTCTGGAGTTTCCGGTTTTACTAGCAGCGGCTTCCACTCCTCATTGGGATGATCATGGGGTGGGGCACAGTTGATGTGCTTGTTGCCTCCTTTGATCACTAACAGATGACGGTATTGGATACCCGTAATAAATTTCACCCGCTCACCCCCTTCTCGCTCATTGATGGGCTTAGCCAGTTGTTCATTCAGGTACTTGATGAGTACGTCACCATCCTTCGTTTCCAGATTACCACCGTTATGCGTGATAATCTTCCCGTCCTCCAAGGTGATGATGTTACAGCGGATGGCAAAGTCATCATCGGCCATCTCGTAACCGATAGATGCTGTTTCCAACGGACCGCGTCCTTCATACACCTTATTCAGGTCATAGCCTAAGATGGCCGTGTTGGCTACTTCACTTCCCGGAGGAAAACCTTCGGGTACAGTCACCAACCGTCCGCAGCGACCTTCCTTAGCCAGCAGGTCCATCATGGGTTTCTTAGCAAATTGCAAGAGCGTCTTTCCTCCAAGTCTTTCAACAGGGAGGTCAGCCATTCCGTCACCCAATATGATGATTGTCTTCATAAGACATTAAATATTTGCGATGGACATGATGTTGGCAAACACACCTGCTGCGGTAACGGCAGCACCTGCACCATAACCCTGAATCAGCATCGGGTACTCCTTATAGCGTTCTGTGGTGAGCAGGACGATATTGTTGGAGCCTTCCAACGGATAGAACGGATGGTCAGACGGCACTTCCTTCAAAGCGACATTGGTCTTACCATTCTCCATGGTAGCCACGAAACGCCAGCGCTTACCCTCTGCCTCGAGCACCTTACGACGGGCTTCGAAGTCGGCATCCAGTTCAGGAAGTTTCTTCCAGAAATCATCCAGACTACCCTCAAAGTAACTGTCGGGAACAAACAAGTGCTTCTCCACATCCTCCTGTTCCACCTGATATCCAGCCTCACGGGTCAGGATCACCAGTTTACGGATTACATCCGTACCGCTGAGGTCGATACGTGGGTCGGGCTCTGAGTAACGCTGCTCCTTGGCACGCTTCACTGTTTCTGAGAAGGGCACGTCAGCAGCAATCTCATTGAAGATGAAGTTCAGCGTTCCAGAGAGGATGGCCTCGATCTTCAGGATCTTATCACCCGAGTTACACAGGTCGTTGATGGTACCGATAATCGGCAGACCGGCACCTACGTTGGTTTCGTAACGGAACCACACGCCCTTGTCGCGGGCAGTCTGCTTCAGTTTCAGGTAACTGTTATAATCGCTGGAAGCCGCAATCTTATTAGCAGCCACCACGGAAATGTTATGCTCTAAGAATGTCTGATAAAGCGATGCGATCTGTCTGCTGGCGGTACAATCCACAAATACCGAGTTGAAGATGTTCATCTTGATGATCTCGTCACGCATGTGCTCTGTATTGGCAGCAAATCCAGCACGCAGGATCTTCTCGTAGTTGTCAAGGTCGATACCATCGCGATCCAACACAAAGTTATCCACATCCGAGATTCCCACCACATTCAGTTTCAGTCGTCTTGACTGCATCAGGAACTGCTGCTGGGTACGGATTTGTTCGAGCAGCATACCGCCCACGGTACCAATACCGCAGATAAAGAGGTTGAGCACCTTGTATTCCGACAGGAAGAACGAGTCGTGCAAAACGTTAAGCGACTTCCTCAGGAATCGTCCATCCACCACGAATGAGATGTTTGTCTCTGAAGCACCCTGGGCACAGGCAATCACGCTGATACCTGAACGACCTAACGTACCAAACAGTTTACCGGCGATACCTGGTGTCTGCTTCATGTTCTCACCCACGATAGCGATGGTGGCCAGGCCACTCTCCACCTGCATGGGGAACATGGCACCCGTTTCAATCTCCTTGGCAAACTCAGCGTTGAGAACCTCTGCGGCAGCCGCAGCATCCTCGTCGCGCACACCGATAGAGGTGGAGTTCTCAGAAGAAGCCTGCGATACCATGAATACAGAGATGCCCTTGTTGGCCAGGGTGGTGAAGATACGACGGTTCACACCGATCACACCCACCATCGAAAGACCGGTCACGGTAATCAGTGAGGTTCCCTTGATGCTGGAGATACCCTTGATGGGCTTGTTGTCATCATCGATCTTCTCCTTGATCAGAGTTCCAGGATGATTGGGGTTGAAAGTATTCTTTACCTTGATGGGGATATTCTTGATGCAGACGGGATAGATGGTCGGCGGATAGATCACCTTTGCACCGAAGTTACAAAGCTCCATGGCCTCCACGTAAGAGAGTTCGTTGATGGTATAAGCCGACTTAATCACCTTCGGATCAGCAGTCATGAATCCATCCACGTCTGTCCAAATCTCCAAGATCTCCGCATCCAATGATGCCGCGATGATGGCAGCGGTATAATCGGAACCACCTCGTCCGAGGTTGGTGGTTTCGTGGGTGTCCCTATCTCTTGCGATGAAGCCAGGTACTACACATACGGTCTTGGGAGTTAATACAGAAGGAGAGAATGCTTCCTTCACTAACTTCACCGTTAGCTCAGCATCCAGCGTATGCTTACCGTTCTTCTTCTCCGTGCGGATGAAGTCGCGTGCATTCATGCGCACCCCGTTCTTGACGAGCGAGGCCACAATGTTCGAGCTCAGTCGTTCACCATAGCTCACGATCGCATCCAGTGTCTTTCCGCTCAGGTCGTGAATCAGGAACACACCATAATAGATACTCCTCAACTGCTCGAAGAGGGCATCCACCTTATTAAATAAATCTACGCGTTTCTTGTTGTCGGTGATGATGGTATCGATCATCTGATGATGGCGTGTGACCATCGCATCAAATTCATCTTTCCATCGTTCGTCACCTTTGAGGGCAATCTTTGAGGTCGCTATCAACTCGTCTGTGATGCCGTCTAATGCGCTTACTACTACTACGACAGGTTGCGTCCGAGCCTCTGCCTCTACAATTCTCTTTAAGCTCAAAATGCTTTTCACGGAACCTACGGACGTTCCGCCAAATTTCAAAACTTTCATTTCTGATTTAATAAGTTTGAGCGCCCTCTAACGGATGAGGGTTGTTGCTCGGTTTAATTCGGATGCAAAAGTAGTAAGAATAATTCGAATAGACAACAAATTTGGTAAAAAAATAACGAGTTGTCATCTAAAACCACTTTCCAATACATTTTTATATAGAAAGTGTAAATCTTTGAAGATTATTTTGTACCTTTGTACTCGAATTCAGACAATACTATACATGCAACATATAAGGAATTTCTGTATCATCGCACATATCGACCATGGGAAGTCAACCCTTGCCGACCGTCTGCTGGAGTTTACGAAAACCATCCAGATCACAGAAGGACAGATGCTCGATGATATGGATTTGGAGAAGGAACGCGGAATCACCATCAAGAGTCATGCCATTCAGATGGAGTATGATTACCCGGGGAGCCCCGACCACGATGTGGAGAAGGGGAAATATATCTTGAACCTGATTGACACCCCGGGACATGTTGATTTCTCGTACGAGGTTTCCCGAAGCATTGCTGCCTGTGAAGGGGCGCTGCTTGTGGTGGATGCGACGCAAGGTGTGCAGGCACAGACGATCTCGAATCTGTATATGGCCATCGACCACGATCTGGAGATCATCCCCGTCATCAATAAGATTGACATGCCCAGTGCCATGCCTGACGAGGTAGAGGATGAGATCGTGGAATTGATCGGTTGTGACCGTAAGGATATCATCCGTGCCAGTGGTAAGACCGGTGAGGGCGTGGAGGAGGTGCTGAATGCAGTCGTGGAGCGCATCCCTTGTCCTAAGGGCGATCCCGAGGCACCGCTGCAAGCACTGATCTTCGACTCTGTGTTCAACTCCTTCCGAGGTATCATTGCCTATTTCAAGATCGAGAACGGTAGCATCCGCAAGGGTGATAAGGTGAAGTTCTTCAATACGGGTATGGAGTATGATGCCGATGAGGTAGGTGTACTAAAAATGGACATGATTCCTCGTCAGCAGCTCGGGACAGGTGATGTGGGCTATATCATCAGTGGTATCAAGGATTCCAAGGAAGTAAAGGTGGGTGATACGATTACTCATATCGCTCGACCTTGTCAGCAGGCCATCGAGGGATTCCAGGAGGTGAAGCCCATGGTGTTCGCTGGTGTCTATCCCATTGATCCTACCGACTACGAGAATCTGCGTGCGTCGTTGGAGAAACTGCAATTGAATGATGCCTCCCTGACCTTCACACCGGAGTCGTCAGTGGCGCTTGGTTTCGGTTTCCGTTGTGGCTTCCTCGGACTGCTCCACATGGAGATTATCCAGGAGCGTCTCGACCGTGAGTTCGACATGGATGTGATCACTACGGTACCTAACGTGTCATATATGGTGTATGACAAGCAGGGTGGGAGCAAGGAAGTGCATAATCCCTCAGGACTGCCTGATCAGACGATGATCGATCATATCGAGGAACCGTATATCCGAGCCAGCATCATCACGGCTAGTACATATATCGGTCCGATCATGAAGCTCTGTCTGGATAAGCGTGGTGAACTGATCAACCAGGAATATGTTAGTGGTAACCGTATCGAACTGCACTTCATGCTACCGCTGGGTGAGATTGTGATTGATTTCTACGACAAACTGAAGAGCATCTCCAAGGGTTATGCGTCGTTTGATTATCATATCGATAGCTATCGTCCTTCGCGACTGATCAAACTGGATATCCTACTCAATGGTGAGCCCGTCGATGCTTTGTCAACCCTGACACATGCTGATAATGCTGTTGCCTTCGGTAGAAGGATGTGTGAGAAACTGAAGGAGCTGATTCCCAGACAGCAGTTCGATATCGCCATCCAGGCTGCTATCGGTGCGAAAATCATTGCACGCGAGACCGTGAAGCAGGTACGTAAGGATGTGACTGCCAAGTGTTATGGTGGTGACGTAAGTAGAAAGCGTAAACTGCTGGAGAAGCAAAAGAAAGGTAAGAAACGTATGAAGCAGATCGGTAATGTGGAGGTGCCCCAGAAAGCCTTCCTAGCCGTTCTGAAACTTGACTAATGGTTAAACTAAAATCCTAACGGAGGAAAAATGAGAGAAATGGCAAACACAACACGTGATGTAGCGCGTGAGTTGGCGCGTAAATACAGTACGATGACGCACGATGAACTTGACATTCTTGAGAGCGTCCTTATCCCTCGGAAATATGCCAAGGGCGACATGGTGCTGTCAGAAGGGGAGATATGTACCAGTATTATCTATATTGATAAAGGACTGCTGCGACAGTTCTACCTGAAAAACGGTAAGGAGGTAACGGAATACCTTGCCGTGGAGGGTTGCATTATGATGTCCATCGAGAGTCTGTTCAAGGAGGTTCCTTCCTTGCAGCAGATAGAGGCCATCGAGCCGACTATTGTCTATGAGCTGCCCAAGAAGAAACTGGAGGAGGTGGCATTACATAATGTCAACATCCAGATCCTGTATAGAAAGATTTTGGAGGAGTCATTGATTCTCTCACAGGTGCATGCCGACCTGGTTAGATTTGAGAGTGCGGAGAACCGTTATCGTCGTATGTGCAAGATATCACCGCAGATTGCACTCCGTGCACCATTGCTATTCATTGCCAGCTATCTGCAGATGACACCCGAAACACTCAGTCGTGTAAGAAGCACCGTCTTACTCGACTAATTATTAATTCTTAATTATTAATTCTTAATTATTTACGCTTCCTGATACAGGTAGCGCTTGATACTCTTCTTCGGGGTCTTGGCAAACTCTTCCTCATGAATACGGATGGCTGACAGCTTGCTGTAGGCAGGTAGAGCGGCATTGAGTTCTTGTCGGTTCTCCTCCATGATCTTCACTAGATCGTCATTACTCAGTCCGAGGTTCTTGGCTTCATCGAAGTCGGGGAACACCAAGCCGATCAGCTTATCTTCTTTCTGGATAACGATGCTCTCCACCACCAAGGCCATGGAATTCAGTTTATCCTCCACCTCCTCAGGATAGATGTTCTGTCCGTTAGCGCTGAGCAGCATATTCTTCGAACGTCCTTTGATAAACACATTTCCTTCACTGTCCATCGTACCGAGGTCACCTGTATGATACCAGCCCTCGCTATCGAGTGTCTGGGCAGTGGCTTCCTCATTCTTATAATAACCCAGCATCACATTCAGTCCGCGGGCAAGAATCTCTCCGGGAACATTCTCCGGATCATGACTATCAATTTTCACTTCCATGTGGACAACAGCTTTTCCGCAAGAGCCTGGAACGAAGTTACGCCAGTCCTCATAACAGATAATCGGTGCACACTCCGTGGCTCCATATCCTACTGTGTATGGGAATTCAATTCGGTGCAGGAACTGTTCCACCTCCTGATTGAAAGCAGCGCCACCGATGATCACTTCTTCGAAGTTTCCTCCAAACGCATTCACTACCTGGTCGCAGATCTTCTCACGAACCTTCTTACTGATCACGGGCATGTTCAGCAACAGACGCATTCTGTTGTTCTGGATCTTCGGGAACACCCTCTTTCTGATGATCTTCTCGATGATCAGAGGAACGGCAATGATGATAGATGGTTTGATGTCGGCGAATGCCTGTGCGATGATGGCAGGAGAGGGCACACGGGTCAGGTAGAAGATATGACAGCCGTGGAGGAATTCGAAGATGAACTCGAAGGCCATGCCATACATGTGTGCCATCGGCAGAATACTAATGGTGTTGTCACCTTTCTTGATAGCCTTTCCCAATACATGCTCTGCGAAGTCGTAGTTACTCCACATGGCGCGGTATGGGATCATCACACCTTTTGAGAAACCTGTCGTACCACTGGTATAGTTGATGAGAGCCAACTGGTTAGGCTCATCATCCAGACAGTAGTTCACATGCTCCTTGCGGAAATACTTGGGGTATTTCTTGCCGAACATCTCATTCAGGTGCTCACGGGCGTAGGTCAGCTTGTCGGTACGCGAAACAACAATACTATAATCGGGTACGTAGATGATTCCTTCCAGATGCGGCATCTTGGTAGCATCAATGGTTGTGGCCACCACATCACCCACAAAGAGAAGCTTCGCTTCACTGTGGTTAACGATATTATGTATCTGGTCGGCAGTAAACTCATGAAGAATCGGTACTGCTACGGCACCGTATGTTACCGTGGCAAGGAAGGCAACGGCCCAGTTAGCACAGTTCCTTCCACATAGGGCAATCTTGTCGCCCTTGACAACACCGCTATTCTCGAACATGATGTGCAGCTTCTCAATCTTCCGCGCCACATCATGATATTGTAGGGTAGCACCTTTGTAGTCTGTGAGTGCATCACGATCCCAGTTATCGATGATGCTTTTCTGGATAATAGCTTTAAAACTTGGTATTTGCATACGATCCGTTGTTTTTTTGTTCTGGTTTTAGCTGTATAGATAGCGCTTGATGCTCTTCTTCGGAGTCTTCGCGAACTCCTCTTCATGGATCTCGATGGCTGAGATCTTGCAATAGGCAGGCAGGATATTATTCAATTCCTGTCGGTTCTGCTCCATGATGGCCTTGACATCATCGTCAGAGAAATCCATGCTCTCCGCCTCGTCATGATCAGGATAGACCAGTGCCACAAGTTTCTCGCCACGTTGAACAATGATACATTCAGCGACAAGTGCCATGGAGTTGAGTTTGTCTTCTATCTCCTCCGGATAGACATTCTGACCGTTGGCACCCAACAGCATGTTCTTGATGCGACCCTTGATGAACAGATGACCGTCGCTACTCATGATACCCTGGTCGCCTGTATGGTACCAGCCGTCTTCATCAAGCACCTGTCGTGTAGCCTCTTCATTCTTATAATAGCCCAGCATTACGTTTGTACCGCGGGTGAGGATCTCACCCAGTTCGTTCTGCTGGTCACGACTGTTGATCTTGATCTCCATGTGCTCAACGGCAGTACCGCAAGAACCCGGGACAAAGTCGTGATAGTCGCTGTATGAGATCAGCGGAGCACATTCCGTAGCACCATATCCCACCGTCAATGGGAAGTCGATATCATACAAGAATTTCTCCACCTCCTGGTTCAGGGCTGCACCACCCACGATCACCTCGTAAGCATTTCCGCCGAAGGCCTGATACACCTGCTCGCAGATGCGCTGCTTCACCTTCTTGTTCACCACAGGCATGTTCAGAAGCAGTCGTACGGCATTGCTCTGGATCTTGGGGAATACCCGCTTGCGCATAATTTTCTCAATGACCAACGGTACCGAGATCACCACTGCCGGCTTGATGTCGGCAAAGGCCTGCGCGATGATGGCAGGACTCGGCAGACGGGTCAGGTAGAAGAGATGACAGCCATGGACGAAGCCGAAGATGAATTCAATGGCCAGTCCGTACATGTGTGCCATTGGCAGGATGCTGAGCAGGTTACTGTTCGGCTTGATGTAGATTCCCAACCGGTTCAGACAGAAGTCGAGGTTTCCCCAAAGGGCACGATAGGGGAGCATCACTCCCTTCGAATAACCTGTCGTTCCGCTGGTGTAGTTGATGAGCGCCAGTTCCTCTGCCTCGTCCTTGTGGTAGTGTACATGCTCCTTACGGAAGAACTTCGGATATTTCTGTCCGAACATTGCATTCAGGTGTTCACGGGCATAGGTCAGACTCTCCGTCCTAGAAACCACCAATGAGAAGTCGGGTATGTACACGATACCTTCCAGGTTAGGCATCTCTTTCTCATCAATCATGGTGGCCACCACATCGCCCACGAACAGGAGTTTCGACTCACTATGGTTTACGATGTTATGGATCTGTTCGGCGTTGAACTCATGAAGGATTGGAACAGCTACGGCACCGTATGACAATACAGCGAGGAAAGATACGGCCCAATGCGCGCAGTTACGACCGCAGAGGGCTATCTTATCACCTGGTTTGACACCACAATTCTCGAAAAGAATATGTATCTTCTCGATCTTTCTGGCCACATCTTTATATTGTAAGGTCGCCCCTTTATAGTCGGTCAGGGCATCCTGATCCCAATTCTTGATTATCGATTGCTCAATGTAAGAATTAAAGCTGGGTATTGATTCCATTGCACAATTTTCAAATTATTGTGCAAAGGTAATGCTTTATCTGCACATTTCCAAAATTTTTGTGCAAGAATTTTAGGATAAATGATGTTTTTTCGAAAAAGAGGGGATTTGTCACCGAATTACTCGTATCTCATCGATTTGGCCGGATGGATATGAGAGATCAGATAACTGGGTGCGATGAGTACAAAGACACTCACCAGCAAAGTAGCAATATTAATAAGTAGAATAATGGGAATGTTCAGTTCCACGGGAACAGTACTCACATAATAGGTGGCTGGGTCAAGGTGTATAAGACCCGTGTATTTCTGCAGAAGGATCAGTCCTATACCTATTATATTACCTATCAGCAATCCTTTACCGATAATAAACACGGCGAACCAAAGGAAGGTATGACGCACCGTCTTGTTCCTCGCACCCAAGGCCTTGAGCACACCGATCATGTTGGTACGTTCAAGGATGATGATCAGCAGACCGCTGATCATGGTGAAGCCAGCCACGCAGACCATCAGTGTCAGGATGATCCATACGTTCAAGTCGAGCAGGTCCAGCCACGAGAATATCTGCGGATAGTTCTGTTGGATGGTGGCTGATGAATAAGTCTCTCCGTATTTGTCAGTAGAACGGTTCACACGATGAGCGAGGATATCCTCTACCTCATCTACCTTATTGAAGTCCTTCACGGTAAGCTCCGCCCCGCTGGCCTGATCACTTTCCCAGCCGTTCAGCTTCACGGCAGAATACAAGTCGGTGAAGCAGATCATCTTGTCGAACATCGTAAGGTTGGTCTGATAGATACCTGCGATGGTATATTTGCGCGGACGCACACCGTTGTTACTGAAGAAATAGGCAAAAAGACGGTCGCCTGCATGCAGATGGAGCTGGTCGGCAATCATCTTCGAGATCACAATCTGTTGCTTACTGGCCTCGCTACTGAAGGCCGGAATCGTTCCTTCTACCATATTATGATGTAGGAAGGTGGTGTCGTACTCCTCGGCAATACCCTTGAACATCACTCCTAAGAAATCGGAATCCGTCTTCAGGATACCCTGTTTCATCGCGTAGCGCTGCACCTTGTCAACCCCCTTGATGCTCTTCAGTACGTTCATCATACTGTCGCCCATCTCGATAGGGTACTGGTCTGTGCCTTGGATAGTGAGGAAGTCGCCTACGGTGATATGACTGCCGAAGCCGATGACCTTATCACGAATGGTATGCTTGAACCCCAGCACTACACTGACTGATATCAGCATCACAGCCAATCCGATGGCCACACCAAGTGTAGCAATACGGATTACTGGACGACTCACTTTGCGTTTGTCGCCCTGGTCGTTGTAGATCTTACGGGCAATGTATAGGGGGAAATTCATGATCAGATGTTTTCCTCTCTCCCAGGATATGCCTCAAGGGCTTTGCGGAGGATGAAGAGCGCGCGGGTCAGGTCTTCCTTATTCAGCACATAGGCGATACGTACCTGGTTGTAACCGGCACCTGGCGTGGTATAGAAACCGCTGGCGGGAGCCATCATCACGGTCTCACCCTCATAGCTGAACGATTCCAGACACCAGCGACAGAACTTCTCACTGTCGTCAACTGGTAACTTAGCCACGGTATAGAAAGCACCCATGGGGATGGGAGAATAGACACCAGGAATACGGTTCAGACCGTCAATCAGACACTTCCTGCGCTCCACGAACTCATCATACACCTCTCTGAGATATTCCTCAGGTGTATCGAGCGAAGCCTCGGCAATAATCTGTCCGATAAGGGGTGGGGAAAGACGGGCCTGACAGAACTTCATCACCGCCTGACGGATCTCCTTGTTCTTTGTGATGAGTGCGCCGATACGGATACCGCACTCGCTGTAACGCTTGGAGACGGAGTCGATGAGCACCACGTTCTGCTCGATGCCTTCCAGATGACAGGCACTGATATACGGTGAGCCGGTATAGATATACTCTCGGTACACCTCGTCAGAGAATAAATACAGATCGTATTTCTTCACCAGGTCGCGAATCTGGTTCATCTCGCGCCTTGTATAGAGATAACCTGTCGGGTTGTTGGGATTACAGATCAGGATGGCTCGTGTACGGTCGTTGATCAGTTCCTCGAACTTCTCCACCTTCGGCAGGGAGAATCCCTCCTCGATGGTGGTGGCGATGGTACGGATCTTAGCGCCAGCTGAGATGGCAAAGGCCATGTAGTTGGCGTAGGCAGGTTCCGGCACGATGATCTCATCGCCTGGGTTCAGACACGACATAAATGCAAAGAGCACTGCCTCAGAACCGCCGCAGGTAATGATGATATCCTCTGCCGTTACGTGAATATCGTACTTCGCGTAGTAGTCAACCAACTTCTCGCGATAGCTGGCATATCCCTGCGAAGGAGAGTATTCCAGAACCTTGCGGTCAACATTCTTGATCGCATCCAAGGCTACCTGCGGAGTAGGAAGATCGGGCTGACCGATATTGAGATGATACACTTTGGTGCCGCGTTTCTTTGCTGCGACTGCCAGTGGTGCGAGCTTCCTGATCGGACTCTCTGGCATCTCTATTCCGCGTACTGATATTTGAGGCATTGTAATCTATATATTTCTAATTCGGTGCAAAATTACGATATTTTGTGTTAATCACAAAGGAAAAGGTGGATTAATTGAAGAAATTCCACGAAACACCGAATCTGAGGATCATTCCGTTCATGGGGTAGTGGGGCACGAAGAAACGGTTACCGCCGTCGCCTGCGTTCACATGACTCATCATCAGGAAGAAGCGGGCATGCTTCAGGTGCATGTTGACATAGACGTTCACAATGGGGTAGTTTCCTAACTCCATATTGTTCTCGCCGTTGTCCTGTATGGTGAACTGCGCCAGCAGCGGACTGTAGTCGGGTACGTAGTACTTGGTGAAATAGCGCACGTCGGCTCCGAGGTCCACCCTCAGTACCTTTGCGATGCGGAAATTCAGGTACAGGTTACTGTAGATGTTGAAGTCGGGCACGGGCAGTACCTCGTTGTTACTTGATTTCTGCCAGGTTACCTGACTTTCCCAGTTCAGCGGTCCGAGGGTGAAATCCTGACCAACTTGTAAGGTGACCAGACTGATGTTCCCTGAGTGTTGTTTCACGCTGACGGTGCTCCCTGTAACAGTCTCATTGCTAAACTTGTATTGCTGGGCAAAGTAGATGTGATCTTTCAAGTCGTCTAAGGCCACCCTCACACTGGTACGCGTCTTCTGATAGGTGAACAGTCCTTCGATGCGCGAACGGATCTCCTTCGACAGATCCAGTCCATTCTTCCCGTCGTTATCCCACCACAAATGCTTGGAGTGGTAGTTCCGCTGGTAGAAGGTGGGTTGCAACTGGTAGAAGAATCCTCTTGCAGCTAACTGCACTGTATCGCCGAAGAGTTTGAAGTTCAGGTCGGCTGAGCCGTCGAACTTCAGTTGTCCTGCATCCTCACCGGTCAGCCAGGTCTCCAATGTGGCCTGATAGTGCAGCAATGTACCCTCCGTCTTACTGATCTGTCCACCGAAGCTCAGGTTATGCTCACGATAGGAGCGATATCCCGCCAAACAGGTATCCGGCATCGAGAAGTTCCGCAGGTCGGAAGTGATGAACGCTTTCAGTCCTGCCTTCGCCCATTTGTTGAATCCTTCGAGCAGCGACAGGGCGAGGGTGTTCTTGATGTCGTAGTGCTTCATCTTGTCGAAGATGCTGTCACCCTGCAGCTCCTCGTTCCTCAGATACGTGTTGAGATAATAGGCTGTGGGTGTTTCATACGCCTGATAGATGCGTCGGTAGTTATCCACCTTCAGGGTATGGATGATACTGGTCACGGGCACGAACTCGTTCTTCAGCCACGAGGTGTCTTCGGCAACCTTCTTTTGTGCTGCCAGCAGACTATCTGCCATCTCCTTACCAGTCACGGTAATACGGTCGGAGGTGGTTCCAGCATCACCTGCAGGCTCATCCCCTGCAATCTTCGCATCATCAGGTCTTCCGGCATAGGTCTTACCTTCCGCATCCTCATCGTATTGCCTGCCTTCCTTCTGTGCCTTCTTCCGTTCTTTCTCTCTGGCCTCCAGCGCAGCCTTCTCCTTTTCAGCAGCTATGGCGAACTTCTTGGCCTTGATCTCCTCCTCGGTCATAGGCACCTTCCTATTGAAACCGATATTGTAGCGGTGGGTAAGGAAGATATGCTGGTTGTCGTTACGGTTCCAGTTCTGACTCAGTATGGTGGGAATCTCATCCGTTCTGAATGTCTCCCTGAAGATCTCCGGGTGCGATACATAGTCATCGTTGGTGATACCACCGTTCTCTGCCACCTTCTGATGGTTGGTTGACATGAGCAGATGTGCCTGATAGCGGTCGCCCAGATACGATCCGTACATGGTGTAGTCGAAATGAGCGGTACTCTGGTTCTGGTAGTAACCCCTTCCATAGATGTAGTCGAACTTGAATCCCAAACCGATCTTTTTTCCTGCATTCACGGCAAAGAGTGCCTTCAGATGATCCTCGCCCACATTCTTGTCACCGCATTCATCATACGACACGTTGGTAATAGGGGAGAGTGTATTGGTGAAATGAAACTTGTCAACCGGTGTGATGAAGAAATCATACGGCTGCGTGAACATGAACTGCGCAGGCAGGTCACGGTCGATGAAGATTCTGTTGATGCGTGGTGCGCCAAGGTTACCCGTTGTATTGAACTCGCCGCGACGACCTGTTGTGAACACGGAGTTCATATACATGTGGGGCATCGTATCGGGAATGGCTGCCGTGCGGTCACCAAACCGTTCATCAACGGTCCACACCTTCAGTCCTAAAGGGATCTCCTTGTCGTGTTTCGTCGAGTCTTTCTTGTGTGACGACTTCCACTCACCAGAATTACTGATCTCACCACGATCGTTGATCTGGTTGAAATCCTGCTGTGCCCGCATCGTGGATACGAGACATAAAACAGTGAATAATGTGATGAATACTCTCTTCATGCTACTTCAGTAGGCGTAACACACATTCTACCATTTTGAAGACCATGGCTACGACAATCACCACCGTGCCCATGGTCTTGTTCTGATAGAAATACAACAGAACACCTACTACGGCACCTAACATAAAGATGATGTTAAGCACCTGTCTCAGCATGAGGAACCTGTCCTTATTCTCTTCTTCCTGATGATTTCTGGAGTGGTGGTACATGGCTCTTCCTATATTATTCAATTTTATAATTTTTCAATCTTTCAATTTTGTAATACGTTCTTGATAGCTTCAAACAACTCGTCTTTGCGGTCGATGGTCTTCTTGCGGAACTTACCCGAACCCTTGAACAATTTCGTTCCTTTTTTGTTCAAAGCATACTTGTCGGTAATCCATTCCTCTGCCCTGAAATGAGTACCGTCACCGCGCTCTTCCTCATAGAGGTAGTTGATGCGGCGCATATCCACTTTTACGTGATTATCAGTGCATTCCACAAAAAGGTTGAAGAAAAGTTTTGCGCGGTCGAGCGCCAGGAACTGGTTCTTGAACACCAACCATTCCTTGATGGAAGCGGCAATCTTATGCTCCTGCTTGTTCACTAACGACACGTTGCTTCCCTCCAGCTGATTCTCTTGCTTAACCAGATCAACCAGGTAGTTCAATACGATGTCGTAGATCTGCTGGGCGTTCTTGCCAGGCACCTGCAGGTCGAGTGTCCATACAACCTCACCGTTGACCACAGGTACAGCGCCTGCCAAGTACTTCGCATCATCTGTCGAACTCTCTTTTTCAGTCTTGACCGACTTATCCGACTTTTGCGTCTGAATATCAGGACGCTCCCATTCGCTTTGTGCCATACCTGTCATTGACAGACAGAGCATGATGGCTATCATTAATTTCTTCATATTCTCTATTTTGACTGCAAAATTAGTAAATAAACACCGATTACGTTACAATTAAGCATAATTTAACTAATAAAAGGAGGTGGATTCCGCGCTTTCTCCACATAAAGTATTACCTTTGCCGCCGAACAAATCAGAAATCAAAACGAATATAACATAACAGAACGATATGAAGAAGATCTATTTATTGATTGTTGTCGCCGTGATGGCAGTCATAAGTGTTCAGGCACAAACGAACCTTACAGGTAGAGTGTACTACCATCCTAATATCATGGCTTCTGTGTTTGAACAGGGATTAGACATTGACGCTAAGATTGCTGAAGCCCGTAAAAATAACATTGCCCAAAAGGAGAAAGAGAAAGGTCGCAAGTTGACTAAAGAGGAGTTGGCTGAGATTGATAAAACAGTAGCCGAAACCAAACAGCAGATGATGATTGCGAAAAAGTGCATAACGACGGCAATGACTGTAGAGTTCACCAGCCCCACAGATGTTGTTGTCAGACAAAAAACCAAGGTGGATGACAATGCCATGAAGACCATGGGCGTTAGTTGGCTGAAACGCAAGGCGATGAAAGCAGCACTCGCTGTGATGCCTGAGTCAGAGAAGATGAAGTATGAGGTGAAGGGCAACAAGGTGATTACTATCGATGGAAAGGATCGCGACACCCTCACCCTCAGCACCGATGGCAAAACCCTCAGCGGTAAGGTTGACAATAAGACAAAATTCATCCTAAAGAGAACAAAATAAGAAATAAGATATGAATATCAAACTCCACACCCCGAAGAGTCTGAAGATGGGTAGCGGAATGGCTTCAATGAAGCAAATTCCCATGTTGGGAACATTATATTCCCATGTTGGGAACCTTTTCGTTAAGCCAGATGAGCAAAGCGAAACTAGTTTAGGCTTTGCCATGGCGAGAAAAGGTCGGATGAAATCCAATGTTTTATCTTGTTCTGGTGAATCTGTGATTTGCCAGAAGTGAGTGTAAGAATCTTCGTTTCGCTTCGGATTACTAATTCGTCTAAAATGAAAGAATTTTGTGTTTTTGCCCAAGACCTAACTGTTTCACGGAAGGAAGTGCCTGTATATAGATGTTTCACGCGTTTTTGACGCCCCAAAGACCTAACGTAACACCTAACAAAGAGGTAACATAAGACCTAACATCACACCTAACATGTCAACTTGGAACAGTCGTAAGACGAAAAACTGACAACCTTGTTCTGGCGAATCTCATTCTTGCTTCTTGCCTCTTGCTTCTTGCCTCTAAAATGTTAGGTCTTATGTTAGGTGTTACGTTAGGTCTATGTTACCTCTTACGTTAGGTCTTTTAGCACCTGATTTCCCTCTAAGTTACTCTAAATAAAGCAATTAAGATTTTTCAATGTTAGGTGTTGCGGAAATAGCGAAATTCTTTTTCGCGACTTGCAGTTTTGCATCGCAATAACTATGCTTTCAGGCTCCAATACCTACGATATTGCACCTCAATACCATAGGTTTCAGAAACATGTTCTGACTTTTCTCCCCTCCCATCTCAGGGGAGAGGCTGGGATGTGGTAAATACACCGCCACTATTCAAAACGTTTGTCTTCACAACAACTTGATACCATACTTTTATACGAAGGAGATGCCTTTATTTGTGATTCTGCATTTTTTTTTAGCAGATTTTTCAAGAAAAGGAGAGTCATTTGCAGAATTATTGTTATATTTGCAGCGGTTTGGGGGAGAAATCCTGAGCCGCAGATGCATTAGCTTATATTTCGCACTTTACCAAAGACGCCTCAGAAACTTCTTATGGAATAGTTCGATTTATGAAGTAAAGGGAAGGTCACAGGATGGCTATTCCTCTCAACGAACATCAGCTATGCACCACGCTTTGGCGTGGAAGCATTCTTATATCGTTGAGAGGGGTTCCAATTCTGAGGCGCGCCCCTTAGGTAATGTGCATAAGGATGGCCACGCCATTCTTTATGCTCATCCTTGATTTACACAGCCAACGACAATCGATCTACATGTAGTTATAAACTATTTAAACTATTAAAACAGTGAAAAGTATGAAACAGGAAAAAAGAAGAATGTACATGAAGCCTTCTATTCATGTACTCGAGTTAGGGAAACCACGGCTGCTACTCATTGCCAGTGAAACTTCTGCCAGTTATAATCCGTACGGAAGTCCAACAGAACAAACTTGGCAATAAAACAAAAGGAGGAAAGAATCATGAAAAAGTTTTATAGTAATTATCTGATGAAAGCCGCCCTGCTGATAGCAGGTGCCGCCATAACAGCTTGTTCAAACAACGATGATGTTATCGCCGAGCAAATTGAGAATACGGCACATACTTATCTGTTGTCTGTAAATGCTTCATTGAACGATGGTGTTCTGACCCGCGCTCTCTCGGGTGGAGTCGGCACAGGACCCATCAATTTTACTTGGACTGCTGATGACAATGTGGATGTTTACAAGAATACAAATGAAAAAATAGGAACACTTATACCACAAACCTATGGTGAAACTAGCACCACACTTAAGGGTACTATCACAGGAACTATCAATAACGGCGACAATCTCAATCTCTATCTTCATAATCGACAATTTGACTACACTGAGCAGACAGGCTCATTTGAGAGTGCCGCATCGAAAGACTTTGCACTTGCCACTGTCAGTGTGACCGACGTAAGTACGACAAACATCACCACAGAATCTGCCAACTTTGAGCCTGGTCAGGCCATAGTGAGGTTCTCACTCTTTGAGGATGATGGTACGACACCTATCAATGCGACAAGTCTGAAAATAAGAGCAATCAATACACAATTTTCTGCAGCAGAAGAGGATGCATTGCGTCAAAGTATTCGTGTGAAAAATAGCCCTCAAAAAGGCCCTCTTACCATAAATGCCACTAGTGCAACAAATGTGTTCTATGTCGCATTGAACGATCTCAGTACCAACGGTACTACTCTGTGGGGGCTGACTGCTACTACAGAAAGTGAAGGTACCTACAACTACACACTCACTGCAACGGGTCAGACATTTAAGAATGGAAACTATTATACCGTCAATGTGAAAATGAAAAAGCATTTAACACTTGACCTGACATCACCCGAGGTTGGACAGATTATTGGCAGCGATGGCAAGAACTATAATGCTACTACAGACGAACTGCCTGATGGTGTGACAAAGTTGGCCATGATAGCTTATGTTTCGGGTTCAAAAGGCCTTGCTATCACATTGAATGACATAGGTATGGAAATGAATCACTCTCATGCAGAATATTTTGCACAGTTACAGTCTCCTAGTTTTACAAATGCTACCTGGCGTCTGCCTACGGACGATGATTGGCTGAATATGTTCAAAGGCTGCGGTGACACCGAAGCTACTTACAATAGTATCAATTACACTTACATCGACGAGAAGCTGGAAGCAGTAGGAAGTACAAAATTATTAGTATCTGGTACATTGAAACATTATTGGGCTTCATCCAGTTCTAGTTCTAGCAGGAATGATGTTTTTCTATCCAAATCTTCATCAAGTCCATCAAAAATAACAACTCAGAACTTAGCAGATACTTATAGACATTATGTCCGCTCAGCCCTCGTATGGTAGGTCAATTGAAAGCATACGCTGCCGAGTAAATATTTACCCGGCAGCTTTTTTATACAAAAGATTTACTGATAATATTACTATTCCTACGTGGTCAGCAACTGCTGCAGACGTAGGATTTCATCGCGGTACTGCGCGGCCTGGATGAAGTCGAGGTTCTTGGCGGCCTGCTTCATCAGCTTGGTGGTATTGTCGATACTCTTGCGCAGTTGCTCCTGCGACATCTTCTTGACGATGGGATCGGCTGCCAGCTCCATGGGATCAGGCTCGATATACGGACGGTAGGTAGTGGCGGATTTGTCGACTGACTTCCCGAAGTCGGTATTCTGAACAAGTCCGCTCTGACTGATGGCCTTGATGATCTGCTTGGGTGTGATACCATGTTCCTCGTTGTATTTCAGCTGTTTGGTACGACGGCGGTTGGTCTCGTCGATGGTGAGCTGCATGCTCTGGGTGATGGTGTCGGCATACATGATGACCTTTCCGTTGATGTTTCGAGCTGCACGTCCGGCGGTCTGTGTGAGCGAGCGGTGCGAACGCAGGAATCCTTCCTTGTCAGCATCGAGGATAGCCACCAATGACACCTCGGGCAGGTCGAGACCTTCACGTAGCAGGTTAACGCCCACCAGCACATCGAACGCCCCAGAACGGAGGTCGCTCATGATCTTCACACGGTCGAGCGTGCCCACATCACTATGGATATAGTTCGCCTTGATATCGTGGTTCAGCAGGAATTCCGTCAGTTCTTCCGCCATGCGTTTGGTCAGGGTGGTTACCAACACACGTTCACCCCGATGACTGCGAGTGAGGATCTCGTCCATCAGGTCGTCTATCTGGTTCTGACTGGGACGCACTTCAATCTCCGGATCAAGGAGTCCTGTAGGACGAATCAGCTGTTCCACCACCACACCTTCTGCCTCGTTTAATTCGAAGTCGGCTGGGGTAGCGGAGACATAGATCACCTGGTGCACCAGTTCCTGGAACTCCTCGAACTTCAGCGGACGATTGTCGAAGGCGGCAGGAAGACGGAATCCGTACTCTACGAGGTTGGTCTTGCGGGCACGGTCGCCACCATACATCGCACTGATCTGCGGAACACTCACATGACTCTCGTCGATAACCAGCAAGTAATCGTCGGGGAAGAAGTCAAACAAACAGTAGGGCCGTTGTCCTTCCTCCCTGCCATCAAAGTAGCGTGAATAGTTCTCGATGCCGCTGCAATGTCCGAGCTCCTTGATCATCTCTATGTCGTATTCCACACGTTCCTTAATGCGCTGTGCCTTAATGGGATCACCCATCTCGTTGAAGAACTCAATCTGCTTGAGTAAGTCATCTTGAATGGCACGGATGGCATGCTCAGTTTGTTCCTTGGAAGTGACGAACAGGTTGGCGGGATAGATCTGGTATTCCTCGAACGAAGCCAGTCGGTGATAGGTGATGGAATCGAGTTCCTCAATAGCGTCGATCTCATCATCCCACCAGGTGATGCGCAGCACATGATCGCTGTAGGCCATGAACACATCCACTGTATCACCCTTTACACGGAAGTTACCGCGCTTGAGGTCGATATCATTTCGCACATACAGTGCATCAACAAGCTGACGGAGGAAGCGGTTGCGATCGAGCGTCTGACCTTTCTTTATCGTAATGACGCTGTTGGCCATGGCTACAGGACCGCCCATGCCGTAGATGCAGGATACGGATGAAATGACAACCACATCATTCCTGCCGGAGAGTAGGGCAGAGACGGCGGAGAGGCGCAGACGGTCGATCTCTTCGTTGATATTGAGATCCTTCTCGATATACGTATCTGTCTGGGGCAGATAAGCCTCCGGCTGGTAGTAGTCATAGTAAGAAACATAGTACTCCACGGCGTTATTGGGGAAGAACCCTCGCATCTCTTCGTATAGCTGGGCAGCCAGTGTTTTGTTATGACTCAGGATGAGGGTGGGCTTGTTCACCTGCGCAATGACATTCGCGATGGTGAAGGTCTTGCCAGAGCCAGTGACACCTAACAGCACCTGCGACTTATCCCCACGGGCAATGCCGTCGCAAAGTTCGCGGATGGCCTCCGGCTGATCGCCTGTAGGCTGGTATTCTGATGTGAGTTGAAACGCCTTCATGACCTGTGTCTTCTATTTTTCAATACAAAATTACTAAAAAAGACCTAATCTATTGCCATTTTTTGCTAAAAATCTGCGATGATGCTTTGTAATTCGTGGAAATATGTGTAATTTTGCACTCCAAATGCGAAATATGAAGAAGTTGTTAGCAGGAGTATGTGCTGCGTTGGTACTCACCAGTTGTGCCAATGAGTTCAACAGGGTGTATAAGACGCAGGACTACAACTATAAATACGAATATGCCAAGGAGTGTTTCGCCAACGGCAAATACATCAAGGCCATCACACTGCTGGAAGAGCTGGTGACCATCACCAAAGGTACAGACAATGGTGAGGAATGTCTGTATATGTTGTCTATGGCCCAGTTCTGTAATGCCGACTACGAAGCAGCCTCCATGGGCTTCAAGAAATACTACCAGAGCTATCCCAAAGGACGGTTTGCAGAAATGGCTTCGTTCTATGCTGGTGAGAGTCTTTATATGAGCACCCCGGAGCCACGACTAGATCAGTCGGCTACCGTCATGGCCATCACAGCCTATCAGGAGTATCTGGATATCTACCAGGATGGTACCATGAAGCGTAAAGCGCAGGGACGACTGTTTGAGTTACAGGACAAGCTGGTGAAGAAGGAGTTGCTCTCTGCCCAGTTGTACTATAACCTGGGATCCTATTTCGGCAACTGTCTGATGGGCGGTTCCAATTACGAAGCCTGCATCGTAACATCGCAAAATGCCATGAAGGACTATCCCTACAACTCAATGCGCGAGGATTTTTCGGCATTGATCATGAAGAGCAAGTTCGAACTGGCGCAGCAGAGCGTGGATGCAAGAAAACTGGAGCGTTACCAGGATGCTGAGGACGAGTGCTATGGATTCATCAATGAGTATCCCGAGAGTAAGGAACGTTCTACAGCAGAGAAGTATATCGCTGTATGTAAGAAGTTCATCAGTAACCAGGGAGAGGTTGAGGATTGATGATTAAGAATTAAGAATTAAAAATTAAAGATTGAAGATTAAACATTAAATTAAATATGGATTACAAGAAATCAAAAGCACCGGTAAATACCGTTACCCGTAACATCATGGATCTCAGTCAGGACACAGGGAATATCTATGAGAGCGTGGCTATCATTGCCAAGCGCGCCAATCAGATTTCCGTAGAGATCAAACAGGATTTGAGCAAGAAACTGGCTGAGTTCGCTTCTTATAATGATTCTCTCGAAGAAGTATTCGAGAACCGCGAGCAGATTGAGATTTCCCGTTACTATGAGAAGCTCCCCAAAGCCTCACTGTTGGCTACTCAGGAGTTCATCGAAGGGAATGTCTATTATCGTGACCCGTCAAAAGACAACCAGAACTGATGATACAGCGTAAGCAGACCGTCTTTTTGCTCCTTGCCTTGATTGTCACGCTGGTGTGTCTTTGTCTGCCTGTAGGCAAGTTTGTGCCGCAGACCATGGGCGTGGATATGCCGATGTATAACCTCTGGTTGGTTGACGGCAACGGCGGACATGATTTTTCCGTATGGCCTACCTTTGCCATCCTGCTCATCACATGTCCCCTCGCATTGGCTGCTATCTTCCTGTATAAGAACCGTAAGCTGCAAGCCAAGTTCTGCGTGCTGAACATCCTACTCTTGATAGGCTGGTATCTGCTCTACATCTTCAATGTCAAGACCGTGGGTGATGCACAGAATGCTTCGTTCCATGTAGCGTTTGCAGCCTGTCTGCCGCTGATCTCATTGATCTTGCATGTCATGGCATTGAGAGGAATACGGGCTGATGAAGCACTGATTAAGTCGATGGATAGAATTCGATGAATAAAACAAAAAGAGATTGCCGATGCAATCTCTTTTTTGTTTATACTTGAAACTTGTTACTTAATACTTGTAACTTCTTAAATTCCCAGAGCCTTCTTGGCACCGTCAGCAGCCTTGTCAACAGCCTCACCTGCCTTATCCTTGGCAGCGTCAACAGCGTCATTAGCCTTGTCAACAACAGCGTCCTTAGCATCCTTTGCAGCGTCAACAGCAGCATCAGCAGCACCCTCGATGGCGTCACCAGCAGCGTCAACAGCCTTGCCAGCCAATGAAGCAGCGTCGATACCCAGACCCTTCAGTGCGTCACCTGCGCCAAGCAGAGCGTCAACAGTGTCGCTAGGAATAGCATTCACCGTGTCGAGCAGACCAGCTACAGCAGCATTACCAGCTACGAGACCCTTGATCTTGTCAGCATTCTCCTTCAGGAAGCCCTGAACCTTTGCCAGATACTCCTTAGCAATCTCCGGGTTCTTTCCGATGAACTCAGCAATCTTAGCCTTTACAACTTCCAGAGCGTTCTGGATGCCAGTAGCATCGGTAGCATCTGTCAACTGTGCGATAACCTCATCAGCTGCAGCATTTGCTTCCTGCAAAGCAACTTCTGTTGAATCGATAGCTTCCTCAACGGGAGCCTGAGCGGGTTTGTTAACACAACTTGTGAACATCAAACCTACAGCTGCAAGAGCCATAAAAAATACTTTCTTCATAATTTCATTGGTTTAAGTTAATAAATAAAGATAAATATTTGGCCGTAAAGATACACTTTTTCCATATACGTTGTATCACTTTTTTACAAGGTTTAACAAAAAAACTGCATTATTCGTGTAACTTTTTTATTTGTGTGTGTTTTGATAGACAAAAATAGCATGCCTGCAAATACAGGCATGCTATTATTATATCACCGGAATTTCCGGAAATTCCGGATTATCCGGACAGGATAGACTAACGATTACTCGCCCTTCTCCAGTTTTGCCTTCAGTTCGGCAAGTGCATCAATATCACCCAGGGTTGTACCTGCAGCAACATTGTTGATTACGGGAGCCTCCTCCTTCTTAGCTGCACGCTTTGCACGCGGAGCCTTCTTGGTCTCTTCCTTGGCATCCTCGAAGGTGCGACTGTGAGACAGGATGATACGCTTGGTCTCCTTCACGAACTCGATCACCTTGAACTGGAGCTCCTCGCCAAGCTGAGCCTGACCGCCATCTTCCTTCACGAGGTGCTTCGGTGTAGCAAAGCCTTCACCGCCTTCGTTCAGTGCGATAACAGCACCCTTGTCCATGATCTCTGTGATTTTACCAGCGTGAATGCTACCCGGGGTGTACAGGGTCTCGTAAGTATCCCAAGGATTCTCCTCGAGTTGCTTGTGACCGAGAGACAGACGACGGTTCTCCTTGTCGATTTCGAGAACGACAACCTCGATCTCTGCACCTACTTGAGTGAACTCTGACGGATGCTTCACCTTCTTGGTCCATGACAGGTCGCTGATGTGGATCAGACCGTCAACACCTTCCTCCAGCTCTACGAAGATACCGAAGTTAGTGAAGTTGCGTACACGTGCGGTGTGCTTGCTGCCCACAGGATACTTGGTCTCGATGGTCTCCCACGGATCTTCCTTAAGCTGCTTGATACCGAGAGACATCTTGCGCTCCTCGCGGTCGAGGGTCAGGATAACTGTCTCTACCTCGTCGCCAACGTGCATGAACTCCTGTGCGCTGCGCAGGTGCTGGCTCCATGACATCTCTGACACATGGATCAGACCCTCTACACCCGGAGCGATCTCTACGAATGCACCGTAGTCGGCAATCACAACAACCTTACCCTTCACGTGGTCACCCACCTTCAGGTTCTCATCCAGAGCATCCCATGGATGCGGGGTGAGCTGCTTCAGACCGAGGGCGATACGCTTCTTGTCATCATCGAAGTCGAGAATAACCACATTGATCTTCTGATCAAGTGCAACCACCTCGTGCGGATCGCTTACGCGGCCCCAAGACAGGTCAGTGATGTGGATGAGTCCGTCAACACCACCGAGGTCAACAAACACACCATAAGAGGTGATGTTCTTGACTGTACCCTCGAGGATCTGACCCTTCTCAAGCTTACCGATGATCTCTCTCTTCTGTGCCTCCAACTCAGCCTCGATAAGAGCCTTGTGAGAGACAACAACGTTGCGGAACTCCTGGTTGATCTTCACAACCTTGAACTCCATAGTCTTTCCTACGAATACGTCGTAGTCGCGTATGGGATGAACGTCAATCTGGCTGCCCGGGAGGAATGCCTCGATACCAAATACATCAACGATCATACCGCCCTTCGTGCGGCACTTGATGTAACCCTGGATAATCTCCTCGTTGTCGAGGGCGGCGTTAACACGCTCCCAGCTCTTGCTCAGACGAGCCTTCTTGTGTGAGAGAATCAGCTGACCCTTCTTATCCTCAGCGTTCTCTACATAAACCTCAACGATGTCACCAACCTTCAGATCCGGATTGTAGCGGAATTCTGAAGAGGGGATGATACCATCGCTCTTGTAACCGATGTTCACGATTACTTCTTTTTTGTCAACGGAGATAACCTTACCGTCAACGACCTGATGCTCACTGACCTTGTTCAGTGTGTCATCATAAGCCTTCGTCAGCTCTTCCTTGCTGATTTCCTGGCTGCTGCCGTTCTCGAATTCTTCCCAGTTGAAGTCCTCTAACGGCTGTACATTTTTTAAGTTAGACATAAATGAATTAATAAAAAATTTGTAACTAATAAAGTGAGACTTTATGTTGTGCCTCGCGCGTGATGCGCAAAGCGGCTGCAAAATTACTCATTTTTAATGAGATACGTGTCTTGTTCTTTCTACAACACTAATGATTTATAGAAATTTAACAATCTATTTGCCGTGACGATCACGTAATTGCCAAAAAGCCACGGCAGCAGCGGCAGCTACGTTGAGTGAATCCACCTGGTGCGACATCGGTATTCGCGCCACATAATCAGTTTGTGCCACCACCTCGTGAGGCAGTCCGTCGCCCTCTGTTCCCATCACGATGGCTAATCGTTCCTCTTGTATCAACTGTTCATCATCAATGGATACGGAATCGTCGGTCAGTGCCATCGATACCGTTTTGAATCCCCATTGGTGTAGGATATTCACCGACTCGTCCAGCCAGGTCCAGGGAACCAAGAAGACCGATCCCATTGATACTCTCACTGCTCTACGGTTGTACGGATCACAGGAGTCGCGAGTAAGTAATACACCGTCAATACCTAATGCTGCAGCAGAACGGAAGATGGCCCCGATATTCGTTGTATCCACCACACCATGAATCACTACCACGCGTCGTGCCTCCTTGCAAACCTCTTCCACAGAAGGTGGAGCTGGTCTTCGCATGGCGCAGAGTACACCGCGTGTCAATGTATATCCAGTAAGTGCCGACAGTAGCTCGCGGTCGCCAGTATAAACGGGGAAGTCAGCATTTTGCTCCTCACACATCTTAATGATGTCGCGGGCATCCCCCTCGATATGCTTCTTCTCACAAAGAAGGGCTACAGGCTGGTAACCTGCGGATAAGGCTACACGGATGACCTTAGGACTTTCTGCGATGAAGATTCCTTTTTCGGGCTCTATCCGATGACGGAGTTGTGCCTCGGTAAGCGTACTGAACAATGCTATTCCCGGATGATCGAGCGAGGTGATTTCAATGGGGGGCATACGATGATTTTAATAAATTAGACGACAAAGGTACAAAAAATCTGCGTAAACGTACGAAATACCAATTATTATTTGTATCTTTGTTGCGTCAACTATAAATGTAATTAATCAAAATGAAAAAATCATTATTCATTCTCGTTGCCGTCCTGCTGTGCTGGACCGGTGACGTAAAAGCACAAGAGAGTATGGAGAACAAAACACCCATTCAAGAAGTACAGGCCTATCTCAGTGAGTGTGGCGTGTTTTATGTGGCCACCGTTGATGGTGACCAGCCGCGTGTACGCCCCTTCGGTGTGGCCACGATATACGACGGTCGTCTGTATATCATGACTGGTAAGAAGAAAGATGTGTATAAGCAGATGATCAAGAACGGGAAATTCGAGATCTCAGCCGTTAAGAAATCCGGTGCTGAATGGATACGTGTATCTGGCATATTGGTAAATGATGATGACATCAAGGCCAAGCAGTACCTTCTCGATAAGAACCCGTCATTGAAAGGTATGTATAAAGCCGATGACGATAATATGGCCGTTCTCTATATCACTAATGGAGAGGCCCGGTTCTGCTCATTCATGGGCGCGGAGCGAAAGGTCAAATTCTGACCTTGGCTCCCTCTATCATGTTTAACTACTAATCCTACATGTTTAACTACTAATCCTACATAATATGACTACTGCAACAAATTCGGGGAATCCTCGTCAGTACGAGGCGTTCCTCGCCGACATCAGGAAGTTCGTTCCTCCTGACCGTATTTATACCGATGAACTACGTACGCTAGGTTGGGGAACAGATGCCAGTTTCTATCGCCAGATCCCTAAGGTGGTGATCCGTAGCGATGGCGAAGAGCAAATTGCTAAGATTATCCGTGCCTGTAACCAGTACAAGTTGCCGTTCACATTCCGTGCGGCTGGCACCTCGCTCTCAGGACAAAGTGTGAGCGACTCGGTGCTGATCGTGGCGGGTAAACATTGGGAACGTTATGAGGTGGGGCCTGATCAGGAAACGATCCGTCTGCAACCCGGTATCGTCGGCTCTCGTGTCAATGAAATCCTGAAACCTTACGGAAGGGTATTCCCGCCCGATCCTGCCTCCATTGGTAGTGCCATGGTGGGTGGTATCGTAATCAATAACGCCTCTGGTATGAACTGCGGTGTTCATGCCAACAGCGACCGTATGATGGTCAGCGCACGTATTATCCTGACTGACGGTACGGTGGTTGATACAGGTGATGAGAAGAGCAAGGAACTTTTTAGGAAGTCACACCCGGAGTTCATCAAGAAGATTGAGGATCTGCGCGACCGTGTTCGCGCCGATCAAGAACTGTCTGACCGCATCAAACTGAAATACAGTATCAAGAACGTGACGGGCTTGAATATCCGTCCGCTACTGGCTTACGATGATCCGTTTGACATCATGGCCCATTGTATGGTGGGTTCTGAAGGAACCTTGGCATTCTTGTCAGAGGTGACCATGAAGACCTTGCACGACTATCCCTTCAAGGCATCAGCCATGGTATATTTCATGACCATGAAGGAGAGCTGTGAGGCCGTGGTGGCCATGAAGAAACTCAAGGCTGATGACGAGGATCTCAAGATGAGTGCTGAGAACCTGATGGTGAAGAGTGCGGAGATGCTAGACTATAAATCGCTGAGCTCCGTAGATGATCCGGTCTATCTCCAGTATCAGAAGGATGTGGACGCTGGAAAGATCCCAGGTGTGGAACCAGGTGACTATCATAACCTGACTGCTATTCTGACGGAGACAAAGGGTATTACCCATGAACAGTTGCTGGAGAAGATCGAAAAGATTAAGGAGTGTCTCTCACAGTTCAGTCTGTATATTCCTGCTGAGTTCACCGAAGATCCCGCAGTTTATGGCAAGTACTGGGCTATCCGCTCAGGTATCTTCCCCTCAGTGGGCGGTACACGACCAGTAGGTACTTCGTGTCTGATCGAGGATGTGGCATTCCACATCGAGGATCTACCCGAAGCTACAGTGAAACTGCAGAAACTCATTGCTGATCATGGCTATTCGGATGCCTGCATCTACGGTCATGCGTTCGAAGGAAACTATCACTTCATTCTGAACCAGAGCTTCAAGAGCGAAAGTGAGGTGAAGCGTTATGAGGAGATGATGCGTGCTGTTGCTCGTCTGGTGGTTGAGGAATACGATGGTTCTTTGAAGGCTGAGCACGGAACTGGTAGGAACATGGCTCCGTTTGTGAAGTATGAGTGGCGCGAGAAGGCTTATGAGGTGATGAAGGAGCTGAAGGCGATCTTCGATCCTGAGGGTCTGTTGAACCAGGGTGTAATCTTCAACGATGATCCAGAGTGCTTCATCAAGTGTCTGAAGCCGTTACCCGTGCTCGACTATGATTTCGATAAGGTACCTGATGGCGGTCATTATCTCCATGATGATGTTTCTACTGCACAGGAAACCATTGAGGCGGTGAAGCGTGCGAACAAGTGTATCGAATGCGGTTTCTGCGAAGTGAACTGTATGTCGTGCGGTTTAACACTTTCGTCAAGAATGCGTATTGCCGTTCAGCGTGAGATACGCGACCTCGAAAATAGCGGTCGTGACCCGCAGCGACTGGCAACCTTGAAGAAACAATATAAGTATTATGGTGACCAGACCTGTGCTACCGACGGACTCTGTTCAACCTCATGTCCGATGAAGATCAATACGGGTGAACTGACACACCTGATCCGTCAGATGGACATGCTGAAGAACAAGACCGGTTATAAGGTGGGTGACTATGCAGCCAATCATTTGGCGGGCATCAAGAGCGGTCTTCGTCTGGTACTTGATGTGGCCAACCTCGGTCATACGGTTCTAGGCTCGTCAATCATGACAGGTATCTGCAATGGCGTGAATAAGATGGGTCTGCCACTATGGACGACCGCCATGCCTAAGAAGATCAAACAGCCGCGTGCTACACAACTCAAATCACTCAACTCAGAACTGAAAGTGGTGTATTTCCCCAGCTGTATCAACCAGACCATGGGATTGGCAAAGGGCGCTCCTGTGAAAAATTCATTGGTGGATGAGACCTGTCAACTGCTAAACAAGGCAGGCTATGAGGTGATCTTCCCAGAGGGAATGAACAAGATGTGCTGCGGACAGATCTGGGAGAGTAAAGGTATGCTCGATATAGCTGACAAGAAGAGTGCGGAACTGGAGGAGGCACTATGGAAAGCTTCTGATGGAGGACGCTATCCTGTACTTTGTGATCAGAGTCCGTGTCTGCACCGCATGAAGAAGGTGATCAAGCGAATGAAACTCTATGAGCCGGCGGAATTCATCATGACGTTCATCAAGGACCGTCTGGAGTTCCATCCCATCGACCGTAAGGTGGCCTTACATGTTACTTGTTCTACACGTGAGATGGGTGTGGCTGATCATCTGATTGCCTTGGCTAAGCTCTGCTCGACACAGGTTTATCTACCTGAGGGTGTAGGCTGTTGCGGTTTTGCAGGTGATCGTGGCTTTACCTATCCAGAGATGAACAAATATGCGCTACGGAAACTGCGCCCGCAAATTGAGAAGTACGACATCGAGGTTGGCTATTCCAATAGTCGTACCTGCGAGATCGGTCTGCAAACCAATACAGGTATTCCGTATATGAGTATCGTGTATCTTGTGAATGAATGTACAACGAAGAAGGATTAAGATTAACTAAACAATAAAGATATGAGTAAAACACCAACTCCCCATATCGGGGCAAAGAAAGGCGAAATCGCTGAGACAGTAATCATGGCGGGTGATCCGCTACGTGCTAAACTGATGGCTGAACGGTTCCTGGAGAATCCCGTGCAGTTCAACAATGTTCGAGGTATGCTGGGCTATACGGGTACCTATAAAGGTAAACGGGTCAGCGTGATGGGTCATGGTATGGGCATGCCGTCCATCGGTATCTATACCTATGAACTCTATAATTTCTATGGTGTGAAGACCATCATCCGCGTGGGATCGGCAGGATCCATCAATATGGACCTCCATATCGGTGACCTCGCCATTGCGATGGGTGCTTGTACCAATAGTAATTATGCCGACCAGTATGAGATGCCTGGCACCTATGCACCGATAGCCGACTTCAGTCTGGTTCGTGCTGCAGCAGAGGCATGTGAGAAATTCGGTTATAACTACAAAGTAGGAAACGTGCTGTCATCTGATGTGTTCTATGGCGAGAACCCACATAACGATAAATGGATCAACATGGGTGTACTGGCCGTGGAGATGGAGATTGCTGCCTTGTATATGAATGCAGCCCGCTCAGGTAATCGCGCTTTGGGTATCTGTACCATCTCTGACCATATCCTGACAGGTGAGGCAACATCGGCAGAGGAGCGTCAGAACAGCTTCACCCACATGATGGATGTAGCGTTCTCTCTGATCTAAACCTATAGACGATAACAAAACATTTGTAGAGGCGTCACATCGTGGCGTCTCTATATAATACATGAATTATGGCAACAGTTGACGACAAGAAAGTAATCTTCTCGATGGTTGGAGTGAGCAAGACCATCCAGCAGAACCAGAAACAAGTGCTCAAAAATATCTACCTGAGCTTCTTCTATGGAGCAAAGATCGGTATTATCGGTCTGAACGGTGCGGGTAAGTCCACATTGATGAAGATCATAGCAGGACTGGATCAGCAGTTTCAAGGACAAGTGGTGTGGAGTCCAGGCTATACCGTGGGCTATCTGCCACAGGATCCTCCGCTAAACGAGGAGAAAACCGTGAAGGAGAACGTGATGGAAGGAGTGCAGCATGTGTACGACGCACTGGCTGAGTATGATGAGATCAATGTGAAGTTCGGTCTGTCGGAATACTATGAGGATCCCGACAAGATGGACAAACTGATGACTCGTCAGGCAGAACTGCAGGATATCATTGACTCTACCGATGCGTGGAACATGGATTCAAAACTGGATCGTGCCATGGCAGCCTTGAACTGTCCTCCGGGTGACTGGAGTGTGAAGACGCTTTCCGGTGGTGAGCGTCGACGTGTGGCTCTTTGTTGTCTGCTGCTCCAGAAGCCTGATGTGCTTTTGCTCGACGAGCCTACCAACCACCTGGATGCTGAGAGTATCGACTGGCTGGAACAGCACCTGCAGCAGTATGAGGGTACGGTGATTGCCGTTACGCACGACCGTTACTTCCTGGATGATGTGGCAGAGTGGATTCTGGAACTCGACCGTGGTGAAGGTATTCCTTGGAAAGGTAACTATTCATCATGGTTGGAACAGAAATCACAACGCTTGGCCCAGGAGGAGAAGACCGCCTCGAAGCGTCGTAAGACATTGGAGCGCGAGTTGGAGTGGGTACGCATGGCACCCAAGGCTCGTCATGCCAAGGGTAAGGCTCGTCTGAACTCGTATGAGATGATGCTTAATGAGGAGCAGAAACAGAAGGAGGAGAAACTGGAGATCTTTATTCCTAATGGTCCGCGACTGGGTAACAAGGTCATCGAGGCAGAGCATGTAGCGAAGGCTTATGGTGAGAAAACACTCTTCTCTGATCTGAACTTCATGCTTCCACCAAATGGTATCGTTGGCGTGATCGGTCCTAATGGTGCTGGTAAGACAACCCTTTTCCGGCTAATCATGAACCTTGAACAGCCCGATGCAGGAACGTTCAGCATCGGTGATACGGTGAAACTTTCTTATGTAGATCAGCAGCATAAGGATATTGATCCTGAGAAGTCCGTTTATCAGGTGGTGAGTCAGGGTAATGAAACCATCCGTATGGGTGGGAAAGATGTGAACGTGCGGGCATACTTGTCGCGTTTCAACTTCAGCGGAGCCGACCAAGAGAAGAAATGTGCCGTGCTTTCTGGTGGTGAACGGAACCGTCTGCATCTGGCCATTGCCCTGAAACAAGAGGGTAATGTATTACTTTTAGACGAGCCTACCAACGATATAGATGTCAATACGTTACGGGCATTGGAGGAAGGACTTGAAGCCTTTGCGGGTTGTGCCGTTATTATCAGTCACGACCGTTGGTTCCTGGATCGTATCTGTACCCATATCCTGGCATTCGAAGGGGAGGGTAGTGTCTTCTATTTCGAAGGAAACTACAGTGAGTATGAGGCCAACAAAGCACAACGTCTCGGACTGGAAGAGCCTAAGCGTGCTCGTTATCGTAAACTGATGGATGAGTAGTCAATTAAGCATTGATCGAATGAAGAATAACGTATTGCTGTTTGTAACCCTATTGTTGTCTGCGTCAGCATCGGCTCAGATACAACAAAGAGATACAACGACCGCCGTACGGGTGGGTTACTCCAGCGGTAACAAAAACACGCTGGCTGGTGCTGTGGATAAGGTTACCGGTGAACAAATGAACAAAGGACTTGTCACCTCGTCAATCGATGCCTTGAGCGGTCAGGCGGCTGGTGTGCAGGTAACGACAGGTGGTAATCAGGAGGCCATGGTGAGTGCCGTTCGTGTGAGGGGTACTACCTCACTGACGGGTGGTAACGACCCGCTGGTCATCATCGATGGTGTGACCTCTGATTTGGCAACACTCTCTACCATCTATCCTGCCGATATCGAAAGCTTCATCATTCTGAAGGATGCTTCAGAGACGGCACAGTACGGATCACGTGGTGCTGCCGGTGTTATCCAGGTGGTAACGAAGAAAGGACGGGAGTCGCAGTTCCATATCAGTTTCGACGGAACGGTGGGTTTCGAGGACATCTACAAACAGGTCAATATGCTCAATGCAGCCCAATTCCGTCAGGCTGCTACCAATCTTGGACTTGCCTATATTGACAAAGGGGCGGACACCAATTTCTCCAAGAGTATTCAACGTACTGGTTTCGTGCAGAACAATCATATAGCCTTCGGTGGAGGATCAGAGACGGCTAACTATCGTGCTTCAGTGGGTATGATGGATCACAGGAAGGTGATGAAGACCAGTAACTATCGTACCTACATTGCCAAACTCGACATCTCCCAACAGGCATTCGAGAACCGTATGACCGTCGATCTGGGTCTTTTCGGCTCGCTCCAGAAAAACAACTACCTGCCCTTCCAACAGAAACTGTTATACTCTTCCCACACCTTTAACCCTACCTTCCCCGACGGAGCCAATAGTGATGGAACCTACAATCAGGTTACGGATGCGCTTTGGATCAATAATCCCAATTCGCTGTTGACGATGAAGCAGGATGAGGACAACGGGCACTTTAATGTTCATTTGAATGCGACCTACAGTCTGCTGGAAAACTTGAAACTACGGGTGTTCGGCTCATACAGTTATAATACCGTGAACAATTCTCACTTTTATCCAACCATTGTGTGGAGTCATGGTGAGGCGTATCGCGGTAATGACAAGAGCGAGGAGTCGTTGGGAAATATCTCGCTCGACTATACTCTTAAATGGCAGCATTCTTCCCTGAACCTGATGGGACTGGTGGAAGAGAGCATGGAGAAGGGGACAGGCTTCTATACCACTGTATCGAACTTCTCTTCTGATGCATTTGGCTATGATAAACTTTCTGCAGGAGCCGCACGGCCTTGGGACGGTACCGATTCTTATTATACCGACGCACACATGGAATCGTTCCTGCTACATGCCCAGTATTCTTTATTGGATAGATATACCCTCACTGCCAATGCCCGTGCCGATGCCTCATCGAAGTTCGGTAAGAATAACCGTCAGGGTTTCTTCCCTTCGGTCAGTGGTGCATGGGTGATCAGTAAGGAGTCATGGATGAAGGACCTGAAGCTGATCAACAATGCCAAGTTGCGTGTGGGCTATGGACTTTCTGGTAACCTCGGTGGTATTGGTCCTTATAACTCCATGCAGCTCATACAGCCCAATGGCGTGGTATCAGTGGACGGCGCACTTGTCACTACTTTAGGTATTATCCGTAATGCCAATCCCGATCTGAAATGGGAGGTTAAACGCACATTCAACATGGGTCTCGATCTGTTGCTATGGGATAGTCGTATTGCACTTACCATGGATTTCTACCAGTCAAAGACCACCGATATGCTTTATGTCTATGATGTGCCGGTGCCACCATTTACCTATGACAAGCTGCTGGCCAATATGGGCTCGATGAAGAACAGCGGACTTGAAATCGGTTTTGGTATTACGCCATTGCGTACCAAGGATATGGATCTGACCATCAACATGAACTGGAGTTTTGAGCGCAACAAACTCATTTCGCTCGACGGCGATTATAACGGTCAGCACCTGACAGCACCGAAGATGAAAGGAATCTCATCTCTATGGGGACCTGGCTTCCATGGTGCATCCGATGTGGTCATGCAGATTGTTGGACAACCGTTAGGTGTTTTCTACCTGCCGCATTGTAAAGGTCTGGCGAAAGATGATGATGGCTCGTTGTATTATGATGTGACCAGCGAGAAATACATCTGCGGACAGGCCACGCCTAAGGCCATGATGGGTTCTAATATCGCCTTCCGTTATCGTCATTGGGATGTAACCTTACAGATGAATGGTGCCTTCGGGCATAAGATCTATAACGGTACCAAACTGAACTATATGAATATGTTGTCGTTACCCAACTACAACGTGATGCAGGGTGCACCTGAAATGAATATCCAGGATCAGACCATCAGCGACTACTGGTTGGAAAGGGGCGACTATGTGAATATCGATTACCTGACCATTGGCTGGACCGTTCCTCTGCATTCTAAATTCGTGAAGGGCTTGCGCATCGCTGGATCGATCAATAATCTTGCCACGATTACTGGCTACAGCGGACTGACACCGATGATCAACTCAAGTGTCATCAATGGTACGCTGGGCTTAGATGACAAGAATGTCATTCCTCCCTATCGTAGTTATACCATGAGTCTTAGTATTCAGTTCTGATAAAAATAATAAGTAATTATGATGAACAAGATATATAAGAAACACCTGATACATGCAGCATGGGTCATTTGCTGCATTTCATGTAGTATATTTACATCATGTACCTTGGACGAGAGCCCTCGCGACCAGATCTCTGAAGAGGAGTCGTACCATACAGCCACATCGCTCTTTCAGAACACTGTGGCTACCTTATATGCTTATATAGGGGGATCGGAAGACGGACAAGGACTGCAGGGTACCTGTCGTGGTATATACGACTTGCAGACATTCGGATCGGATGAGGCGATGCTACCTACGAGGGGTGGTGACTGGTATGATGGCGGACTGTGGCAGGATATGTATCGTCATTCGTGGAGCGCAGGACATGACCTGCCAAAGAATGCATGGCTATATCTCTATAAGGTGATCACGCTCTGCAACCGCTCGTTGGAACAAATCGAATCGCACAAGACTCTGCTCACTGCCCAGCAGTACGAGGAATACACATCGGAGATCAGGGCGCTCAGAGCCATCTATTATTGGTATCTGATCGACCTTTTTGGCAACGTACCCATCGTCACCTCATCACAAGTCTCCATGCAGGAGGTGAAGCAGTCGAGTCGTGCAGAGGTATTCTCGTTCATCGTGAAAGAGTTAGAGGATACACGATACTCTCTGACAGGGAATTACAGTCAACGGCCAGGCGACTACTACGGTCGTGTCACTTATCCCGTTGTTACCTTCGTGCTAGCCAAACTGATGTTGAATGCTGAGGTATATAGCGGTACCCCGCGTTGGAAGGAGACCATCGGATACTGTAATCAACTAGAGAATATGGGATATATGTTGGAGAATCTTTACTCTAATAACTTTGCAGTACATAACGAGAACTCCTCAGAGAACATATGGACAATCCCAATGGACAAGAATCTCTATACCACCCAGCAACAAAACCTCTTCCGTTCTTACCACTACCGTCATGCTGCCGCCTATGGTTTTACCGGCGAAAACGGTTCTTGTGCCACACAGAAGGTTCTTGATGTCTTCGGCTATCAAACGGATCAGGAGGATATTCGCTTCTACTTGAACTACTGGTCAGGTGAGGTGTTCGACCTGAATTATAAGGTGGTGACAGATCGTACCGGTAACCCGTTGGTTTACTATCCACGTGAAGTGAAGATGGATCTGAGTGGTAGTCCGTATGTGGAAACTGCTGGTGCCCGTATGAAGAAATACGAGGTGGATAAGAATGCCACAAAAGACGGGAAACTGATGGATAATGATATCGTGCTGTTCCGTTTTGCCGACGTGCTGCTGATGCGTGCCGAGGCCAAGTTCCGTCTTGGTGGTGCAGGCTATTCAGACGAAGAGAATGGTGCCACAGCACAGGATGACTATAATGCCATACGTGACAGAGCGGGGATGGCTCGTCGTGAGCTGACCCTGCAGAACCTGCTTGATGAACGACTCATGGAACTCTGCTGGGAAGGATGGCGCCGTCAGGACCTGATCCGCTTCGGACAATACGAGAGTCTTTTCGAAGGCGATGCCTATAATACTAAGGTGGATGAGAGCGACGGTCATACCTGTCTTTATCCCATCCCCGCTGATGTCATGGCCACGAACCACAATCTGGTACAGAATCCAGGATATTAGACTAAGGGCTGATCATCAACAACTGACAAATCTGTCATGACAAATGCCAGATTGTCACCGTTATACTTAATAGGCACATTTGTTGCATCTTACCTGATGAGACCGCTTCAAAGTGGTTCCCATTAACAACAAATGTTTCACTTAAAGTATAATTGGAGGTATTGATTATGTTACCAGTAATGTTTAAAAACAGTTGGTTCCCAACATTATTTGACGATTTCCTGAACACTGATTTCATGCCTCGTGCCAACGCAACAGCACCTGCAGTCAATGTCAAGGAGAGTGACGAAGCCTATACTATGGAAGTGGCTGCTCCGGGCATCAAGAAAGAATACTGCCGCGTCAGCATCAACGATGAAGGTAACCTGTCCATAGCCATTGAGAACAAGATGGAGCACAAGGAGGAAGATAAGCACAACCATTATCTGCGCCGCGAGTTCTCATATGCCAACTACGAGCAGAGCTACACGCTGCCCGATGACGTAGAGCGTGAGCACATCTCAGCCAAGGTTGATAACGGTATTCTGACCGTTGTCCTTCCGAAGATGAAGAAGGAAGAGAAGAAGGTGGCTAAGTCCATTGAAATCTCATAAAGAGTATCAACCGCTCGTTAGTTATAAAAACACCCAAATCCTTGCGAGGATTTGGGTGTTTCTGTTTCCTTTAATACTTATTTGAACAGATACTGTGCGAACTCGTGTAGTGATTTGCGCCATACCTGCCACTCATGGTCACCAGGGTAGGAGTTGAAGCGTACTTCTACACCTCCGTCACGCATCTTCTTCACGATGTTTCGTGTATATTCGATGCGTGGATCTTGTTCGCCGCAACTAATAAAGAATACATCCAACTGTTTGTTGAATGTCTTGGTATCGGTCAACATTCCAGGAACCTCAGTTTCTAAGTCGAAATTCGATGCGCCCTGAATGCCACCGAACATGCCTGTGGAGAATACGCCAACATTGGCAAAGACCTCTGGTGAGCGCAGACCGATATAGAATGACTGACCGCCACCCATTGAGAGTCCGCACATGGCGCGGTATTTACGATCCTTCTTCACACGGTAGGTCTTCTCCACAAACGGAATCACATTATCAATCATCTCGCTGCGGAAGCTCTGCATACCCTGCCAGCTGTAACCACCGCCAAAGCCGCCATTGCGGGAACGGACATTGCTGTTTGAACTGACTACAATCATCGGCACTGCCTTACCAGCTGCAATCAGATTGTCCATGATCTGGGCGGTACGACCCTGTTCCATCCATCCGCGATGATCCTCACCACCACCATGCTGGATATATACCACAGGGTAATCCTGTTTGCTTTCGTTATAGCCAGCGGGTGTATAGACCATCAACGGACGCCACGACTCATCCACCTTACTATAATAATAGACGGTACGTACCTCGCCGTGTGGCACATCCTGTACTTCAAAATCATCCATACCATCTTCCTTGATCTCGATAGCACTCGACCACCGACTGCAGCCGTAGAAGGTCTGACTGGCGGGATCTGCTACAGATACGCCATCCACGATCAGCGAATAGTAATGATAACCTGGTACCTGTGGATTGGTGGTAACGGTCCATGCACCGTTCTCCGACTTGTTCATGTCATACTTGGTTCCACAGAGGTCTATCTGCACATTCTGAGCCTGTGGAGCATTTACGCGGAACATCACACGGTTATCCGACAGAACGCGTGGATAGGAACCACGGTTGATGTTTGTTACTGGGGAGTATGAACCTTCTGGGAAACTCTCTCTCTGAAATCCCTGTGCTATAATCTGTGAACAGGAAACAACCGTAAGAATGACGGTGAGCATGAATTTGGTAGTTCTCATCATAATTGTTGATATTTTTATTTGCAAAGATAAGGATAATTGGGAGATTTTCGCTAATTTTGCATTCACATTTAACATTCGTTGTTTCTCGCTTTTTAGAGAATGATGATTGTATGTAAAGATGTAAATCATGGTTCAGCAAGTAGAGATAACCCTAAGACCGATGTCTCGCGGTTTCCATCTGGTGACAAGCGAGATTCTGCGACAGCTACCTAAGCTACCCAAGACAGGTATCGTCAACATTTTCTGCAAGCATACAAGTTGCGGACTGAGTATCAATGAGAACTGCGACCCAGATGTAAGGGTTGACATGGAAACGATCTTCAACCGTCTTGTGCCTGAAAACCGTCCAGAGTATGAGCACACCTTAGAGGGAGCAGACGATATGCCTGCCCATGCCAAGTCAACCCTCAGTGGGGTGAGTCTGACCATCCCCATCACCGACGGTCGTCTGAATATGGGTACATGGCAAGGTATCTATTTCTGCGAGTACCGTAACTATGGTGGGGCAAGACGACTTGTCGTTACAATGATTGGAGAATGAACGGATTTGCTATATGAGTATAGGACTGATCATATTCGACTTTGACGGTACGCTGGGTGATACCAGACGGAATATCGTCAAGACCATGCAGATGACCATCGAGGAACTGCACTTGCCGAATCGGAAAGAGGAGGAATGTGCGAGCACTATCGGTCTGCCTCTTGCAGTCTGCTTTGAGACGTTGTTCCCTGATTTGCAGAAAGAAGAGGTGCAGCGATGTGCTGATACTTACCGGCGCATCTTTGCAGAGAACCTTCAGTCGATGACACCGCAGCCTTTTCCTGGCGTCGTACAAACCATGAAGGAACTCAAACGACAAGGTTATACTCTGACCATCGCATCCTCCCGTTCGCATGTATCTTTGGTTGAGTTGACACAAAATATGGGTATTGCAGATTGTATCTCATACTTGATTGGAGCTGATGATGTGGAGAAAGCCAAACCGAATCCTGAGCCAGTTCTTCATACACTAAAGGTCATGGACTTCGAAGCCAATAATGCGTTGGTTGTAGGGGATATGGCTGTTGATATCCTGATGGGTGTTCGTGCCGGAGCAATGACTTGCGGTGTTACGTGGGGCAATGGATCACAGGAAGAACTTGAAAAAGCGGGAGCAACCTATATCATTCATCAAATAGAAGAGATTCTTGAAATAGTCAAAAACTAGCATATATGAAAGAAATCAATTACAAGGAAATGCAATTCAATCCGTTCAACCTTATTGGTGGTGAATGGATGCTGGTGACTGCAGGTAATGAGCAGTCGGGATGTAATACGATGACGGCCTCTTGGGGACATCTGGGTTGCCTATGGGGACATAACGACCCCACAGCGGTGATTTACCTGAGACCCTCACGATATACCAAGACCTTTGTGGATAAGGAACCGTACTTCACGCTTTGCGTGATGGATAAGTCGTTCAAGAAGCAGATGGCCTATCTGGGCAGTGTTTCAGGACGCGATGAGGACAAGATTGCCAAGACCGGTCTTACACCCGTCTATGCCGACAACACCGTCTATTTCAAGGAGGCCAAGTTGGTGCTGATCTGCAAGAAGATGTATGCTTCCGAGTTACAGGAGAATGGATTCTTCTACCAGGAAACCATTGATGCAAACTATCCCCAGCGCGACTTCCATACCATGTACGTTGGTAAGATAGAGAAGATTCTGGTAAAGGATGATGAGTATTTAGGAAAAGAAAAATGAAAAAACTGATTTCATTTATTCTGTTCTTCGCAGCCTGTCTGATGACAGCTTCGGCACAACACGCTTCCACCATCCGAAGTGGTGAATTGTGGTATGACAACGAAGGACACCACATCAACGCACACGGTGGTGGTATTCTGAAATATGGTGATACTTACTACTGGTTTGGTGAGCATAAGGCTGACCATACCTCTAACGCACTTGTGGGCGTGACGTGCTATGCCTCGAAGGATCTGCTCAACTGGCGCAACTGTGGTGTAGCACTCAGCGTCACCGATCCACCAGCGGGTCGTGAGTTCAGGATGGATGACCCAGGCTCCGATATCGAGCGTGGCTGTATCTTAGAGCGTCCTAAAGTCATCTATAACCCTGTGACGAAGAAATTCTGTATGTGGTTCCACCTCGAACTGAAAGGACAAGGCTACAACGCTGCGCGCTATGGTGTGGCCGTGGCCGACCGTCCTGAGGGTCCCTACAAGTTCCTGTATTCACAGCGTGCTGATGCTGGTATGTGGCCCATAGAGTTTGATTCATCCCACGCATCAAATCTACTTGCAGAACTAGATACAATGGATGTCAAGCATTACAAGGATTGGACGCCTGCGTGGCGTGAGGCTGTTGACAAGGGTGTCTTTGTCAAACGCGACTTTGGCGAAGGACAGATGTCACGCGACATGACGCTCTTCATTGATGATGATGGTAAGGCTTACCACATCTTCTCGTCGGAAGAGAACTTGACGTTGCATATCGCGGAACTGACAGGTGATTATCTGCACCATACTGGTCGTTATACCCGTGTGGCTCCAGCTGGTCATAACGAGGCACCTGCCATCTTTAAGCACAACGGCACATATTGGATGATTACCTCTGGCTGCACGGGATGGGATCCCAACGAGGCGCGTATGTTCTCCGCCCCCAGTATTTGGGGACCTTGGATACAGCATCCGAACCCCTGTCGCGGTCCGAAGGCCGAACTGACGTTTGGCGGTCAAAGCACGTTTGTTCTGCCACTTGATAACGGAACATATATCTTCATGGCCGACATCTGGCGGCCACGTCATCCAAGTGATGCCCGATATATTTGGCTACCCATCGAGTTCGAGGACGGCAAGCCCATTATCCGCTGGCGTGACGAATGGAGTTTTTGATGAAATGATGTAACTATAATTATATGTCGAACATTCAAATCATACAAGGTGGTTTTGAGAAAGAACTGAAACTTCAGTTCGCTCCAAGTATCAAGGCAGGTTTTCCTTCACCTGCACAAGATTACCTGCACGAAAGTCTCGACTTTAACCGCGACCTGATTCGTAACCCGGAAGCGACATTTTATGGTAGGGTGGAGGGAGACTCCATGATAGAGGCAGGTATATGTGACGGTGATATTGCCGTTATTGACCGCTCTATTGAACCATGTGACGGTGATATTGTGGTGGGCTATGTCAACAATGAGTTCACCATCAAGTATCTTGATTTGAAGCATCGTAAGGATGGTTATATCGAACTACGTCCTGCCAACAAGGCATTCAAGCCCATTCTTATCCATGCGGATGATGATTTCGAAGTGTGGGGTGTGGTCGTATGGACGATAAAGAACTGGAGGAGGTATTGACGATGTATGGTATCATTGATTGCGATAACTGCTACGTATCCTGCGAGCGTGTCTTCCGACCTGATCTGAAAGACAAGCCTGTTGTTGTTCTATCGAACAACGACGGATGTGTAGTGGCGCGGTCGAATGAGGCCAAAGCATTAGGTATCAAGGCAGGTATGCCATATTATCAGATGGCAGAGCAATTCCCTGATTCCAAGATTGCCGTCTTTTCCAGCAATTATGAGTTATACGGAGAAATGACCCGTCGCGTGGTGGAAATCATTCGCAAAGAGGTGCCAGCCTATTTCCGCTATAGTATCGACGAGTGTTTCATCTATCTTGACGGTATGGAGCATCTGGATCTGAAGACATGGGGCGAACAACTCCACAAGCGCATCAAGCAATGTGTGGGCATGCCCGTCAGCATTGGTCTTGCTCCTACTAAGACTCTTGCGAAGATGGCTAGTTACTTTGCCAAGAGATACCAAGGTTACCGCCACTGTTGTTTGGTAGATACAGATGAGAAGCGACAGAAAGCACTGAAACTTTTTCCCATCGGCGAGGTGTGGGGCATCGGTCGTCGCTATGCAGCGCGACTTGAGTCATTAGGCATAAAAACAGCCTATGACTTCGCCCTGCATCCTGAATCGTGGGTTCGTGCTACGTTCAATAATATTGTGATCTTGCGTACATGGAAGGAACTGAACGGGGAGGACTGTATCCCCAATGAGGAAATGGCCAAGAAGAAAAGTATTCTTACCAGTCGTTCATTCAATGGTATGATTACCGACCTTGAAAGTCTTCGCACCCACGTTTCCAACTACGCTGTCCGATGTGCTGAGAAGTTGCGCCAACAAGGATCCGTCGCTTCCATCGTCGGTGTGTTCCTCAACACCAACCCTTTCCGTAAAGACCTTCCCCAGTATTGGAACTTCCAAGAGTCGCAATTCATCACGCCCACCAGTAGCACCATCGCTATTGTCAAGAAGGCCAATGAAGTGCTCTCACAACTCTATCGACAGGGCTATCACTACAAGAAGGCCGGAGTCATCGTCATGGGTATCGGTCCCGACAATGCTATCCAGCATGACCTTTTCGATACGAATGCAGAACAGTTCCAGAAGATGTGCCGCCTGGATGCCGTTATTGATCGTATTAATAAGGTCAACGGTACTGAGACTGTTGTACTCGGTTCCCAACAATATACCATTATAGATGCAAAGGATAAGGGTCGACTAAAAGTCAAGGCTGATGTCTTTGCCAATGCCATCAAGCATGATTTCCGCAGTAAGAACCCCACAACGCGTTGGAGTGATATCATCATTTTGAAATAAGATGGTCACATTCTCGCAAATAAAGAAATCGGAAATAACATCCTTTAACATATAATCACGAAAGGAATCTGAAACTTTGGGTACTAAATGTTTGAACAAACTCCCAAAAAGATGAATGAAATTGAATTAGAATTCACAAAAATGGTCCGAGAATACCGTAAGACAATTTACACGGTATGTTACTTTTTCTCAGACAATCCTACTGATGTGGAAGACCTGTTCCAGGAAGTGTTGGTCAATCTCTGGAAAGGTTTTGCCAAGTTCCGAGGCGACAGCAGTCCCAAGACGTGGATCTGGCGTGTCAGCCTAAATACCTGCTGCAACATTGATCGAGACAAGAAACGGAATGTACCAACCATTCCGCTACTGATCGATAAGGATGTGATGAGTGTTTCTGATGAAAGTGGTCGGCAGATTAAGATGCTCTACGACAGAATTAACCGTCTTGAGATGTTCGACCGTGCAATCATTCTTCTTTGGCTGGAGAGTATGCGGTATGATGAAATTGCTGCGATTGTGGGTCTCTCCACTTCAGCAGTCACCAGCCGCCTGTTCCGAATCAAGGAACAACTGAAATCAATGTCAAACCATTAATCCTTAAAGTTATGAACGAGAACATTTTAGAACTCCATGAGTTGGATGAGTTAAAGGCTGCTTACAACCTGATGGACGAAAGGTTGGATGGTCAGGAGATTGTGTCAGATGAACAGCTCCGCGAAGCAATGATGCGTAAGTTTTCAGATATCCGCAAGAATCTAAAGGAAGGTATTATCTGGGGTAATCTACTCTTTGTGCCCGCAATGGCTTGGTGGGCTTGGGCTTATGGCCGCCTGTCGCTGGTGGGTATTATCATACTGGGTGTATATTGGATAGCTTCTCTGATTTTCAGATTCGTCATCCTGAGGCGTACAAAGAAAGAGGACTATGGCTCTTACGACCTGAGGACCCTCGTTGAGAAGGAGTCAAACTACTCGAGGAACATCAAGTGGAGCAGCATCGGAGCACTTGTCTTCATGGTAGCGTTTGTTTTGCTGATGTTATATGGAAAAGGAAGAACAGAGTGGTTCATATTTATTGTCCTTACCTTGACGATTTTGTTACCGGTTCTTTTCCGCTGGCTGGTGATCAAGTTCAAGTATAACGGTCAGGCCATCGACCCTGCAACAGGCAAGCCCCGCAAGCTTGGTGGAAAATGGTCCTCCATCGTAGGGTATTCCCTCTTTGGACTTGCTGCCTGCTTCTTTGTGGTTGGTTCGGTTATGAATGTGATAGACAGTCTGGGTATTGGCTGGCTCGCTCTGCTGAAAGGCATGAATGGCGTGGCATTCCTCCTGGCATCCGTCATACTGATATTAGGCTTATTGCACCAAAAGGGGAGAATCAACGTTTCGTACAGACTTCTGGTTATCCTGACAGTCATTGCCATCGCACTCTCAGTATCGGTTGCTGGTATCGTAACACTGAAGGATATCACAGAGCTGACCAAGCTCAGTGTCCAGACCTTACTTTCCTCAATCGCTTTCTCGGGCTTGGGCTTAAGGTTCCACGAGATGAGGAAAAAGTAAGAAAATGAAAGAATAGATAATGAAAATCCGCTTCGTAGAATTTAACTACAGAAGCGGATTCTTTCTATTGGGAAATTCTCAACACGCCAGCGGAAAGGGCAGGGACGGAGAGCACGACATCATTACCATCGGCCTTAGCTGTTGCTTTCTGGAGAGCTACGGCATTCTTGTTCTCCATGCTATTGGCTACGGTCAGCGAACCAGGTGCGTAATACTCGAAGGCTGTTCCTTTCACGCCAGTCCAGTCACCTTTGATACGAAGTGTGGCAGACTCTTCAGTAGGATTCACCACCTTCACGATGACATCGGCTCCATTCTCTGATAAAGTGGTACTCACACTCAAATTACCAGTATCACCGCTGAAGGCCAGACGGTACTTCGAGAAGTTGTCGTACCATAGCTCAGTAACCTGACAGTTAGGAGCTTTGAACAAATCCTTATAGTCAAAGTTGATGAAGGCGTTGTTCCAGTCAGGTGCGTCCGTACGACGTATGAACAGTGCCGCAGCACCCATGGCCACCACATCACGGGCCTCACACATATTGAGGAATCCGCCAGCAAACAATCCCGTACGCCAGTCGATGCTGTTCAAGTTCCATTCCGAAATGAACAGTTTAATGTTCGGATTAGGTCCATCGGCAATCATCTGGGCATAGCGGTCATATTGCTGTCCCAATCGTACTGGTCCGGTAGCATAGCCGCCCTGTTGCTCATAGTGGTGCAGACTCAGGTAGTCGAAATAATTGCCGCTACGCTGGATGAACTGCTCATCCTCACGGAATCCACCGCAGGCAATGATCTTGATGGTCGGGTCAATCTTGCGCATGGCGGTACTGAAGTCGCGCACGCACTTTTCATAGCGGTCAATACCCATCTCCCACATCTCATTGTCTATCTCCCAATATTTCACATTGTAGGGTTCCGGATGACCGTTTGCTGCTCGCTTCGCACCCCATTCGTCAGTGGCGGGTGCATTGCAGTAGCGCAACCAGTTCACCGCATCCTGAAGGATACTGTCATACTCTTCTGCAGGACGTTCGAACTTAACACTCACAACGATGATCGGTTCGGAATTGACCTCACGACAGAAACGTATGAACTCGTCCGTACCAAAGCAGTTCTGATCGTAGTCCATCCACATCCAGTGTGCCCAGCGCTCACGATTCTCCTGCGGACCGATGCCCCATTTCCAGTCGTACTGGGCCACGTATCCACCGCCTGGCCAACGCAGACAAGAGGGGTGTAGTTCCTTCACAGCTTGCAGGATGTCGGGACGGAACCCGCCCAGATTCTTGCCTGTCTGCGTGCTCATGGTCACCATATCAACCTGAACGGTTCCGTTCTTAACCATGATGACGAAGTCGCAGTCGCAACTAAACCTGGTGATCCTCTTGGCGTTCTCTACGCCTAGTTTTTCAAGGGAACTGGGTATCGGGACG
>JAFZBK010000037.1 GCA_017561825.1 Prevotella sp.
GAGAATACTGCGTTAGGCAGGTTCATACCGCCGTAACGACGAGGCATTGAAACACCCCACAGACCAGCCTTACGGGTGGCGTCGAGGTTCTCGTAAGTCTTAGAGGCATAAATCATACGGCCGTTCTCGAGGTGTGGACCTTCGAGGTCCACGTTCTCCGAGTTCGGGGCGATGATGTTGGCAGCCACGTCGCCGGTGATGTCGAGAATCTGCTTGTAGTTCTCGATGGCGTCGCCCAGAACCACAGGGGCGTAGTCATATTCTTTCGCATCAGCGAAACCTTTTTCCTTCAACTCGACGATACGAGCCATCAGGGAGTGGTTCAAGTAGAACCCGATCTCAGGATGATCGCTATAATAGTTTGCCATAATTACTTCGAATTTTGCTTATAGTATTTAATGAGTTTGGGAACTACCTCTTCCACAGTACCAACAATCACATAGTCAGCGATGCGGTTTATAGGAGCATCGGGGTCGCTGTTAATAGAGATGATGATACCAGAGTCCTGCATTCCAGCGATGTGCTGAATCTGTCCGGAGATACCGCAGGCGATATACACCTTGGGATGAACGGTAACACCCGTCTGACCAATCTGACGGTCGTGGTCCAACCAGCCTGCATCCACAGCAGCACGGCTACCACCTACCTCACCATGAAGTACCTTGGCCAGATCGAACAACAGGTCGAAGTTCTCCTTAGATCCCATACCGTAACCACCAGCAACCACGATGGGCGCACCCTTCAGGTTGTGCTTTGCAGCTTCTACGTGATGGTCGAGCACTTTCACAACGAAAGCCTCTGGAGAGACGTAGTTGGAAACGAGTGGGTAAACCACTTCGTGACGAGCAGAGCCCTCATAGATGGCCTTCTGCATTACACCACTACGAACGGTAGCCATCTGAGGACGATGGTCGGGGTTCACAATGGTAGCCACGATGTTACCACCGAAGGCAGGACGGATCTGATAGAGCAGGTTCTCATATACCTTATTATTCTTCTTATCCTCGTACGGACCAATCTCCAGTTCGGTGCAGTCGGCCGTAAGACCGCTGGTCAATGAAGAACTCACACGAGGACCAAGGTCACGACCAATCACGGTAGCACCCATCAGACAGATCTGAGGCTGCTCCTCCTTGAAGAGGTTCACGAGAATGTCAGTGTGGGGAGCTGAAGTATAGGGGAACAAATCGGGAGCGTCGAACACAAAAAGTTTGTCGACACCGTAAGGCAGGATCTGATCCTCAACCTTACCCTTGATGCCAGTACCAGCCACTACGGCGTGGAGCTCAACACCTAATGTATTGGCGAGCTTGCGACCTTTGGTCAGCAGCTCCTGAGATACTTCCTGTACCTGAGTACCTTCTATTTCGCAATATACAAATACGTTGTTCATATCTCTTAACCAATAATCTTTTCTTCCAACAATTCTTTGATCATTCCCTCGATATCAGCATCTGAAGCCGTCAAAGTTTTCGACTCCTTAGCCTGGAACACGATGTTCTTGATAGCCTTCACCTTGGTGGGCGAGCCATTGAGACCGCACTGCTGAACGTCACCATCCACATCGGCCACCGACCACTGGTTCAGTGTCAGCTCGGGACGCTCGTTATAGAGATAGTCGTATGCTGTACCCTCAGCAGGACGTTCCATCGGACAGGTAGCACGCTTGTACTTCATCACCAGCTTAGCGTTCTGGGGACGACAGGGGGCGGCACTTCCGTTTACGGTGATCACTACGGGCAACGGAGCCTCTACAGTCTCCACACCACCATCGATCACGCGCTTCACGGTAACCTTCCCATCCTTCACACCAAGGATCTCCTCTGTGTAAGTTACCTGGTTCAGACCTAACTTCTGAGCCACCTGAGGACCTACCTGAGCGGTATCACCATCGATAGCCTGACGACCACCGATCACGATGTCCACATTACCAATCTTCTTGATGGCTGTAGCCAGCGCGTAAGAAGTGGCGAGGGTGTCGGCACCAGCGAACAGACGGTCGGTAAGCAACCAACCTGTATCAGCACCACGATACAGTCCTTGACGGATGATTTCACCTGCACGTGGAGGACCCATCGTGAGGATTCCTACTGTAGAGCCAGGATTCTGCTCCTTGAGACGAAGAGCCTGCTCTAGGGCATTCAAATCTTCGGGATTGAAGATGGCAGGTAAAGCGGCACGGTTCACTGTACCTTCAGCGGTCATGGCATCTTTACCTACGTTTCTTGTGTCTGGTACTTGCTTGGCAAGTACTACAATTTTTAAAGCCATATATTATATTAATAATGTATTCCTTTGCGGGCGATTTACACAAATCGACCGCAAAGGTACTGTTTTTTGCGCACACAGCAAAATAAAATGCACAAAATCAATGGATATGTGCACAAAAATGTCGATTTGTGCAATCCATTTTATTTGAATTTGTTTTGTCCTTTACTTGTTTTTCCGTATCTTTGCATCCAAACATTTAATGACATGATCGACAGGGCAACGGTTGATAGGATCATTGATGCCGCGAACATCGTGGATGTGGTGTCTGAGTTCGTCACGCTGAAGAAGAGCGGTGCGAACTACAAAGGCTTGTGCCCCTTTCACAATGAGCGCACCCCGTCGTTCTATGTCTCTCCCGCTCGAAATATCTGCAAATGCTTCTCTTGTGGTCAGGGTGGTACACCTGTGGGCTTCCTGATGGCACATGAGCAGATGACCTACCCTGAGGCATTACGGTGGCTGGCAAAGAAATACAATATCGAGATACAGGAGCGTGAACTGAGCAATGAGGAAAAGGAAGCCGAAAGCAAACGTGAGTCGATGTTCATTGTGAACGAGTGGGCAGCGAACTATTTCGAGGATCTCCTTCATAATAACGTGGATGGAATCGCTATCGGTATGCAGTATTTCCGCAGTCGTGGCATCCGTGATGACATCATTCGTAAGTTCCGATTGGGTTACGATCTGTCCGACCGCTTCGCATTACCCAAGGAAGCGCAGCAGAAAGGGTATCAGTCGGAGTTCCTGTTGAGCACGGGTCTTTGCTATTCAAAGGACAACCGTAGTAACGAGGGAACGGAGGAACGGGAGGAGACCACACCGACACAAGGAACATTGGTTGACCGCTTTGCCGGACGTGTGATCTTCCCATGGCTGAGCATCAGCGGAAAGGTGGTGGCCTTTGGAGGAAGGAAGCTCGATCAGGCCACGAAGGGCGTGCAACAGAAATATGTGAACTCGCCCGACAGTGAGATCTACCACAAGGAACAGAACCTCTATGGTATCTATCAGGCCAAGAAGGCGATAGCCAAGGAGAACTGCGTGTATATGGTGGAGGGCTATACCGATGTGATCTCCATGCACCAATGTGGTATCGAGAATGTAGTGGCCAACTCGGGTACGGCGTTGAGCAATCATCAGATCCGCATGCTTCACCGTTTTACGCAGAATATCGTCTTGCTATACGATGGTGATGAGGCAGGAATCCATGCCGCCTTGCGAGGTACAGATATGCTATTGTCGGAGGGTATGAACGTCAAGGTTCTGCTGTTCCCTGATGGGGATGATCCCGACAGTTTTGCAAGAAAGCATACTGCCGATGACTTCAGGAGATATATCGAGGAACACCAGACCGATTTCATCCAGTTCAAGAGTGATGTGTTGCTGAAGGGTGTTACTGATCCCATCAAACGTTCGGAGGCCATCAACTCCATCATCAAGAGCATCAGTGTGATATCTGACCAGATTACAAGGGCTACCTATATCACCGACTGCTCCCATCGGTTAGGAATCAATGAGGCCACACTGATTGCCACGATGAACAAGATGATCAGGGGAGAGAAAGAGCAGAAGGAAAAGGCTGCCTCTACGCAGTCACCTTCCCCCACGAATCCTCAACCCTCAACTCTTAACCCTCAACCTTCCACCTTCCACCCTCAAACATCATCGGTGGAAGACCTGCTAATCCGTATGGTTATCCGCTATGGAGAACGGATTGTGTATCGGGATGTTGAGACTGAAGAGGGGGATACCATCGACCTGAACGTGGCGCAGTATATACAACTTGACTTGAAAGCCGACGGACTGATGTTCCGTAACCCGTTGTATAATCAGGTGTTGGAGGAGGCTGTGGCACATTCAGGTGATGATGGCTTCATCGCCTCAGAGTTCTTCTCTCGTCATCACGACATCAAGGTTAGCGCCCTCGCAGCGGAGATGCTTCTGGATCCCGTGCAGCTGACGAAGAGTCTACAGCCGAAGGATGAGGAAGAAACACTACGTCAAGAGGTGGAGCACCTGGTATTGGATTTCCGTATGGATTATGTCAATGCACATATCCAGGTATTACGTCAGCAGATTGCGGCCAATGACCCAGAACGACTCCCGCAACAGATGGAGGAACTGAAGACCATGATGGAGCTGCGCAACCTGATGGCGAAGAAACTCGGAACCAGTATTATAACGTAAGTAGCATCTTTATCCTTTCCGACTATGATATATATCCATTGGCTACTCCTGACCCTTTATGTACTGGCAGTTGTCGGTACGATGATTACAGTGCTGATGGATAACCGTCAGCCAGCCAAGACCATGGCATGGATGCTGGTGTTGGTGTTCCTGCCGTTTGTGGGTATTATACTCTATTTCTTCTTCGGACAGAACACCAGGAAGGAGAAGATGATCTCGCAGAACAGCTTGGATCAGCTCACGAAACGTTCGATGTTGGAGTTTGCCGAACAGAAGAATCTTGTTTTGCCCTCACAACACGAGAAACTCATCAAACTCTTTGCCAGTCAGAATTGGGCCCTGCCGTTCAAAGATAATGAGATAGATATCTATACCGACGGTTATCAGTTCTTCCATGCCCTGTTACGGGATATTGCCAAGGCGAAGCATCATATCCATATCGACTCCTATATCTTTAACGATGATGAATTGGGAAATATGATTGCCGATGCCTTGATTGACAAGGCTAAGGAGCATGTGGAGGTGCGTGTGATCTACGACGATGTGGGCTGCTGGGACGTGAAAGGCTCCTTCTTTGAGAGGATGCGCGATGCCGGTATTGAGGTACATGGCTTCATGCCCGTGAAATTCCCGGCCTTTACTAGTAAGGTGAACTACCGCAATCACCGTAAGCTGTGTGTCATCGATGGAAAGATAGGATTCATTGGTGGTATGAACATCGCAACGAGGTATGTAAGGGGGAAGAAGAAAAGAGGCAAGAGGCAAGAAGCAAGAAGCAAGAGAGTGCTTTGGCGTGATACCCATCTGCGTATTCAGGGTGGAGGTGTGTATGGTATTCAGCGTGCCTTCTTAGTTGACTGGTATTTTGTTGACCGTACGCTCATCACAGATCGTAGCTATTATCCAGTGATGAGTGCTTCACATGCTCTTTCTCTTGACGATCAGCCTTCAGGGAACAACTGTATTGTTCAAATCGTGACGAGCAGTCCTATATCCGAATGGCCGGATATCATGCAGGGCTATATACGCATCTTGTTGGAAGCCAAGAAATATGTCTATATCGAAACACCTTATTTCCTACCCACAGAATCCGTATTGCTGGCCATGCGAACAGCAGCGTTGACAGGTGTTGATGTTCGTGTGATGATTCCTTACAAGACGGATGCGAAGCTGGTGGAGTGGGCGAGCAGGAGTTATGTGCATGAGGTGGTCAGCGCCGGAGTGAAGATCTATTTGTATCAGAAGGGTTTTAACCACTCCAAACTGTTGGTGAGTGATGACTCGATGTGCACGGTGGGCTCTTCCAATGTGGACTTCAGGAGCTTCGAGAACAATTTCGAGGGGAACGCGTTCATATACGACCGTGATATGGCCTTGCGGATGAAGGAGGTGTATATGAACGATGTGAAGGACAGTGTCCTGCTCGATGATGTGGAGGACCAGAATCACCGTCCTTTCCTCAAGCGTCTGTGGGAGTCGGTTGTACGTTTGTTATCTCCTCTGTTGTAGGTTCCGGCAACGGATGCTTCGGACTCTCCTTGGCACCCATCTCAATGAGTTTGCGGGCAGGGATGAGCATACTCTGGTTCCCTTTCAGTTTCACCTCTGCATGTTCGTAAGCACCCTGAAGCTTCTGGATCTTCTCACCCATGTCATCGAACCGTTCCATGAAGTCGCCTACACGGTCTAACAAGGTATTGGCCAGTCCATAGACCTTTTCCTGATTCTCTTCCTGTCGTTGCTGTGTCCAGGTGATCTGCAACATGCGCAGCACAGCGAAGAGGTTCTGCTCGCCAGTGATGAACACCTTCTTGTCGAACGCATAGCTCCACAGATCCGTATCTGCAGATACTGCCAACTGCATGGCTGCCTCCTGTGGAACGAACATAATGACGAAATCCAATGTCTCCCTTCCTTCCATCGAATACCTGCAGTACTGCTTGTCGGCAAGTTCGTTCACATGTTTGCGCACGCTCTTGCAGTGCTCTTCCAGATATACTTTCCTCTCTTCATCTGTCTGGGCATTCACATAGCCGATGAAAGCTGTGAGTGAGGCCTTGGCATCTATGATGACATCTTTCTTGTCAGGATAATGCAGTACCACATCAGGGCGCATACTGTCGTTGGTATCGTCATTGCGGATTACCTTCCCCTTTGCATCCCGCATCACATACTGCACGTCATATTCCAATCCTTTGGTAAACCCGAACTTATCCAACAGGTCGTTGAGCTTCATCTCACCGAAGTCACCCTGCACCTTAGGTCCTGTTTGCAGGGCCCGTGAGAGCTTCTCGGCCTCTGCACCCAAGGAGGAGGCGGCATGGAGCATGTTCTTCAGTTGTTCGCTGAGGGCAGAGGTGTTACGGGTGAACGACTCCTTATTGTCATCCATCGACTTCTTCATCTCATCCATCACGGCACGTAGCGGAGCGATGATGGCACCCATCTGCGACTGGTTCGTCTTATCCAGCTCTTCCGACCGTTTCCGCAACAGTTGTTCAGTGGCGTTCTTCAGTTGCTCCTGCACCAGTGTCAGTCGTTGGTTGAACTGCTCATCGGCACGTTTGCGGTCTTCCTCAGCCTGTTTCTGCATGTTGCGAACCAGTTGTTCATGTTGGTCCTTGATCTCTGCGAGTTGTCGTTCATGACGGTCCTTCATCTCAGACATCTGCTGATCATGCCGATCCTTGATCTCTGCCACCTGTAGCTCATGCTGGTTCTTGGTGTCAGCATACTGCTGGGTCAGCATGGATAGTTCACTGGTCTTGGCAGCCAGTCCCATGGCTAACTTATTCTTCTCCGTAACGATCGGGGCCGCTTTGCGTTGACCGATAAAGAAGAGGACGATGGCTCCGATGAGGAGACCGACGAGGAATAGTAGTGCTTCAATCATATTTTAATCATCAATTTGTTTCGTTGGCCAGTTCACGAGGAACAGTTTCTCGGTGGCGCGGGTGAAGGCGGTGTAGAGCCAGTGGATATAGTCGGGCGTGAGCATATCATCGGTCATATATCCTTGGTCGAGATACACATGTGCCCATTGTCCACCCTGCGCCTTATGACAGGTCACCGCATAGGCATATTTAATCTGGATGGCGTTGTAGTATGGATCCTCCTTGATGCGTTTAATACGTTCCCGTTGGGAGCGGATATCAGCATAGTCGAGCATGATCTCCTGAAACAGGTGCTCGTTCTGTTCAGGGGTAAGGGCAGGTGCTTCGGTAGTCAGACTGTCAAGGATGACCGTTGCCTGCAGTTCGAAATCATTATAGTCAGGAAACTGCAGGAGCACATCCGCGAATCGGAACTTGTAGAGCTCCCGCACATTGCGTACCTTCAGCACCCTTGCCCGGTCGCCATTGGCAATGAAACTCAGTTCCTGACCATCCTCTTCCTTTCCGGGCTTCACCCAATGGTAGTTGTTCTTCACGATCATGAGCAGGTCGTGGGTGCACAACTCTTCTTCACGGTCAAGAATCATCCTTCGAATCCCTTCGTTGTAGATGTTCGCCCTTTTGTTACTCCGTGTGATCACCATGGTCTCATCCATTCCTACCTGAGAATAGGAAGTGTTGAGCTGTTCCACGAGTTCGTTACCAGGGACAATCTGTATATCGGGAAAGCCATGGAAGCGGATACGTGGGAGTTGGAGGACAGCTTGTTCTGCGGCGAATCTGCCAGATGGCGTAATCATCTGTCTGATCTTTGTCGCATTGAACAGGATACCACTCTCCTGACTTTGGCGCAGCACCTCGTTGAGATCGCTTGTATAGACCTGTAGTCCGTAGTCCTCCAGTTGACCGATTGTCAGTGCTGGGGATTCCTCCTCACCCACAGGAGGCAGCTGTGCCTTATCACCTATCAGCATCAGTCTGCAGTTCCTTCCGCTATACACATATTGGATCAGGTCGTCTAACAGATACCCGCTACCAAAGAACGCCTCTCCACCAGCAGGTCCTCCGTTGGCAATCATCGAGGCCTCGTCCACGAGGAACAACGTATCGGTATGCATGTTGTCGTTCAGACTGAATCCCGCTTGGTATTCCGTGAGTGTCTTCTGTCGGTAGATCTTCCGATGGATGGTGAATGCGGGATAGCCGCTGTTCATCGAGAACACCTTTGCGGCCCTTCCAGTTGGAGCCATCAGCACCACCTTCTGTTGGAGCTGTAGCAAGGTTCTGACAAAAGCTCCTGCCAAGGAGGTCTTACCTGTTCCTGCCGAACCGCGCATGATCATGACCGTATGAGTGTTCCTATCAGTTATGAAACGACAGAAGGTCTCGATGGCCTGTGATTGCTCACGGGTGGGTTCCAGACGGAAGGTCTGACGAATACGGATGGATAGCGCCTCAGTAATCATTGGTGATTCCAAAGGTACGAAAAAAATGGGAAAGGAAGAAGAAAACAAAGAAAAATTTGGTATTTCACATACTATTTTGTACCTTCGCAGACAAAACAGATGGGATAGATGATGAACCAAGCAATCCATAACGGCAGACATCCGCGACTCACCATCAGAATCGGTCAGGCTTCTCTTGCCTTCGCCTATCCTGATGAGGAATCAGAGCATCAGGTAATCTACATGCCTTATACCGTGAGAAGCGGGGTGAGCATCGCCGCCAATCTGCGTGAGGCTTTCAAAACTGAGGAGCAGCTGACGGAAGAGTGGACGCGGGCTCAGGTGATGCTCGACACGCCTGTGGTGATAATACCCTTGGAGGATTATTATGAACAGGATCAGGAGCGTAACAGCACCTACTATCATCATGCCATTACCGGTCATGAGAACGACACCGTGTTGGCTTCAGTCTTACCTACACTCAACGCCGTGGCTCTCTATGCCATCAACAAAGATCTTAAGCTGGTGCTCGACGATCATTTCTCGGATGTGCGGTTCATGCCTGTTGCCCAGCCTGTATGGAACCATCTATACCGTCGTAGCTTTACTGGCGTACGCAGGAAACTGTATGGGTATTTCCATGACAAGCGGTTGGAGGTGTTCTCGTTCCAACAGAGTCGTTTCCAGTTCTGCAACAGCTATGAGGTAACGAGCGCGCACGATTCCGTGTTCTTCCTTCTCTCCGTTTGGCAGCAGTTAGGATTGGATCAGCACAAGGATGAGTTGCATATAGTAGGGAATATTCCCGAGAAGGATACCTTCCTCAGTGAGATCAGACGTTTTGTGCAGAATGCCTACGTCATCAATCCTACCGCTGACTTCAATCGTGCTCCTGTATCGGCCATCAAGGGGATGCCTTACGACTTGATGACGTTGTTTGTGAAAGGAAGATGAGGCCACCCCTAGCCCCTCCATGAGGAGGGGGAAAAGAGAAGGAAGATGAGGATTATTACCGGAATATATAAAGGAAGACATTTCGAGGTGCCACGCTCATTCAAGGCGCGGCCAACCACGGATTTTGCCAAGGAGAATATCTTCAATGTGCTGAATGGTTATATCGACTTTGAAGATGCTATAGCCCTTGATTTGTTCTCAGGTACTGGCAGTATCTCTTTGGAGCTGCTTTCAAGAGGCTGCGGACAAGTCATCAGCGTGGAGGCTGACCGTGACCATCATGCGTTTATCAAGCAGTGCCTGAAGAAGTTGGATACTGATAAATGTATTGCTATCCGAGGAGATGTGTTCCGTTTTGTGAAGAGTTGCCGTCAGCAGTTCGATTTCATCTTCGCTGATCCACCCTATGCCTTGAAAGAGTTGCCCGACATTCCTGACCTGATCTTTGAAAAAAACATGCTCAAAGACGAGGGTGTATTCGTCTTTGAGCATGGTAAGAATCACGACTTCTCGCAGCATCCACACTTCGTGGAGCACCGCAGTTACGGAAGCGTGAACTTTTCAATCTTTAGAAGATGAGTTTCTCCACCCAATAGGTGAACATACCGGCGAGATAGCCTGCAAGGGCGATCCATGTAATCTTTTTCATGTACCAACCGAAGGTGATCTTCTCCAGTCCCATCACCACTACACCTGCGGCGCTACCGATGATCAACATCGAGCCACCCACACCGGCACAGTAGGCCAGTAACTGCCAGAAGATACCATCAACGGCCATGTCACCCACAGCAGCAACGGGATACATACCCATGGCTCCAGCCACAAGCGGCACATTATCCACGATACTTGAAAGAACACCGATAATGCCCGTTACCAGATAGTGGTTTCCGTTGCTTACGCCATCGAGCCAGCTGCCTAATGCGTGAAGCACACCCACATGTTCCAGACAACTCACGGCCATCAGGATGCCGAGGAAGAACATGATGGTGGACAGGTCGATACGTGACAGCAGTTCGGTAACGCGCTTTGCCATGGTATCTTCCTCACCCTCACGATGCACACTGCGGTGGAAGATCTCCGTGGTAGTCCACAGTACACCTAATACCAATAGGATTCCCATGAAGGGAGGCAGGTTGGTCAGTGAACGGAAGATAGGTACAAAGCACAAACCACCCACGCCTAACCAGAAGATGATGTTCCGCTGGTTGTGGGTAAATGCGCTTACCTGCGCTTTCGGCAAGTTCTGTTGCTTATCGAACTTTCCTTCGAGCTGATACTGCAGGATAAAGGCAGGAATGAGCATGGATACCAGCGAAGGAATGAAGATTTCTGTGATCACTCCCTGGGTGGTAATCACGCCTTTGATCCATAACATAATGGTGGTCACGTCGCCGATTGGTGAGAAAGCACCACCAGAGTTCGCGGAGATTACTACCAAGGCGGCATAGATCAGTCGTTCCTTACGTTCCTGTACCAACTTACGCAACACCATGATCATCACAATCGATGTGGTGAGGTTGTCGAGGATGGCCGACAGGAAGAAAGTCATGAAGGCGATACGCCACATCAGCTTCCTTTTGGAGCGTGTCTTGATGGTGTCACGCACAAAGTTGAAACCACCGTTGGAGTCAACAATCTCCACGATCGTCATCGCACCCATCAGGAAGAACAGGGTGGAGGCGGTATCACCTAAACTCATCTGGATCTTTTCACTGACTTGGGCAAGCACGTCATTACCTGAGACATACGACTCAGGTGACAGCATGAACAAGGTCCAGCAAATCACGCACATCAGCAGGGCGACTGCAGCCTTGTTGATTTCCAATATGCTCTCGGTGGCTATGCACGCATAGCCAATCACGAAAGCAATAATGATACAGATAGTCAGTGTTGTCATTATAGTTTCTTAGCCAGCTTCTCCGCTTTCTCTTGTGCCTTCAAGGCTTTCTGCTGTGCCTTGGCAGCCTTCTCTTGTGCCTTGGCAGCCTTCATGGGATCGCCATCCTGTGCGTCAATAGCCTTCTGGGAAGTTTTCTCGGCATTCTTTACAGCCTTCTCTGCGTCCTTCTTGGCCTTCTCAGCTTTCTCGATGGCTTTTTCACGCTTCTCAGCTTCCTTACGTTGCTTTTCAGCTTTCTTCTCAGCCTTCTTTGCTTCCTTAGCTGCCTTTGCAGCTTCCTTATCAGCCTTTTCCTGGGCCTTCATTGCTTTTTCCTGCTCCTTGGCAGCCTTCTGCATGGCCTTTGTCTGCTGGGCTTCCATGGTAGAATCGCCAGCGGTTCCGATAACAGCCTGTGCCTGGGCACCGATACTTACACAGAACAACAGGGCAACCATCGTCATAAGTCTTAATACATTCTTTTTCATACGTTTGTTCTTTATTGAGTTAAACGATAATGCAAAGATAATGTTTTTTCTTGATACCGATACGTTTTTCCCTCTTTTTTTTGTCAAATTACAAATAAAAGTTAAATTATAAGGGTAACTAAGTCGAAATTAGTTAAATCGTTTTTTTTTTTGCAAAAGTTTGTATCTTTGCACCCGAGTTAATTGTACTCTCTTATTTAGTTTGGAGAGTAAAACGTTAATTGTTGGGCGGATGCGTCTGCGAAGATACAAATGCCTGTTATTTGATTTACGGCGCTCAGTCGCGAGACAGCGGCGCCTTTTTCAAGGTCATTAAGGAACCGTGCAGTTTAGCCGATATAATACGACTTACGTTGCTTGCTTTCACGGGAATCACATAACCGCCGCAAAAACAATTTGAATCATTATTTCGCGGCACTTAGGGAATTATCCACAGAGTAAATATCATAAAACATAATTAATTTAAGGGAAATGAAGAAAACTTTACTATTCGTTTTGATGTGTGTCTGCGCGACGATAAGTGCGTGGGCGCAGGATTACACCAAGTCTACTTCAACTTGGACTTCTTGTGATAACAATTCTGTTTCTGAGCGGGCATTGATTATCACAATCAACACCCCTGGCTCGCTCACTGCCGCCATTTCTTCTGTTGATCAGAGCAACTATCAGATTGTTAAGATTAAGGGTGAGATTAACGGTGATGACATTAGTGCATTAAGCAACTTAACCGTCGCCACCATTGATTTGCAGGATGCGCACAAGTCAGACTATTCCGCCTTTACGTTCACCAACAGCAGCGTGAGAAATCTTATTCTTCCTGATAACTGGACCAAAGCACAGGTAAATGCAGCAGCTCAGGCAGTTAATTCCAATTTGGGTTCTGCCATCAGCTTGGGTACATTCAAGGATGCCGACGGTTCTGATTTTGCGTTTGGATCTTCTTATGCCAATAAGACGGCTATCACAGCTTATGTAAATACCAGCAAGACGCTTCGTGATGCGCTGATTCGTACTTACAGCGAAGGAAGCAATACGAAATTTGGCTCTGGAGGATTTAATCAGAGCACACTAGACTGGAGCAATATCTATGGCATCACGATTTCCGGTAATGCCGTAGCTCAAGATTTCTCCAAGGCAAGCCTTGACTTTACCGAAGAAGGTCATCTAGTATTCGATAGGGAGGCTAATGAGAAAGAGCGCAGCAAAGCAAATGACGTTAGAACCATTGTTGGAACAGGTTCTTCTAAAGTACCAGCATTTTCTTGTAACACACTTGGTTCTAATCGTGTAGTTTCCCTTGACTTGAGCGGAGTTATTATAGATGACGCTAATAATAGCGACCTTACCCTAGGTGAGATGGATATAGTAGGAGCGGCCACACGTCAGGTGTGTATTCCTACCTGTTCCAGTTTGAAGACCTTGCCTGCTGATTTCTTGAACGGCAATGGTATAGGAGTCAACCAGATCTGTATTCCGGGCAACATTGAAGTAATTAAAACTCGAGCTTTCCAAAACGTTCGTTTGGATCATGTTTGGACTACAGGAGATGCTACTGACATTAAATATGATAATGGTATATATGTTCGTGAATCTGGTGAAGAAGTTGCGCACGAAGGATACCTGTCGTATGATGCTCCTACCTTTAATCTGTATGAAAATGTCTATACATATTATTTGTATGGCACCTATACGCTCCCCGAAAACTTGAAGCTAATAGAGAGCAATGCTTTCTGCTACGAAAGTGATGCAAGGATTAAAGATGTTTATTCCCTTGCCATAGAGACACCTGAGTGCCATGTGGATGCTTTCAGTACCATCAATTACACAGGTAATAACACATTTGATGCTGGTTCTGTTACAACAGAAGGAATCGTTACTCGAGATGCGTATGTTCAGAACAGGCAAAAATATAACTTTATCACGATGCTCCATTATCCTCGTGAATGTGGAACACCTTACATCCAGCGTTATACTGATCCTACCCGCGAGTATTCTATTGCTACTGGTGAGGTGGATGGTAAGGGTAGCACTATTTATTTCCCCAACCAGAATGAGTTCCTCCGTGCCTACACACAGGGAACATATGGATATGTATGGAATGCTTGGGATCCGACGCGTAAGATGGACGGTTCCAACGAGATTGCCAATATTAGGTCAGAGAATCCTTATTCACAAGCTGGACAAAGTCAAGCCAATTCCCTCTATACCAGTAATACTGTGTTTACAGCAAAGTCAGACCGTACATTCTACGACACCACAGATGGAGGAAACCTGTCGAAACCTGTTGGGCAAGGCAATTATTGGGATGTATATTGGGAAGGACAACAGTTATACCCGCAGCCAGAGACTGTGGTTGTTACTGATGAACAAGGAAACACTGTATATGAGACGGTACCTGTACGAAATGTATATGGTGAAATCGAATATGATCTAGCAGATGAAGGGGCTACCTACGAAGGTAATTATACAAGGACACCAGTCGTAAAATATGATAAAGCACCAGATGGTCTTTATTGTCATCCAGTGACTCAGGATAGCAATGGTGCATACACATTAGGATATGAATACGTTGACGCCGAAGATGGTATCTGGATAGAAAGCCCTTATAATCCTGGTTCATGGATTCAATATCAAGATTATATGGCAAATGACTCGCAGTTTAATGGTAAGAGGCGCTGTAACAGAACAGTTTCGGGTCTCATACCATTTACGAACCAATGGGATCAGACTCGTTACAATATAGGAACAGATTATATCTTATTTGAGAATTGTACTTTTGAGTACAAGGATATATTGGATCGTTACAATAGCAGAGATTCATATGATTATACACCTGCAACAAGTAGTGATGAAGGACCTTTCTATACAATGCAGACACAGCAATCGCCGGTAGTAAGGGTAAAGCAGAATGACTACCGCGGCTGGCACCAGTTCGTGCTGACGGGTTATGCTCATAACAAGAACTATGAGATGATTCCCTACCGTTCGTTTATTACAGATAACGACTGGTGGACGGTATGCCTGCCCTTCGACCTGACTTACAAAGATATGATAACGTTCTTTGGCTCTGAAGGTGGTGAGGTTCCTTATTTGAGCAAGCTGACCTACGTGGTTCGCGATGTGAAAAATACAAAAATTACGTTGATGTTTAGCAATAACCTGATGAAATATAAGGAAACGGTGGCATCAGGTAATGTTCATGGTACTATCAGTACTACTGAGGATGCACCTGCTTCAAATGCTGTAGTATTGCACAAGGGAGTACCATATCTCATCCGCCCGAACCTGAAGACACAAATCATTAATGGTGAGACGGTAATAACAGGAACACGACAGTTCGACATTATAAAAGAAATATATCATACTGCCGCCGCCGACGACTGCTTATACTGCAGACTGGCAGAGGCAAATGACATGCCAGGTAGAGACCAGATGCAGTTAGTTCAAAATGGAATCTATACTGTTCCTGCATTCGTTATCAACAACGAGGGTAGTGACCAAGAGGAAGTCCGAGAGGATGATCCCAATACCACTGTAAATGAAGCCCAATTGTCAATCACGATGGAAAATGGACCCACATTTACTTATGCGAATGGCAAGCTGACCCATAAAGGAGTCGAGTATGATGCCGAGGTATCCAATAAGTTCACCTATTCGTTTGTTGGTTCGTTCTATTTGTCGTTGATGCCGCAGTATGCATACTTCTTGGGATGGGATTCAGATAATCAACGTGCTGCTTTTTGGTACAACGAAGTGGATCAGAAAGGAGCCTATACGTGGAATAATAACACGGGCATCATTTGTGCCAACTGGTGGACACTTCCCAACCTCTCACCAACGACGCGTAGAATCCATGAAGCAACTTCAGTTAGTGATCCTGCCCGTTGGACAGAGGAACGTGAAGGCAAATGGTTGTCAGTTGTTGCTACCTCTGATAATTTTGCCAGCATGAATCAGCAGCAGCAAGGTCAGCAGAATCATTCAAAGAGCTATACGATGGATTTCGGTGGCGAGTATATCTTTGTTGATCCTGGTTATGGCATTGCTACATCAGTTCAGACTCTTCCGACTCAGGGACTGGAACGCGTACAGAGTGTTTATACAGCCAACGGCATCTATGTTGGAACGTCAGTTAAGGGACTCTCTAAGGGCGTGTATGTCGTGAATGGTAAGAAATATGTTGTTAAATAATTAAGAAAGGAAATAGATAATGAAACGCATATATCTGAAACCAGAAACAGAAATAACAACATATTACGGTGATGTAGTCATGGGTGCCGCTAGTCCAGATTCTGCTCGAGAAGTGGGCGGAGGACCAACAGAAGGTTCAGATGGCCTTCCTAATGTTGTAGGTGAAACCGGTGAAGGCACAGATCCATATGGTGGTCATGGTCAAGGTACTGGTGGCGGTGGTAACCGTGGTAAAGAATGGGACATGTGGGATTTTGATCCATGGGATTAATCCCAATTAAGAGTTTTGAATATAAGTATAAACCTTATATATCTCGACAAACTTGAGTTAATTATGTAATTGAAAAGGGGCGCACCGTGAGGTCCGCCCCTTTTCGGGTTATGTATAGCGAAGGTTGCAGAATTGCACCTCTAAACTTAACAGAGAGCCACCCTGCCAAGCTTGTCAATATCGAGCTTAACGCTGATGTTCATGGCCTTGAATAGTTTCAAGACTGTTGCAAAGGTGAGATTCTTTCCATTCTCGATGCGAGAAATCTGCGCCTTCTGCACCCCAACCATACGACCAAGTTCTTCTTGGGTGAGATTCTGCTGCTTTCGAGTCTCACGTATAGCCGCACCAATGGCATAGAGGTTTAGTTCTTCCTCATACTTGTCTCGCTGAGGAGTGCCTACTTTGCCAAGGAGCTCGTCCTTTGATTCTTCGAGGGTAATAAAATCCTTATCCATTATCTTTGCTGTTTTGATTGCTTTGAAAAATATAACTCTCTAATTCTCATTGCCTTGTCGATCTCTTTTTGTGGCGTCTTCTGGGTTTTCTTGACAAACCCATGGGTTGCAATTACCAATGTGTCAATAGATTCTGTTCTATCCCAGAAAGCCAAAACACGATACCTTTGTTTATTAAAGGTTGTCCGAAACTCCCATATATCAGTATCGGCTAATTTCTTGAAAACTTCCGGATCGAGAAGCAGACTTGCTCTATCGAAAGTTTGAAGTATCTTGTTGCGTGTCTTCTCGTCAAGGTTTCTTAAAAATGCTTGTGCTTCACGATGTAATACTACTCTAAATTTCTGCTGTAGTTTCATTCTTTTTGCTTATTTGACAGTGCAAAGATAGATAAAAGTTTCGAAATACGGAAACTTTTCATAAAAAACTTGAATTAATTATGTAAATGAGAAGGGGCGCACCGTGAGGTCCGCCTCTTTTTAATTCATGTCAATTCGTATTATTCGTAGATTTTTTTACGAAAGAGTGATTTTTACCTACATAACTACATGGTTTCGCTTTAATTAACTATAACACAGCGAATTGTAGATAAGTTGATCTACATGCAAACTACATGGAAACTACATATAACTACATGCAAACTACATGGTTTGATGGGTGTAAACGACCAAAACCATGGTGTTCTCGATAAGTATCTTAGTCGTTTGCTATGAAATTCTCTAGAGAATTTATGAATAAGTACGTCACTTACTAGTAGTAAACATGCTGCTTGCGCACAAATTCTCTAGAGAATTTATGTAA
>JAFZBK010000038.1 GCA_017561825.1 Prevotella sp.
AGGTTTAGGACTGTGTCCCTAGCCTATTCAGCAGATAATACTTGCTGTCTGCGCCTTTATCAAGACACCTTTCCCAATCCGTGCGGGAATCTAACCCGCCCCTCCTGCGGACAGGCGCTCTGCACTGGAGCTAACGGACCAACCTAAGGGGGATTGCTGAATATATCAATTTAAAAGCACTGAATTATAGGGGGTACTAAATGTAGCGTGTAGCGTGTAGCGTGTAACGTTCTATAAATGAAGAAATGTTGCGTATGTATTGGGATATTGGCGAAATGCTTACAGGTAGTCAAATGGCAGACGGATGGGGCCAGAAAACCCTCGAGCGACTGTCTGTTGACATGAAGAACGAGTTTCCTAAAATAAAAGGATTCTCAGTGCGTAATATGCAATTCATGATGCAGTTCTACAATGAGTACAACTCCGAGTTGACCATGGTGAAAACTATTGGGACTCCAATTACGAAATCGCCGATTTCGCAATTGAATAAAAACACAAAAGTGGATAAATATCCATATAAGAAGTTGAAGAGGTAGCGCTCAATATTGAGTAGAAACGAGAAGGGGATTACCGCACTGACACTATACGTCGGTGCGGATTTCTACGTTTTCTCATTGCAGTTTCGTTAAACAGTATTTCTAATTAGTATTTCACCAGAGACGTCATGAAAGAAAGACACATTCACGCCATATATGATACACTTCTGTATAATAAATAAAAATATGTGGCAAAAATTTGGTAATTTGAATTGTTTTTGCTAAATTTGCCACGGATTTACTAACGGATGAAGAGAAGGGACTATGAGTAACGTGATTGGAAGAAACCTGAAAGTACTGCGCGAGGCCAATGACCTGACGCAAGAGCAGATGTCAAGTTATCTTGGCATCGGGCGTAGTGCGTATGCCAACTATGAGGCTGGCGAGCGCGAAACTCCGCTAGAGGTGCTGGAGCGTTCAGCATCATTGTTGGGTTGTGAGTTGGAACTCCTGTTCGAGCCAGACGTAGAAACGGTGAAAGACCATATGATGGTTTGCGCCTTCCGCTCAGACGGGCTGACAGAGACCGATATGAAGCAGGTGGCACGCTTTAAGCAAGTGGTGCTGGAGTATATGAAAATGCAGAAAATGCTTGGAGAATGAAAAAGTTAACCAAAGAAGCAATCGAGCAGCTGGCGCTGAAGATGCGTTTACAGGCTGGGCTGAATCCATCTGCGCCTATCCATGCGAAGACATTGCTCAGAAAGCTGGGGATTATGGTAATCTATCGTCCCCTCTCAGAAAAGGCATGTGGTCTTTCGATGCGCTCAGCTGACGGACGCGGAAAGTTCATGCTCATCAACTCGAACAACTCGCGAGGTCGCCAACATTTCACCATTTGCCACGAGCTGTTCCATCTCTACTACGACGATGAACCGAAACCGCACATCTGTGGTGCGCCCGGCTTGGAGAAAGACCCTGCCGAAATAAATGCCAACGCATTTGCCTCGGCACTACTTTTGCCACAGGCTGGCGTGCTGGAGTCTATACCTTCGGAAGAGATAGTGAACCGCCACATCAAAACTGCCACAATGCTACGCTTGGAGCAGCTGTTTGGTGTCAGTCACCAGTCGCTGTGCTATTGTCTGCGTCACCTGCGCCTACTTACCGAAGAGGAGTTGCAGGATCATCTGTCCGAGAGCATGGAGATTCAGCAGATTGCCACAGAATACGGTTACGACCTCTCGCTCTACCAGCCAGGCAACGAAGGTGTGGTGATAGGCGACTTTGGCGAGAAAGCGCGTTTGTTGTTCGAGCAGGAACGCATTTCTGAGGGCCACTATGTTGAACTGTTAAACCTGCTGAAATAGGATGGCTAAAGGAGTGAAAACACAGATTGTCTTGGATGCAGATGTGGTAATACACTTCGCCAAAGGAGGACTGCTCAGCCAGTTGCCCAGCATATTCCCCGACTATGAATACGTACTGTTGGAAACTGTATACCAGGAATTGAAATCGCTCAAGTCGCAAGTCGACAACCAGATAATGTTACTGAAGAATATCACGCTCCTTCCCTTTGCGCCTCGAGGCGAGATGCTCCGCGAATATGCCATGCTAAGAAGCAGATTCAACTTCGGTAAGGGCGAGAGTGCCTGCATGGCCTATTGTCTGTTTACGCACAACGTGATAGGCAGCAGCAATCTTCGCGATATCCGTGCATATTGCGAAGAGAATAAAATCACGTATCTCACTACGATTGACTTCCTTTGGCATGCATGGCGCAAGCATCTACTGACCACTGAGGAGGTAAAGACATTCATCAGTGAAGTAAAATCAAAAGGCAGCATTCTGCCTGATGTGGATATAGAGAAATATGTATGTGAAACTATTTTGTAACAGCAATTAAACAGATTTAGATACCCCCAACGAAAGATAGAAATATTTATGGCAAAGAAAAATCAAAAAAAGGAAGCGTTATCTATTAATAGACTTATCACAGAAGTTTGTACCCAAGAACTATAACGGATAAGGTATGAAGAAATTCGAATTGATGGCACTGCCGTATTCGGAGAATGCGCTGGAGCCGGTAATCAGTAAGGAGACGATAGGCTTCCATCACGGGAAGCACCTGTTGACGTATGTGAACAACCTGAACGGACTGCTGGAGGGGAGTCCGTTGGCAGACCTTTCTTTGGAAGAGATCGTACTGAAATCTGAGGGTGGTATGCTGAACAATGCTGGTCAGATTCTGAACCATGAGATGTATTTCGCCCAGTTTGCGGCACCCCAAGAGAACAATGCTCCTGTCGGAAAAGTGGCTGAGGCTATTGTGCGTGACTTCGGCTCGTTCGAGGCATTCAAGGATGAGTTCCAGAAGAAAGGCGCTACACTCTTCGGTTCTGGCTGGGTATGGCTCTCTGCCGATAAGGATGGGAAGCTTGTGATTACCCAAGAAACAAATGCAGCCAATCCCATTCAGCGTGGATTAAAGCCCCTGCTGACATTCGATGTATGGGAGCACGCTTATTATCTTGACTACCAAAACCGTCGTCCTGACCATCTTGCCGCCCTTTGGCAGATTGTTAACTGGGAAGTAATCGAAAAACGTTATAGTCTGTAGTTTAGTGACTATTATAATAATAAGGAAATGGCAAGTAACGCAGACTTTGTACAATATATCGCTGACCAGTGCGAAGGTGCTGGTGAGATTGTAACCAAGAAGATGTTCGGCGATTATGGTATCTATTGCAACGGAAAGATCTTCGGACTGATCTGTGATGACTGCTTCTATCTGAAGCCCACGGAGGTTGGAAGGAAACTATTACGGACAGTCGATATGCGCCCTCCCTATGAAGGAGCGAAGGATTACTTCTATATCGCTGATGTGGATGACCGTGACTATCTCTCCCATCTCGTCAAAGAGACCTGTAAGGAACTGCCGGAGCCGAAACCCAAGAAGAGGAAATGAAAGACTATCCCGACAAGATGACCGCTGAGCAGGCACGGACTTTTCGTGATGATGTGCTGAATATCGTCAGTCAGATACCTTGTGGAAAGGTGACGACCTACGGTCATATTGCTGCATTGGCAGGATGGCCGAGTCATTCAAGGATGGTGGGACGCACCCTGCGCTATACCCCAGGAGCCGAACGCCTGCCTTGTCATCGGGTGGTGAACATCGTTGGTAGAACCGCACCGGGTTGGAGTCGTCAACGGTTACTCTTGGAGGAAGAAGGTGTCTCCTTCAAATCCAACGGTCATGTAGATATGCAGAAACATCTCTGGGAACCCATATCATTACTCTAATAAGGTAGAAACAAAAAGGAAACATACGATGGAACAAATAGAAAGAATCAAGACGATGGAGCAACATCTCGACCGTGCTTCGCAGGCTGTGATGAAGTTATCTGCAGCCCTCGATGACTATGTCGAGGCGCAGACATCTATCCGCGAGTTGGAGAACTATTACGGTAGTGACGATTGGAAGCAGGACTTTGCCGACGATGAGCAAGGTCTTCTCCCCAAGGACCTGAAACGAGGAGTGCTCAGCGAAGACGGTATCTGGAATGTGCTGACCGACAGTCGTGATCTTAATACCCGTATGAAGGAGTTGGTTTCTAAGAAGAAACGTAAATAATAAACGAAGACACACCGCCAATCATTTATGCTTTCAGATTGTAAGCAAACTGAGTTGTATTACTTTCAATTTGATATTTATCGACAAAATGAAGAAAATTATTGTCGATACTTTTATGCGTTTGCTTGCAAAATGTCGTATCTTTGCATCGAATTAAGACAAAATGTAAAGTATCACATAATATCACAAACACCAAAAAGATTATGGAAGCATTAAGATTTCAGGTTGTCGGTGAGGCATTCAAGAAGAAGCCGCTCGACGTAAAAGCACCCGCAGAGAGACCTTATGAGTATTTCGGTAAGAAGGTCTTCAACCGCGAAAAGATGTATAAGTACCTGCCCAAGGACGTGTATGAGAAGATGGTCGATGTGATTGACAACGGCGCACGTCTTGATCGCGACGTGGCTGATGCAGTAGCAGCAGGTATGAAACAGTGGGCCACAGAGAATGGCGTGACACACTATACACACTGGTTCCAGCCGTTGACAGAAGGAACCGCTGAAAAGCACGACTCATTTATTGAACATGACGGTAAGGGCGGTATGGTAGAGGAGTTCACAGGTAAGTTGCTCGTACAGCAGGAGCCTGATGCTTCATCATTCCCTTCTGGTGGTATCCGCTCCACCTTCGAGGCTCGTGGTTACTCAGCCTGGGATCCCACATCCCCTGTCTTCATCATTGAAGATACACTCTGTATCCCCACCGTATTTATTTCTTATAGCGGTGAGGCACTCGACTATAAAGCTCCGCTGAAGCGTGCCCTCCATGCTGTGAACGTGGCTGCTACGGATGTGTGCCACTACTTTGATCCTGCCGTGAAAAAGGTACAGAGCAATCTGGGTTGGGAACAGGAGTATTTCCTCGTGGATGAAGGTCTTTATGCTGCCCGTCCTGACCTGTTGTTGACTGGTCGTACCCTGATGGGACACGACTCTGCCAAGAACCAGCAGATGGATGACCACTACTTCGGATCTATTCCTGAGCGTGTGGCAGCCTTTATGCGCGACTTGGAGATTCAGGCACTGGAATTAGGTGTGCCCTGCAAAACACGTCATAATGAGGTGGCACCGAACCAGTTTGAGTTGGCACCGATCTTCGAGGAGACCAACCTCGCAGTGGATCATAACATGATGCTGATGTCGTTGATGAAGAAGGTGGCCCGCAAGCACGGATTCCGCGTACTGTTGCATGAGAAGCCCTTTGCAGGCATCAACGGTTCCGGTAAGCATAACAACTGGTCACTCTCTACCGATAACGGTATCCTGCTCCATGCACCTGGTAAGACACCAGAGCAGAACCTGCGCTTCGCTACATTCATCGTGGAGACCCTGATGGGTGTCTATAAGCACAACGGACTGCTGAAGGCCAGCATCATGTCGGCCACCAATGCTCACCGTCTGGGTGCCAACGAGGCTCCACCAGCCATCGTATCGTCATTCCTCGGCAAGCAGGTAAGTGAGTTGCTCGACCATATTGAGACAGCCGACAAGGACTTCCTGTCTATGACTGGTAAGCAGGGACTGAAGATGGATATCCCCGAGATTCCTGAACTGCTCATCGACAATACCGACCGTAACCGTACATCACCCTTCGCCTTCACAGGTAACCGCTTCGAGTTCCGTGCTGTAGGTTCTGAGGCTAACTGCGCCAGCGCCATGATCGCCCTGAACAGTGCTGTGGCTGAGGCATTGGTTGACTTCAAGAAACGTGTGGATGCAAAGATTCCTGAGTTCGAGAAGAAGCTCGCTGGTACAGAACACAGTGCGAAGTATCATGCCATCATCGACGTGCTGCGCGAGGATATCAAGACCTGTAAGCCCATCCGCTTCGACGGTAACGGCTACAGTGACGAATGGGTGATTGAAGCTGAGAAGCGCGGACTTGACGTTGAGAAGAGTTGTCCGAAGATCTTCGAGCGCTACCTCGACAAGGAGAGCATTGACATGTTCGAGAGTCTGGGTGTGATGACCAAGAAGGAGTTGGAGGCTCGTAACGAGGTGAAATGGGAGACCTACACGAAGAAGATCCAGATTGAGGCTCGTGTACTGGGTGATCTCTCCATGAACCACATCATCCCTGTGGCCACTCACTACCAGAGTGCGCTGCTGAAGAATGTGGAGAACATGACCGACATCTTCCCCATCGACAAGGCCGAGAAACTGAACGCACGAAATATCAAGATCATTGAGGAGATTGCCGAGCGCACCTCTGCCATCGAGAAAGGTGTGGATGAATTGGTTGCTGCCCGTAAGCTCGCCAACAAGATCGAAGGTGAACACGAGAAGGCCATCGCCTATCACGACAGCGTGGAGCCGAAACTCGATGAGATCCGCTACCAGATTGACAAACTGGAGCTGATCGTGGACGACGCTCTCTGGCCACTGCCGAAGTATCGCGAGTTACTCTTTATACGATAAACACACGCCTATCCCCCTACTCTCAGGGGGGGGATATGGCGGTTTACATCAAACAATTCTTCGACGAGCTATGTTTCTTCGTCGATTTCTTTTTTGGTTGTTTGAGTTTGCAGGGACCTGATGCTGAGACAGTATCAGGTCTCCTTTTTCCTCTCGCTTATTGCATAATCAGTATATATCATCTTAAATAAGGTTGCAGCTGTCTCAGACAAGCCTTTAGATAACTCTTTAGATAACCTTATAGATAACCCTTCAGCAATGTCTCTTTTATTGTTTTCTCATCCATATCGTTTGCAAAGTAACGAATTAACGAGCACAATACAAAAAGAAAGCATTGACATTTAATTCTTATGTCATATTCGCTGGTCTTTAACTGTTACCATCTATATTTATTCTTGATTTGCTTGAAAACGGGGATGTCCGAAACGGAGGCAAAGAGCAGGACACATGCTCTTACTTTGATGGCATCACTGCCAAAAATCTCATAAACGGATTTCTCATGATGAAGTACGGCCTCACAGATCTCCACGAGTCGCTCCCTTAATATCGGATGCTCGATGTATGCTTTTGCCTCTTCGCGTCCGTTAATACCATAGTACACTGATATCTCTGAATGGCCTAGACCCTTCATCTGAGGAAAGACATACCATATCCAATGGTTTTCCTTCTTTCCATTTTTTATTTCTTGTAAAGCTATATCATACCATTTAGATTGCGCTTCAATAAATCTATTTAATCCTTTATAAAAAGAATAGAAATAGGGCTTATAACAATCCATTGGTAATCCATCATTTCCTAATATTAATGGACCTGACATTTGTACCGCATATTTAGCGAATTTCGTTTTTGGTATCATAATATTTTAATGTTGTTGCTAGCCCTATTGGAGCTAAAAATTGTAAAAACGGTTTATATTTATTTTCTCCTTCCACTAGTGTCCGGTTAAAATCGCCAGAATTCTTTGTAAGTAATTGACATTTAAAACCTTATGTTGCAATTTGAATTAAACCGATTTGAATTTAAAGTATCTCCAAGAGACAATGTTTCTGAAAATGCGATTGCTGATTATCAGCATGTTACGGAATCGAATCATGTCATTGAAGGGGATATGAATATTTAACCGGACAGCAGTGTTGAAATATCTGTATTATTTGGGGGAAAGCCTGTATCATGGATTCATCTTCATCTTGTTTCAGGTAATTATCCAAAAAATGATGGCTGCTTAACATATCAACTAGTTTGTTGTTTATATATTTATAAAGATAGGTATAATTGGGGAAGAAGGGTATGGTCGATGTGCTAAATATTTCCATTACCCCATCTTCATAATCTTCTATATAGGCAATTGTCACCGTATTACAAATATTGGCCTTGTTAATGGCCCGTTTCATTTTGTTTACTATGTCAGGGTTCTTGAGACTCACCTTCTTCCAACTATTGTCAATAAACACAATGTTATCGAAACAATCATCAGTTTTGAGATAGAACTCAGCGCCTTGGTAAATAAACGTCAGTTCATTCTCTTCATTGACTCTGCATTCACAGCCCAAATCCTCTAATATGTTTAAGATAGCCTCGATCATGGCTTTATCATCGGGAACACAATACGGGTATTGCTTTATCTTAAACTTTGCATCCCATGCCACATCCAAGAAGCTACGGTAGTAGCCAACTGGATGTTCTAGGATGAATTGCAGCTCTTCTTCTGTCATCAGATTTAGAGCTTTTTCCCATTCCTCTTTGCGTTTATTTTTCTTTATCATTGTTGAATTAACCGAAAAGGTCCGTCTTAATAGGTTTGTAGTTCTTGATAAAAACGCTGATTGTATCTACATCATCACCACCAGATACGTACTTGGCTCCTTGTCTAACAAGCAAAGCATTTCCAAGACATTTCTCATGGTTATTAATAGCTGGATCTTTATAGTACATGACAAATAAAGGTTTATTGGCCTTTAATGTGGTTGTTGCTGCATGCATAGTACCGCCATTCACTCCTGTCTGGACAACAAGTGTTGCCGACGAAAGACCGACCTGCAATCTATCTCTTGCAACCAGATTATAACGGTTAACAATACTCCCAATCCGGTATTCAGACATGAGGAGGCCGCCATTCTCTACTATTTCTTCAGCTAAATCTTGGTTTTCAGGAGGATAAATTGAATCATGATCTAATCCGTTTGCAAGAATGGCTGTCGTGCTTCCTATAACTTTTAAAGCACCCTTATGCCCACAGGTGTCACATCCAACTGATAGTCCTGACACAATATTGAAGCCTCTTTTTGCAAACTGACCTGATAAAAACTCACCACCTGCCACTCCTTCTGGGGTTGCCTCACGAGTTCCAATAACGGCTATCCCTGGAAGCTCAGTAATTGAAAAGTTGCCTCTGTACCAAAGTATCAATGGGGGATCAAGTTTTCCGTCTTCGTTGATTGTTTGACGAAGGATGGACGGAAAATCATCATCATAAAACCCTACATAACCGATTCCACATGCTTCACTGACTTCGATTATTTTATGAGCAAACTGATTAGCATTGCATAAATCTGAGAAGGTGACATTATGGATAACTTTCTCTTTCATGCTTCTCATTACAGCTGCAAGATCGTCAAATGATTTGACATCGAGATTCTTATCCTTGATAGTTCTAGCTATCGAGAATATCTTTTGAGGCCCAACTCCCTTTACTCCAACTTCTTTTAAATATGTAAGGGTTAGAATCTGTTCTTTGTTTAGTGACATTATCAATAGGTTTTATATTGCAAAGATAATGAATATCTTTCAAAATAATGATAATTGATGATATAAATGTATGATAGAGGCCAACGAAGGATAAACGTGTAGTTGAAGTATTGAAAAACCGTTTTGATTTGCAATCAGTACCCCCAATAGGGCCTCTTATATAAAGAAATAGGATCCTCCGAAACATGCTCATGAATTGTTTTCCCTATTGTCAAAGCACCTATGGGCGTTGCTCCCATCTTAATCATTTGCTGTCTAATTCTCTCGATACTTCTCCCTGTAGTCATGATGTCGTCAAAGATCAGGATATAACGATTCTTAAAGAAAGAATTGTCAAAACTAAGAACAGGATTTCCTGTTCCTCCGTCACGTTCTGGTATGGCGTCTTGTGTGATTTCTATTTTAGGAAATGCATTTGTCATACCCGTTTTCTCGCATAGCTCCTCAGAGAAAGCCTTAAATCTTCTTTCGTTAATATCCTTGTTCGAAGACGGTACACAAACCAATGTAATCTTACTTAGATCACTACCCAAGTCTTTTTCTAGTATTAGGACAGCATTTTTTACTATTATTTTCAATGCTTCCGAATAAGTATAACGTTTGACAGGTCTTGAGGGATTGTTCTTAAATGCCCATATTAGATACCTAGTATCCCATTCTACCTCATGAGCATATATGACACTATCAGTTGGGAGGTATGCGTACATCCACATGTGTTTTAAGCCATAATCGTTGGTGTACCAACGGGAAAGTTTAGATAAAAGACGATTCTTTTCTCTTTCTCTTTGCAGTCTTAGACGTTCCTCGCGCTTTCTTTCTTCTTGTTGTCTCTTTCTTCTCTCATCATCCTCAATCTTCTGGTTTTCCTGTATAATGAGTCTTTCTTTATTGACGACCTCCATGCATTGTTCAATGGACCAGTTTCTCCCCCAATTCAAAGATGATGGGCAGATAACCTTGAAACCCTTGGGATAGTGATTGGCAACATTTGATGCTTTGCTTCTTATTTCTTTTTCTTTTTCATACAGTTCTATATATTTACCTAATTCTTTGTCTGTAAAATAATCGATAATAGAAGAGTAGGAAAGTGATTCTGATCTGCCTTTTCTTCTGTAATAGCTAAGTATGGCATCTTTCTTTCCGTTTAACAGTGAAAAAACCTGACTAAGGGCATAGGTGTTCTTGTTGGCAATCCGAGTGATATCACAAAGGTCTGAAAGATTCTCTTTATCTCTTTGAAAAGTATGTGGACTTGCGGAATCCTTAATGTAGTCGAAGAAAACATTAATATCATTCTCCATTGAGAATATAGGTTTGTTGTGGCTGTCTGTTTCCATAGAAATATACTCGAGGAAAGACTTCTTTGCCTTGAGGTTATCAATAGAAACAGAAGTCAAATCCTCTTCAGACAGATCAAATATAAAAAGTTTGCTTAAGAGTCTTTTAGATACTATTATATAGAACGCTTCGGATGTCTGGAATAACTCCTTATGGTCTATGATAAATGAAAGACTCTGGACATCTAGGGCATGTTCAGCTAAATAAAATCTTACGGCATTGGGACATAGTGATTTTATGCTTTTATACTCTCTTATTGTTGAATTGATCAAATCTATCTTCCCTTCATTGCAGACAACCTCTTCTTTGGTTGAATAGGCGACTTGTTCGATTTCTTTTTTGTTGAGGAATAGCCTGACAGCTTCTTTCCTACTTGATAAAAGCCTGTTATATTGTTTAATAACATTATCATAATTCTTTATTCTCCTTTCATGTGAGTTTATATATCTCATAAACCCAATGGTTTTATCCACGTCTTGGGAGATATGCAAGCTGACAAATCGGTCATATCCTTCTTTATGGTTACTCTCGATCTGATTAAATGTCCTTATGATTGATGTATATTCCTTAATCGTTTGAGCACTTTTTGCTATATGTTCTTTAAAAGAAAACAGATCTTTTTCTTTGCCCTTGTAATCTGGCTTACGTATTTTCTTTTCATTGATATAGTAATTGAGACCTTCCTTACAGTTGTTTATAATCTCATCATATGAGTTTAGGACATCATCTAAATATTTAATGTCATCGAAATGATCACTAATGAAATCCTTATAGTCAAAATCGTTAGGAAAGTCGTCCATGTCTTTGAATGAGTTGAACAATGCAAAGCCGCGGTAATACTTTTCCTTTGCTGTATTATAGAGCGTTACTACTTGCAGATAACGCTCATTGTCGAAAAGCCTTAGAAAGGTGTCTCTAATACCCATAATCATTTAACATATTTGAATAGAACATAAGGTGGGCAGTAATCCCTAAGCTTGCCATTTATTGTGAATTCCTTTGCATTCCCGATAATCTTTACCATATTGTTTTCAATAAAGCCAAAGAGAAACCTATTCCCAGATCTGCACATTTCATTATGGAGCTCAATGTTAGAGTTTCTTGCAATGTACCCTAGCTCGTATAAGGATTGTGATATTGGATTGTTATCGTATTTTTTGCAAGGGAACCACCTTAGCACTTTGACTGCGTTGGGATCATGAGGATTGTCCAACTGTGCATATAAAACGCAGTAAATATCGCTCTTCTTGCTATAAGGGGCATAATAAGCTGTACCATTCAGAGGGAACGATTCCTTTAATAAGTCCTCCGAGAAGGAGTTTCTCAAAAGGTGTGGAGAGTTTGAAAAACCAGTAAAACATTTACCTATATCATCATAGAAATCTATGTTCTGAAGGGAGAAACGACAATATGTGTACTGTTTATCCTCCTTTGAGGTTTTTGTTTCTTCGATGCGAAATACTATCCTTCCCTCATCGCTATTACCAGAAAGCATTTCTAAAAGTTTGTCGATGCCAAAAGGCTTTCCTTCTTTATCATCCTGATATATCAGTCCCCAATATTCTTCTCTCTTAATTGTGAAAGCATTTCGTCCCGTCGCTGTTCTGTCTATGATGAATGGTATCAGGATAGCAGGATTAATGTCGAAATAGATTTCTCTTATAATTACATACCCGTCTTTCGTTCGAATAGCACAACATACTCTCATCAGGTTTGTGCTTTCGTCAAATATAGCCCCATATCGATTGTCTAGTTTTTCCGCAACGAAGATAATCTTCTTATATATATCGTCCATATTGGATTCGGTTGCCATTTCCTCAGCAGACCGTATGTCTATTGGGCACCATAATTCTCCGTATTTATTTAACAAATGAGAAAAAACCGTATTTAAACGATTATAGAATTCACTGTGCAATTGGGCCAGTACTGTCAGAATTCTATACATTCTCACGGGTCTAAAAGACTTCACATAATGAAGATGCTCATTATAGTACTCTTCTTTCGACTTCAAAATGATTAATGGCATAATCTTGGTTTTTGTTGCTTGTACGGTCTATGATAATCGGGGTGTTTTACCCGCAAATCAAATCTTTCACCCCAATTATAAACTTTGATGGCAGTCCAGTACCTTGGCACTCTTCTATTAACACTGTCCATAGGCACCTTATTTAGTAAACGCCTGCAATTCCTTTGGGTACTTCTGCGACTCTATTTGTTTGTATAGGGGCATGATGGATTTTAAGTAAATGCTTCGAGCTATTTCATGATTCTCCCGAGAAGACTCACTTGTTCCCTTGCTAGCCTATTCTTTCTCGACGTCTCCTTTTGGTGTTGATATAAGCAGGTATGCCTTGTCTCTTCCTTCGAGATTAAGAACATATCTGATTACAAAATGAGCCAGATTAATATCATCCACTACATTCCAAAAGCCATCAATCATCGTTTGTTTTACTAATTCTTGAACTCCAGCCTGTTCATATGATGCCTCTCCACTTGTAATAAAGACATTATTGCCTTTTTCTAAAAGGAAACCTGTATAATTTGAGTAATTTGATTTTGAAATACTCTGTTGGTTTTGATTTGTATAGCTGCCCGCATGTGTAAAAAAGCCTTCTCCAAAAAGGGAAATAGAGAAGCCTCTTCCTTGCGATGCTTTGTTCAGAGTCAACTCCGTATTCGGGGTTTTCTGAGTAGTATCTAGAAAATCGTCCTCAAAATTCAAGTTTTTCAATCCTTCCTCAAACCTTTTAGTCGCCTCAAATTCGGCTTGATACAGGCAGGCTTCATAAGCAATCTGGGAATTAAAGTCGAAAACAACTTCTTTCACACTTCGTTTTGACGTGTCGTTTTTTGAAACGTAATCATTCCTTTCTTTCGTCAACGAATTCACTCTTTGCCAGTGAATTGTATTAGGTTGTCCGTCATTTTTAGCTTCTCCACGAATAGTATTCCTATTTGTTTCAAAGTCAACAAGAGAATACTTGTACTTACCAGTCCTCGCTTCCACAATACACTTGAACTTGACGTGACTTGCATCACGGTTAAATACAAATAGAGGAGTTCCCCAATACTCCACACCCCATGACTGTTTACCAATGTTTAGTTGTATGCTGTATGTGCTAGTCCTTGTAGAGTTCGATAAACGTTTTACAACGCATTTATCAGAAACATTCTGGCTCATGATATAATCATCTGCAATCATCATAATCGTATCTGCAGAATATGGAACATCAATAAGAGAGCTAAAAAACACATTGCCAGATGAATCTTCAGGAAACAAACACTCTCCTTTGTCTCCATTCGAACTGTATGTATAACTTAGAAGGTTTTGGACCTGGATTTGCGTTGTTTGTAACAACCCTAAAGATATTAGTAGTAATGACAAATTCTTCATAAGAAAGAATGCTTGGTTATTAGTTAAACTTATTTCCTGCTGCAAATATACAAATAAAAACAATATGGAGAAATAATCAGGGGGAGAATTTTGTGTTGAGGCCAAGAAAAATCCGCACCGACTAATAGAGTCAGTGCGGCAATCTCCTTCTCGTTTCGTTTCCTACTCAATAATGAGCGCTACTTCTACAACTTCTTATACTTCCAGCCTTCTTTCACACCACGTTCTCCTTGTTCTTAAATTCTGCAATCCATTCACGCAGTTTCTGCTGTAGCAGAGCTTTTCCTGGCAGACAAAGAGCATATTGCTGAGCATAGATGTTGGCATCCTTGGGCAATGTGAGTTCGACAAGAGCATCGTTTTTGCGCTCACAAAGAAGGATTCCAATAGTTGGCTTTTCAAAGTCTTCCTTTACATACCGGTCGTAGTAGTTGACGTACATCTGCATCTGCCCCAAGTCCTGATGGGTGAGGTCATCCATTTTGAGGTCAACGAGGACATACGCCTGTAGCAACCTGTTGTATAGTACAAGGTCAATAAAAAAATGGCGTTCTTCAAAAGTGAATCGCTTTTGTCGTGCTTCAAATAGAAATCCTTTTCCCATCTCCAGCAGAAAGTCTTGCAAACGAGTGATAATTGCGCTTTCAAGGTCTGTTTCGCTATAAGATGCTTCAGGCTTCAAGCCACAGAACTCTAAAACTAAAGGATCTTTAATGATGTCTGATGGCTTTTCTACTACTTGGCCTTCTGTAGCCAGTCGCATCACTTCGTCCTTGTTTCTGCTCAGTGCCAGACGTTCATATAGTCCACTGCCTATCTGACGTTGCAGATATCGGGTGCTCCATTGTTGTTTGAATGCCTCTATTTCATAGAAACCACGAGCCTCGGGATTATCAACATGTGAAAGTATCTGATAATGATTCCACGACAAAACGAATTTCCGCTGCACTGTAGCGGAATTCTCGCCTTTTGACAAAATCCGCTTCGGTGTAGCGGATTTTGAGAATGTCAGGAAAAAACGCCGTGTCTTTTCCAATGTGTCAACCGACCATCCCTTGCCTAGACTTGCCGTAAGACGTGCAGACACTCCTTTCAAGATTCCTTTTCCATATTCTGCCCGAGTTTTCCCACCTTGTTCGTCCTCAACAATATATCTGCCCACTTCGAAATAGGTATAAACCATGGCAATATTAACTGTTGACGCTATTTTCTTTCGTGCTTCAACAACTAATGCCTCAATGCGCTGAGCCAGTTGTTCGACTCTCGCTTCAATGATTTGATTATTATTATTCATTTCGTTTTTCATATTTCATCTGCAAAATTACGAAAAAAAAACTATATATTGTAAAAATCGGGGGAAGAATTTTGTGTTGAGGCAAAGAATAACCGCAATACAAGCCACCCCAGCCCCTCCAAAGAGGAAAAGAAGGAGCCACCCCCATCCAAAGGGAGGGTGAATAGATTACTCCGCTAAGTCCTTTAACTATCTACATATCAGAAATATGATGGCGGAGGAATTCTTTCATTCAGAGATGAATAAAGCCTCCTAGCGTGTCGAATGTAACCACTCCAATTCCTCCACCATCATCTATTTAGTTTACAGATAATTAGAGAGTTTAGCGGAGAAATACTCGAGGAAGAAAAGAGGGAGATTAAGCATAGTAACTAGGCTACTTTTTCATAGTAACTAGGCTGATTACCACATCAAACTTGGCCACTTTCTTATAGTAAGTAGGCTTCTTACTCATAAATTCTCGTGAGAATTTTCGAGTTTGAACGTCACAAACTATCAGAAAAGTGCCAACTTACTCTTGGTTGTTTTCACAACAACTCGTCGGTGTGTTTGTTGCGTGTATGTTGGTGCTGGAATAGTGTATGTTGGTGTACCCTCACAGTGAAGATGCGTTCACTCGACCAATTAAAAGAAAAATGCAGTTTTTCTTTGATTTTGTGCTCTCTTAATCGAACTTTGGCTTCGCCGAAAGTTCTTTCGTTTTTCGCTCACTTATCGTACTTTGGCTTCGCCGAAAGTAGGCTGCACCTCGGAAAAACAAACAAAAGATTGTTTTTGTTTGGTTTTTCGCTCGGTTTGCACTACCTTTGCAAATATGTTAACAAACCGTACTTTTCAGCATCGGGTAACCATAGCCGGCATCATTGTCCCTATCATCATGGCAGTCATGGCTATGTACTTCCTCTGGCACCGAACCACCATTCATTTGATCATTGGCTTCGGTCTGATCATCCTTGTGGTCTTGATGCTGGAACGACTCCTGCACACTTGCTATATCATCACGGCCGACCAGCTGATTATTGACAGAGGACGACTTGACCAGAAACAGACGATACCCCTCGAAGAGATCACACGGATCACAAAGATCAAACGCAAATGGCTGGCTTCGTACATCCTGATAGAATATGGCGGAAGAAATGAGACATCTGTGCAGCCGCTGAACGAAGACAGTTTCATCCAAGAGATACAAAAAAGACAAGATAACAATGAAGATATTCAATAAACACTGGCTATTGTGGATCCTCTTGTCGTTCATGCCCCTGACTGGTTGGGCGCAGATCACCACAGAAGAGGAATCCGACGACGAGTCCATCGAAACCCTGGAGGTGATGAACGACACCATCCTGACAGACACGCTGGCCATCGACTCCTCACTGGTATGGCCTAACAATGTGTGTGCCCGTTTGGATAACCTGCTCAAGAGCAGTATGTTCAAGACCTCCACGGTAGGACTGCAGATTTATGACCTTACCGCTGACTCCATCCTGTACCAGTATAACGAGAAGCAGTGTATGCGACCAGCCTCAACGATGAAGATGATCAATGCCGTGACCTCACTCGACAAGTTAGGCGGCTCGCACATATTCAAGACGGAACTGCGCTATACGGGAAAGATCGACAGCTGTACGCTCCGTGGGAATATCTATTGCAAAGGTGGTATGGATCCCCTGTTCAACATTGATGACATGCACGCCTTTGTGGATGCCCTGCTGTCGAAAGGTATCGATACCATCCGCGGAAGAGTCTATGCTGACGTGTCGATGAAAGACCGTGACCTGCTGGGCGAGGGCTGGTGCTGGGATGATGATAACCCAGTGCTCAGTCCGCTACTCGTTGGAAAGAAGAACAACTTCTTGAAACGACTGTGTCAGGTGATGAAGGAAGAAGGGATTATCCTCGTTGGTGATACCCTCTATGGCATGACACCCACCAATGCCAACCACCTCTGTACCCGTATCCATACCATGGATCAAGTGCTGATGCGGATGATGAAGAACAGTGACAACCTCTTTGCAGAGTGTATGTTCTACCAGTTGGCAGCCAGTACGGGCACCAAGGGCGTTTCCGCCAAGGCGGGCAGGAATCTGGTGAACCGCCTAATCACCAAACTGGGATTCCGCCCCAGCGACTACTACATTGCTGACGGCAGCGGACTCTCCTTATATAACTATGTGTCGCCGGAACTGGAAGTGGCGTTCCTCCGCTATGCCTATGCCAACGAGAACATCTATCCGCACCTGATAGCTGTCATGCCGATTGCAGGTGTTGACGGCACCTTGGAGAAACGTATGCGTAGCGGATATGCCCACACCAATGTGAAGGCCAAGACAGGTACGGTAACGGGAGTGAGCGCACTGACAGGCTATTGTACAGCGGCCAACGGTCATCAGCTGTGTTTCTCGATCATCAACATGGGTATTCGCAAGGCCGCCATCGGAAGGAACTTCCAGGATCATGTCTGCGAAGCCCTTTGTAAACCATAAAACAGTCGTATGGAAAATATCAAGATCTGGGTGGAGAACCTTATCAGCATGATGGGTGTCAAGGGTGACATGATTCCCATCACCCGTCATATACTGCTGGTACTGGTGGCTATCTTGCTGGCTGCCTTTGCCGGATTGCTTTGTAGGAAGATCCTCGTGCCCATCATCATGCGGATCACGGCCAAGACGGAAGCAAAATGGGATGATGTGCTCTTCAACAAGAAGGTGCTGGTATCCGCCAGTCATATTGTGCCAGCCATCGTCATCTGGTGGCTGTTGCCATTGGTGTTCTTCCAGTTCCCTATTGTCAAAGAACTGCTTACCCGCATCACCGCCATCTATATCGTTGTGATGTCGGTCAAGACCGTCCTCGTATTCATCTCAGCCATCAAGGACTTGGAAGGCGAGAAACGCAGTAACAAACAGCAGTACCTCTATTCGTTCATTGGTGTTCTACGACTGCTGATGATCTTCGTGGCTGCGATTATCGTGGTATCCATCATCATCGACAAGGACCCGATGAAGCTGTTTGCAGGACTGGGTGCTACATCGGCTATCCTGATGCTGGTGTTCCAGGATACCATCAAAGGACTCGTTGCTGGCATTCGTCTCACCAGTAATGACATGTTACACAAAGGTGACTGGATTACCGTTCCCAAGGCAGGGGCTGATGGCATCGTGGAAGAGATGACGCTCACCACCGTGAAGATCCGCAATTTCGACAATACCATCATCACTGTTACACCCCAGACCTTAGTAGATGACTCCTTCCAGAACTGGACAGGGATGAAGGAAGGTGGCGGACGAAGGGTGAAACGGGTGGTCTATTTCGATTTCAGGAGTATTCATGTGGTGGATGAACCACTCCGTCAGCAGCTCATCGACAAACAATTGGTAAAGGAAGAGGATATCAAGGCAGACTCCGTGAACCTCACCCTCTTCAGATACTATATAGAAGCGTACCTGAAGAAACGTCAGGATGTCAACGCCAAGATGACGCTGATGGTGCGACAACTGGAGACGAACCAGTACGGAAACGGACTCCCTGTTGAGTTCTATTTCTTCCTGAGAAACAAGGAGTGGGTTCCCTACGAGCACCTGCTGGCCGACATCATGGAGTATATCTATGCCACGGCACCGCTGTTCGGTCTAAGCATCTACCAGCGGCCCGCAGCTCCATAGAAATCTTTTTGTTATTTCGTGACCTGTGTCACAGCCTTTCCGATACAACCGTTCGGCATCTGCACATGAATCAATGCGCATACCGTGGCGGCAATATCGGTGATATGACATTCCGCCTGCGTACTGCCATGCTCTACACCCCATCCCATCAGCAGGAAGGGGATATGACAGTCGTACGGGTTCCAGCAACCATGCGTGGTTCCTTCGCCGATACCATCCCATACAGCGTAATAGGCAGGCTTCAGGATAATCTGGATATCCCCACCCCGTTGCTGGTTATAACCGTTGACAGCCTTCTCGCGGATGATGGCAGGCACACTGGCATCATTGATCTTCTCCAGATCGAAGCAGTAGGCAACCTCCTTCTTAGGCTTGAAATAGTTGATCACGGCCGTCTTTATCTTGCTGATGTCCAGATGGGCATTGGCAATCTTCTCGTGGTTGAGCACCACTTTGTAGTCCATGATACGACTCACCAGATCTGTCATCCCAGACATTTCTTCCAACATCGCATTCAGGTTCTTCACCTCCTGACCCTCGTGGAAAGAACCAGCCGGTATGTTATGTCGTTGGTTCTGCACAACACTGTTGGCTGCCCCATGATCAGCTGCTAAGAATACCAGGTAGTTCCCCTTCCCGACCTGTGTGTCGAGGAAGTTGAAGAAATCAGCCAGTTGCTTGTCAAGTTCCACATACTGTGCATGCGTCTTTTCATGGTGGGTACCAAAGCTATGACCTGTGATGTCGGGGCATGAGAAGCTCAGTGTGAGCATATCGGTCTTCTTTCCCAATCCCAGACGTTCGTTCTTCACGGCAGCCTTGGCCATTCCCACGGTAATCTCGTTGCCATAGGGTTCAAACTGGATAAGGTCGATCAGCTCAGCATCCTTGTTTTTCCGCTCCAGTTGCTTGATCTCCCTGCCGATGCGTTCGTTGTAACTCTTCACCCACTTGGGCAGTTCCTGCATGTAATAGGTACTGGAGATAAAGCAGAACGCTTTCTTGTCGAACCAGTAGGCCGCATCAGCACTATGACCTGCGGGCAGGATAGCGGCACGGTCCTTGAAACTGACACCAATCACCTTCGACTCCCAGTTCGTGGCTGTCTTCAGTTCATCACCAATGGTAGTAGCCAGCATATTCCTCGGCGACATCAGTCCTGCTTTGGTGTTACTACCAACTGTCTGTACGGTGGAATCCGCACAACAGTAAGTCCACTTACCATTGAGATAGTAGTTATTACCAGCAATACCATGGATACTGGGCACACTACCCGTGAAGACACTCGTATGACCGATAGCAGTCACTGAAGGGATGTAGTTGATCTGACAGTTCTCGCAGTTGAATCCCTCGTTCATCAACCGCTTGAACCCACCTTCACCATACTCATCATAGAAACGATAGAGATAGTCCCACCGCATCTGGTCAACGACAATGCCCACCACCAGTTTAGGACGATCTTGTGAAAACGCTGCCACACTTACCAGCAGCATCATCAAGGTTAATAGTTGCTTCTTCATAAAAGTTCAAAGTTATCTAGTAAGAGAGAATTTCATGCTCAGACCGAAATCCTGCGTGGTTGTCGGATACGAGTTACTCGACAATAGCGGGGTGTTCACCTGACGGTCGTAGTAGAAGCTCATGGTGAGCAGGCGCGATAAGGTGTAGTCGGCATTGAACGCCAACTTGAAGGCCTTGTTTCCGCTGCTGGCAGAACTGGTCATCGAAGCAATGTCGCGCACGATGGCCGCCTGACTGCGGTAGCTCACGTCAAGACGGATGTTCAGGTCGTGGTTGATACCCTTCTTCTTGGATGACGACTGTGTTGACTGCGTCCGCTGGGAGTCGGAAGAATCATTCCCCCTACCCTTGTTCGTCTTTACCTTGCGTGCGCCGCCCAGACCGAAGAAGTTGAAATCGTTGATCTTGTAGCCCATGCCCACTACCCAGTCACGACTGATGGCCTCATTGATCTGCACACTGGTCATCGACAGTGTCATATTCCTCGTTGTACGATATTCCACCTTGGCGGTCATATTGTTCAGGAACGTCATATCCACACCCAGCAACGGTGAGAACGACTCGTTGATGCTGACCGTAGATACATTGTACATCGAACTGGGAACAGGGTTGCCTGTGGTAGCGTCAACCACGAAGCCTGTACCGTTCATATATTCCATGAACGTGCTGTAAGAGCTATATCCACCCACACTGTATATACTCTTATACGAGTGGTTGATGTTCACGCTCTTGAAATGATCCTGGAACCAAGGCAGCTGACCCAGTCCGCTATATCGGATGGTCCAGTTCGGCAGGAGTTGCGTCAACGCAGGGAAGATCTTCAGTCCGTTGCCACCCATCGAGGTATAGGTATTGAGGAACGCGGGTACCATCACATCTGCGCTGTAGGGGTTCACGCTACCGTACTCAGGGTTGAAGGGTTGACCTGCCAAGGTGGAACCCCTTGGATAGACGGCATCCTTGTACTGAGCCTCCACCCGCTGACGGAAGCCTTCCAGGGAATGACAGAAGTCCTCGAACGACTTCGACTTATAGCCGTTGTTCGCATTACCCATTCCCTCGAGGGCGCTGCGCAGACTGATCGTTGTCATTGTCAGCGAGCCTCCGAGGTTCGTAGGCATTCCCACGTACATATAATGAATGCTCTTCGTCTTCGATTCCGTTCTGCTGGCATTCAAGTCGATCTTGAAGTTCCTCACGGGCTCCAGTGTCATTCTGATCTGCACATCCTCCGACAGATTCGTAGCAGCAGGAGTAGATACGCTGTCAGCCATGAGCAGCCAGTTGTTTGCTGCCGCCCTGTCGATATAGTTATCACCAATGAAGCCGAACGCGAAATCCAGTCCTGGTGCCATCAGTCCATCGCGCCGCTGTCCCAGCATATTTCCTATGGTAGGCAGGAATCCCGGCAAGGCCATGCTATATGTGTTACGGTAGGAGAAGCTCACATTGCGCACCATCATCAGTCCGCGGGCCACCACCTGTGCGGTCTTGTACCATGTCTCATCATCGTGCGGCTCCTTAGGCGTCACCGTCAGCTTGAGCGTAGTGGAAGTATCCACCTTTGTAGTGATACGGATCTTGTTCGCATCCTCCACCTTATATTTAATCGGGAACGTTCTACCCTTCTCGGTCTTCGCAGTAACAACCAGTTTCTTACTGTTCTTGCCATGGTTCACAGTAATCACCGTATCAGGAAGCAGGGTGATCTCCTTCTCGAATCCCTTCTTGTTCTTAGGCAGGGCCGCCTGTTCCTTATCATTCTGCTTGTTCTGATCCTTCGCATCCTTCGAGTTCTTGTTCGTACTCGACGTATTCTTCTTCGGCGCCTTGTTGAACCGTTCGTTGGTCTTCTTCAGGAACGGACTATGCGCATAGAGTCTTTCCATGTTAAACGTACCGTTCAGACTGAACTGACGGTTATTGGAGATGTTGTTACCCAACGAGGTACCATCCTCCAAATCCGTTCCGCGCTGCCAGTTGTAGGTAGCACTGTAGCTAGCATCCGTATTGATCCAGTCGAAGATCGGGATCAGGTTCAGCGGCACCTGGTAGGAAGCGCTGAAGTTCTGACTGTAATCCAGCGGTGCTCCCAGATGCTTGATACTTGTCCACACTGAGTCTTTCCATGCCTCATACTCTGTAGGATAGAGATTCTTGTTGATCGGTGTATAAGGCTCCTCCACCTGCGCATGGGTGGCAGAGCTGAAGTTCATGTGGAGGTTACGGGTAAGATCCCAACGGAGGGAGAAGTTACGGTTCCAAAGGAACTGCTCGTTGAAGGTCAGCGGCAGTTGCGAGTTCTCCAGACTCTCCATGTCGCGCTCCTGCAGCTCGTAGTAGTTACGAACGATATCCGAGTTGAAGGTAACGCTCTGCGGCAGGTAGTTCAGTCCGAAGCGCTTGAAGATATCCAGCCATTTGCTCTTACTCTTGGCGAACACCTTCTTGAACGGCTCGAAGGTCTTATATACCGGAGAATACGAATAGTTCATCGAGCCACGCCAGTTATCCTCATTCTCATAGACGGTGGTCTCGCCGCTGGAATGACGGTGGGAATGACTGTACGAGAACGAGAAGTTACCTGGGTCATAAGGCATGGGGTGCCGTTTGGTCTTGATGCCCACGCGCACGTTCGATAACGAGAAGTTGGTATTGGTGGTCTTGGTCACGGCAATGCTCTCGATGGAGTCACGCTCGTGCCTACTACCTGTGGCCTCCAAGGCATCCTTCAGTTCCATATCAGTGTCGAGGGGATTGTACTTAGGACTGGATTTTTCTTTGGTGATCGAATAGTACAGCGGTGCCGACACCTTGGCCTTGTCGGGGAAGAACTTACCCAATTCCACGCTGGCCGTAGCACTGTAGGCACCGAAGTTATCCGTGCTCCGCTCGTTCACACCCTGCTCCAGTCCGCCGAATCCTTCTGAAGTGTAACGACCCGTCATGTTCACATTACCCACATCCGACAGTTGCATGTTCAGTGCGCCCTGCGCAGCCCATCCACCTTCGTTGTTGTATTCCTTCAGACGAAGCTCGTTCACCCATACCTCGCCCGACTTCAGATCGCCAGCCAGGTTGCGCACACCGATAATCATGGTCTTCACGTCACCTAATGTCGGATTACCCACGATACTGATCTTGTTATTGGGCTTATCATCGGTATAAGTGCTATATACGCGGTTATACGAAGCCCGTCCTTCGGCCTTCGCCTTGTTACGTTCCTTCTTCAGGTTGGTGAACACCGTTAGCGGCACATCCAGCATGTTCTCCTCAGGCCATACAGCACGCTGGTCAGACACAGAATAGCGGTTATAGGCAGGATCACGATGCGGGGTGAGCTTCAGCGGAATCTCATACTCATAGTAGTTACTCTTATAGTCGGAACCCAAGCGTACGAACACGGCCAACTGATGATCCTGCAGGTTCGTAGTATTCTCCTGCATGGCGTTGGCATGCACAAACATCTGGATGCGCTTATACTGACGCAGGTCCACGCTGGTGTTCTTATACACCGCCTTCGACTCACCCGTAGAGAGGTTAGTCACCTCGATGTCGAGGGCCTGCTCGTTGCTCTCCACCAGCTGTGGCTGTGTAGGATCCTGCTCACGACGGATGCCCGGAGGCAGCACGTAGTTCACGGGCTCCTTATCGATATTCTCCTCGATGTTCACCGCGCTCACCGCCATCTTTCCGCTCTCGGCGGAACCGGGGTTCAACGACTGCTCATAGACGCGCCATTCACCACGTACCAGGTCCAGACTACCGAAGCGCATCACGATGGGACGTTTGAAGTTCGTGCAGAACATACGCATGAAACGCACAGAGGTGAAGTCGTTGATCGATCCGAACTTCTCTTCATAGTCATCCAGCGGAATACGGAACTGATACCAAGCCACGGTCTCCCTTGCTCCGTTGCGCAGTGCCACCTCCCCTTCACGCTTGTCAACGATGAAGTTCGTACCGATCTTCATGTCTTCAGGACGGATGCTTACATGGTACTGGAAATATTTCTCGTACTCGTTCAGGGTATAATCTTGGTTGATATCCTCCACGTCGGGGGTTGACTTATACGCCGTGCTGTAACTTTCAGGACTGTTCTCATTATCAGGAGAGTTACCTTGCGGGTTATTGATGCGCTTGTAGCGACGCAGCACAGGAGCCTCGATACGGTCGAAGTCAGATCCGCGGAAGTAGTGGTAGTCATCATTGGCGGGGTCAGCCTGGATGGAGTCATATACCTCAGGACTCACCCTGCCATTGATAGCAGCGAGGTAATCACGATATACACCGAAGTTACGCTCCTCATCATCGTTCAATCCGTTGTAGCCCACATCCTGCAGGTTTCTTGATCCTGATGTGGTGGCAAAGGCATACGTCACCGTGGATTGCGTAGGAATCTTTCCCCACTGCGTAGTGGTGAAACTCTGTGAGCCATCCACCGGCATACCGCTCTCGTAGAATTTCTTTCCGTCGCGCAGCACATCCTCGCTCATCTCACCCAGGTTGATGTAGAAGTCACCACCGTACTGCGAAGCATCCTCCTGCTCGCGTGAATAGATGAACGGATCCATCAGCCAGAACTCGATATACTCCACGTTGGCTGTCTCGAAATCGTTCGTGTCGAGCTTTCGCATCATACCGCCCCAACGCTTCTCGGGAATCGGCAGCGTACCGTCGGTATTCAGTTCGGTATCGAGGTTATACGGACCGCGTTCATTGGGATAGAAGGCAAGGTTCAGGATGGGCAGTGTGGCCGTAGCACCGTTATAACTACTCTGGTCGCGTGCCGGATAGAGCTCCTTGACATAGATCTCGCGTACATAATGATTAGACAGCTGGTTCAGGTCGCTCTTGATATGACTCGGTGTGAGGGATGAACTGCGACGCGTGAACAGCGGGTCGATATGGTACCACGACAAGAGTGCGCGGTTATAACCACTGCTCACACCCGTCTTGTCAGCACTCTCGGGGAACATCGAAGGTACACTGGAGAGCACCCATGAGGTAGGTGTTGACACATCGATGGTGTTCTTCGTATTCTCGAAGTCATCCAGATACGAGGCATTGTCCTGAATGCCGTGCGAATTACCTGCAATCAACTGCGCGAACTCACCCGTGAACGAGATCTGCGACGGAGCCGTACAATGCAGTCCTGGCAACAGGTCGAGCATATTGGTGAGCCACTGACTCTCCTTCTTCCAGTTGATGTTCACACCCCAGATGGTGTTGTTCAGCGGTTCGCTACCCATGCTCACCTTCGTGGTGAGGGCCTGCTCCGACAGGTGCTGGAACGTACCGCTCAACTGGAAGTTCTTACTGAAGTCATACTCCCAGTTCACGCCATACATCGTCTTGCGCTGCTGTCCGTAGTCGGTATTGCTCTCTGAACTCACATGCACCGGTGTTCCTGCATCGATGATGCTCTGGTTGAGGATGGTCACCTCACCCGCATTGTAGTCAACACTATAGTCAGAGCCCTCCATCAGCGTCACACCACCAGCCGTCACCACCACACTACCCTGCGGCACATAGCTGGCACCTAAGGAGATCACGTTGGCAGAAGTACCGCGGTACTGTCCTACCAGCTGATACTTATCCTTCTCGGCAATCTGCTTGGCGATGGTCTTGGTGGAGTCGTACAGCTCATGGAAGCAGTATTTCTCGGCAATCTCAGGAGCCACGCCCTTGTCTGTGAGCGCCTTGTAGAGATAGTCACCAAAGGGTTCTGCCTCAGGAAGGAATACACGACCGTTGCTCACGGTGTAGCCCTGCACATAGTCGAAATAGCCGTTGGAGTGCGCCTTGTTGTTATTGTCCAGACGGTCGGCACCCAACAGTTTGATCAAGGTCTGGTCCTTTACCTGCTGTTCGGGGATATAAGAAAGGTACACGCCTGCAGTGTCACTCTGGAACTTCACGTCCAGACGGAACTTATCCTTTTCCACCGACGAAGCCAGGTAATACACGTTCTTCATCATCAGGTCCCAGTTACCCTGCTGGGGGTTGTTACTGGTGTTCTTCAACGACTTGACGAAGAGTGCCTGACTCACATCGGTGATGTCGCTGGCGAACTCACCCACCTGATAGGTCGTACCGCCGTAGGTATATTCATAGGCCACAGCCAGCACCTGATCGGTCTGCAGCGAGGTGTTCAACGACACATAGCCCAACGCGTTGTTCAGCGTGTATTCCGAAGGATTGAGCAGTCGTGCGCTCTCCAACTTCTCGTAGTCGGTACCACCTACGAAACCAGGAATGGCATCCAACTCCGTAGATGTCTGGTCGATATCTCTTGCAGCAGCATGCTGTTGTACCAGCGTGGCATACTCCGTATTGGCAGCATTGCAAGGCACGGGCTGACCCGTGATGGTCCAGTTGGGATTCGACACCTTGGTGTTCTCACCCAGATCCGTCAGTGCCACGATATTACGGGTATTCGTTGTCGTACCCGTCTTGTTCGTCATCCAAATCTCAACACGGTTGATGGTAACACCCGTCGTGAGGTTCGGCAGCGTCTTCATGGCACCATCGTAACGGTCGCGGAAATACAGTGAGAGGAAGAAGTGTCTGTTCTCCTCGTAGTTGGCGGCATTCAGCTCGAAGGCCGTTGTCTGCACGCCACCCTTGCTGGATACACTCCGTGAGTTGGATTTCTTCTGCGACACCACCGTCTGCAGCTTCAACCTACCGAACTGCCAGTCGCTGCGGATACCGAAGAGGGATGAGGCGCCGCGCACCAGTGATGAGTTACCCGGGAACGACACGTTTCCTGCCTCCACGAGCTTGATGGTCTCATCCTCCTTACCGTCGTATTTCAGTTTCAGGTTCTGCGAGTCGAAGTCGAACGTGGCATCCGTGTTGTAGTTCAGGTTCATGTTCACCTTATCGCCCACCTTACCGTTCACGCTCAGGTTGATCTTCTCATCGAAGTTCATGTTAGTGGTCTTACGGTTGCGGATGGGCAGCGATGGGTTGTCGATGTTCTTCATGGTGGCACCGAACTTCAGTTCCGCCGTACCTTGTGTCTTGATGCGCACGCCGCCAGGACCGAAGATCTTCTCTGCCGGACCTAAGTCGAAGTGCATGTCACTGAACGAGAACTTCTCCTTGCCGTTCGATTCGAACACCTCTTCGTTCTTCGAGCGGAAGAAGCTGTTACGCATCTGTCGTTCGCTCCATTTGCCGTATTCATCAGCGGTCATCATGATAGGTGTGCCCAGATAGGTGGTACCCATCATCGAACCGATGACATAGCGTTCCAGCGTGTCATTATACACCACCTTCTGCTCGATATTCTCAGGCATGGACAGGTCGGTGGTCTTCCTTTGCAGATCCTCCTCCGTGATGGGCTGGGTGCGCTGAATCCGCCAGCGGGGATGCAGCAGCGAGTCGGGAATCTCCTCCTCTTCCATCAGGATAGGCTGCGCCGTTATCTTGGCAGTATCCTTGCGCGACCTGTTTTGCTGGTTACCTTGTCGGTTGTTCTGTTGATTATTCTGTCCTCGATTGTTCTGTGCGTTTTGTCGTCGTACCGGATTCTGAGGTTCCTGAGGCGAGAAGCGGGCAAATTCCTGCTGAAGCACTGGCACGCCGCTCCAGGCGAGCACGCTAATGCCCACCAGCAACATCCATATCATCTGCTTCAGTCTCTTCATCCCCTCTACCTTTAACCTTTGACCTTTGTCCTTTGACCTTAAATGATTAATCTACTTAATTTGCTTCAACGCCATCTTCACCACCTGTTCCACAGGCAGGTCAGGCTGCTCCTTCAGAATGGCAATCACCACCTTGGCCGATGGTGCAGGCGAGAAGCCGAGCATGGTCAGCGCACCCACAGCCTCATCCTTCACGCTGCTGTTCACCAATACCGCCTCGCTACCTGCATTCGACGGCAGTTCCTGGGCAATGCCGCTGCTGATGATCTTGTCCTTCAGATCCACGATGATGCGCTGCGCGGTACGCAATCCGATACCCTTCACGCTCTTCAGCACCCGTTCGTTCCCTGTGGAAATCACGTTACAGATCTCTGCCACGGTCATCTCAGAAAGGATCATCCGTGCCGTATTCGCACCTACACCGCTCACCGTGATGAGCAGCAGGAACATGTCGCGCTCCTGTTTCGTGGCAAAGCCGAACAGCACATACGCATCCTCACGAATAGCCTCATATACCCACAGTCGCGCCTCTTTCTTGCCCTGAATGGCAGAAAAAGTGTTCAGCGAGATATTCATTCCGTAACCCACTCCATGGGTCTCGACCACAGCATAAGCAGGGGTAACTTCCATGAGTTCACCCTTTACGTATTCAATCATAAGTCGTTTATTTGTATATATACATCCAATAAAACGCAGACTCCCGCTTTTTATTGTATTTTCCCTATTTTTGTTGGCTTTTCATAGTACGGTTGTACCTCATTTCGGCTACATCTCGGTCTGATGACAAATATCTTGGATTACCAATCCTGCGAGCATAAACCCGAAAATCGCAGTGATATGGGCCAAGGTGCCGTTGGTCTGTGGTTTGTTGAAAACAGAAGGTACCTCTCCCTCATCAGGAGGGGTACCTTTATTCTCTAACAACTCATCGGAATAGACGCACTGGAACTTTCGCTTGGGGAACACCTTGTCGCGCTTGAAGCGATTACGGAGGGCGCGTGCAAGTGGATCGCCTTGTACCTTCCAGAATTCAGCGGTCTTGATACGCGTAGGATCGAGTTTCAGGGCAGCGCCCATCGACGAGAAGAACTGAGCCCCCCTCTTATCCCCCCGAAGGGAGGGAAGACTAGTAGCCATGAGGATCAGCAAGGCCTTGTCTTTCAATGAGTCGATGGCATCAATGATGTAGTCGTAGGTGCCCAATTCGAAACTCTCGGCGGTCTCTGCGGTAAAGATCTGCTGCAGGGCTGTGATCTCTGCAGAGGGATTGATGCTGAGCAGACGTTCCTTCAAAGCCTCCACCTTTACCTGTCCTACGGTTTTCGAAGTAGCCATCAGCTGACGGTTGATATTGGTGATGCACACGCGGTCGGAATCAACGATGGTGAGATGCTTGATACCTGAACGCACCAAACTCTCGGCACACCATGAGCCAACACCTCCCACACCGAAGATGATGACGCGCTTCTCAGCGATGCGACTCATCGCCTCATCACCCAACAGCAGTTCCGACCTGCGAAATATTGCTTGTTCTAATGCCATCGTTCAACTTTTGGGTGCAAAGTTACAAATAAGCGAGAACAATACAAAACAAAAGCTTTTTGTTTTTATTGTCGAGCGAAAGTAACTTCGACGAAGTCAAAGTTACTGCTTTTTTCTGAAATAGTCGGCAGTAAATCTGGATTTATTGGAAGACATAATGAATGGAGTGAAACGGAGTTAGAAGGAGTCAAAGACAGGGAACCATATACAGAGGGATGTAGAGATAGGCTCCGTCTTGTTCTACATCACCAGTATGAACGATATAGGACTGTGCCAAATGTGTGGCGTATTTCTTAAGACATTTCTCTAGGGAGACCGTTGTGAATCCAGTGGAGGATTTCACTTCTATAGGAGATATGTTATGACGGCTGGTAATCTTGCTTTTCGCTATGAGGAAGTCAATCTCCATACGGTCCTCCTTATTTTCACGCGAAGGGTTGGAATAGAAAAACAGTTTGCAGCCATTTGCCACCAACATCTGTGCTACGATATTCTCCATCAGCATCCCTGCATTGATTTCCAGTTTGTCTTTGAGTATCTTCTGGTAAAGTTGTTCGGAAACGATTCCCCGCTCGTCAAAGGCGTGACTGATCATCAGGCCAGTGTCGTTCATGTAGCATTTCAGAGAATTGTCTCTCTGTTTGAGACCTAAGCCAATGCTAGGTTCTGTAGTGTTGAAGGCAAGGTTTATCATCTTCGCATCACGCAGCCAATAGAAAGAACTGTCGTAGTCACGGAAGCGGGCATCCTTGTTCAAGTCTGAAAGTTGGAATTTGTGCTCGTGAAGTTGGAGTTGCCCTGGAATGGCTTCGTAGATGGCTTTTACCTTGGGAGAGTGTACACCCGCATATTGGTCGATGCAGTTGTTATAGAGGTTGAGAATCTGGCGTTTTACACGATCCACATCTTCGAACGACCTGGAATCCAAGTATTCCAAGATAGCCTGAGGCATACCACCCACTATCATATAAAGACGGAAATAATCCATGATTTTGCGGTGCATGGATTGACCCACGGGCTCTTTGGCGGTATATTTCATGCGGATAAAGTCCATCAGCGACTCTTCGCCCATCGCCCATAGGAACTCTTCGAAGTCCATAGGATGCATCACGATGCTCTCCTCTTCCGAAGGCACCAGATAATCCACTTTCTCCTCATGTATTATCCGCTTCTTCTTCGTACTCATCTTCATGCCCAGTAGGGAACCTGTTTCCAGATAGTCGTAACGTCCGTCTTCTACCAGATATTTCACGGCAGCTCGTGCTGCAGGACAGAATTCTATTTCGTCAAAAACGATGATAGATTCGCGGGGATACAACTTGGTGGAAAAATATGTGCTCAAATAGGTGAAAAGCATATCGAGATTGTCCTTGTAATTCTTGAAAAGGTCTTTGACATCATCGCCAACCTTAAAGAAATCTATAAGGATATAACTCTTGTATTCCCTTTGGGCGAACTCTTTCACGATGTAACTCTTACCTACACGTCGGGCACCTTCTATCATCATGGCCGACTTACCTTTACGCTTCTCTTTCCACAGAAGCAATTGGTCGTAAATTTTTCTTTTCATCACGGAATCAAAGTTTGACTATGTCGAATAATTACACGAAATCAAGGATGCTCAACCCCTTCATTCTACACGAAATCAAGGACAAAGGTACGAATTAACGAACAAAAAAACAAATTATATATGAGTTTTTTCTGTTTTTTACATACATATTAGAAAACGAAATGGTAAATTAGCAGTCGAAGAAAGAATATGGCAAAGAGAAATATGATAACAGTGAAGGATGTGAACATCCGAATGATACAGAAAGATGGGTTGTGGGAGCGGTTACATAACCCTTTGTTTAAAAGGGTCGAATTCGATCCCTTTTTTGCTAAGGCTGGCAGCAACTCATTCACAATGAGTCCCACACGATGGGTTGAAATAACTGGTCTAAATGTGGCGTTGTTTGGCTTTACTGCCAAGCAATGGCGTGAAGCAAATCCTGACCTCAAGGGTAATATTCGAGATTGCGCCACCATCAATGAACTGATTTGCCTCGTCAACATGGAAAGCCTTAATTCTGTTCTCATCAATGATGGAGTGCCCCAAGGTGAGCGCCTTGTCAAACTGAATCAGATAGCCATTCATCAGATGCAGGTGTTGGAAGAGAGTGAAAGCAGGAAACTGCTGAAATAGCCAATTCCCCAAATACTTCTTAATAAAGAATCATACATCTTTTAACAGGCGAGGATGCAAAAAAACGTGTATTCCCGCCTGTTTTTCGTACTTAAACAATAAGCAAACAGTTCAACTTGTTCCAGAATGCATTTATGGTGGTTCGAACAGGGTAATCGGAATCTGGTTCGTGGGCCATGACACCTGTAGCCTCATAGTGCTGCTGACGGAGCAGCTTGATGGCATCGGCACATTTCAAGGTGTCAATAGTCTGGGCATAGTACATCAAGAGTGTCGGGTAAAGGTGGACGAAACCATCATAGATGTGCTGGGCCATCTCCTGATGCTCATCGTCCAAATGAAGTTGCTCGCCCTGTATCAGACGATTGCGAAATTGAGCAAGGTTATACTTCATACGATGAACCGTGACACGATAGGAGATGTCTGTCATTCCAAGCGCTACAGCAACATCCCCATTGGGCAACGCTTTCTGTTTGTTTAGCATAGTGAGTAGTGAACGCAAGAAGATAAAACGACTACGCGGATAAAAGATCTGGAGTGCGTAGGCTATCAAGTGGGCTACTACATGGAGTTTCTGCTCATCTGTCAGAGGTGACATTGGTGACGGGTCGTCAGACAGATAGTCTATGGCGATGTCTGCAAAAGCAAACTTTTCCTCCTCTTTTGTGCGATTACTGAGATAATTGCGGAAGGTTTTCAATAGCCACACCTCGAAAGATTCCTTGTTCTTGATGCTCTGCAATGACTGATATGGGAAGTGTGTTAGCCCTTTCCCACCTTCTCGTAGATAGAGAAAGAAATCCGCTACGATATCCTCGAAATCATCAAGTAGGTGGTAGTGATATGACGAGTAGATTTCGTGCAATTGTCTGTCCAAACGATGGTGCAGCAAATAGTAAACGGCTTCATCGCCTTGCTTGGCATCATGCAGGATGAGGTCAACAAACTTGGGAGTGGGGATAGCTGCAATCTTATCGGGGTGGTCCTTCATTTTATTATTCTGCTCTAATGTTGCAAAGGTAGTCATTTTTCTGCAAAATACATAAAAAAATGACAAAATATCTTCTCCCAAAGTGTAACATTTTTGGATTTCTCATACTATAAAGACAGAAAGGATTAATTAAATAGAATTATAGTATGGAGAAACATAAAAGAAACAAGATGTATCAACCTTTGATGAGGAGGTTACTGGGGCTTGGACATAACAACCGCTATTCAGTGAGCGACCAAGAAAGTCAAGCCCTTCTCGTGAGCATTAAGCATCTTTTGGATGTCTTTGCACCAATTGGTGATGATTACCTTCATGGACTATGGATTGAAGTACCTCGTGGGAAACTATCGGATTGGGTGGCTTTCAAGGAAATGAAAGAGTTGGGAGAGTTGAACACATGGAAGGAGTATCAAGAACTATGGGAGTCGGAATTCCCTCGCAAAAGATATTGGTATTTCCTCTCGGTGAGTCAATACCGGGGCCATACTTACCTCCATATTACTGATCATGACCATCGGTGGGGTATTATTCACGATGACCCAAATTGGGATCATCATAGCATTGGGCCTTTGGATTGGTATCTGGAGCCGCTGTTTACGTTCTTGATAGAGAAAGTCTCTGATATTGTCAAAGATACTGTTGCCTATAATCAGTATGTAGAAGATAATCTGCCCAAGCGACAGCGAACAGGCAGGATTTCGCGTAAGGATATGAACCGCATCGTTCCTTGGCAGAGGCGTGTGCCTAAGCAATTGGAGAAAGGTTTGCAGATACTACGGGAATGTATCGATAACGAGGATATCTACAGAAAGATGAAGGATGGGGATGTCCTAAACGAGTTGCCGTCTTCTTATCGTGAGCCATTGGACACGATGAGCATTCGTATCTACAGCAAGTATTTCCGTGTAGCTCATGAGGCCTTTGAATCGCAACACGATTACCTCTGGGATGAAAAGGATAAGGAAAGGCATCTGGAAATGCGCAAAGAAGATGCTATGTTGGATGATATTGCCTACTATCGTCGGCATCAGCATGGTCGGCATGGAGAAATAACTGATGAGACAGATTTTGACAGTGTTAAAGCCTTTAATGATATGGCCTATGATCATTATGGAGAACTGGGACTTTCGCGGATGAACGTACATGCTACGGATTATTATACTCCAGGCAAGTGGCTCATCACCTTCGGTTTTAGTTATTCAGCATATTTGGATGATGCGGTGGACATCGCAGTAACACTTTATGAGTCAGGCTGTCCACTAATTGTACACGATGCCCAAAAGATGCTGGATGTACTGGAGGAGAAGGATTATGTGAGGCTCACGCCACACACTTTCCATGATTATTTCTGCCATCATGACGAGGGAAGCGTTTTTGACTTGCCGTATGAGTGCTATCTGGGGACTGACAATGAGATTACCAGAGAGCAGTATGATGAGATCATTTCGCTGGCAAAATGGAAGCCTGAGGTGCAGGTAGCGCTGGATGAAACGGTGCCACTTGAGGATTCTGTGTATGACCCTATTCGTGATGAAGTACCCGAACCGCTAACGGTTTGTGGGATACTTGCACGGCTATATGAGAAGTATGGAATAGGCGTGGGAATCGGCAAGTATCGTGACCATCAGCACATCTATCTTTATGGTTGGAAGAAAGGCGATGAAAAGATTCAGATGAAGGATAAGAAGTTTATGTCGGCAAACAAGGCAATGTTGGCGATATTGAGAATGTTTGCGAGAGAAGTAAAATGAAAAACAATTAAACTACTCTGGCCAACCTTGGAAGTCAAAGCAAACGATATCTTCTTTTCTGTTCATATCTCAATTACTTTGTTGGGTTCAAAACCATTTGTCAAGTGTTCGTTGTAGTAGATGTATCCGAGTTGGTTGCACACGATTCTTGTGTTACCGATGGTGGCATCGATGTTCGTATGGGAATGACCATAGATCCAGACATCGATGCGGGTGTCAGCAATGTAATTACCTAGTTCCGTTGCGAAAGCACCGTTAAGAACGGAACCCATGTGTTGTGCAGCAACTACAGATAGGGTTGGCAGATGATGGGTGACAACCACGATGTGTTTGGCCGTACTCTTGTTGACGGCCTGCTTCAGAAACGCGAAACACTTCACGTGCTCCAGGTTAAAATCATCTGGGGTAAAGCGGTGGCCATTGTACATAATTTGACGGAAGTCGTTCATGCCCCGATGCACATGGAACATGTCCACTTCGGGTATCCGCGACCAAAGCGTTGTGAGGATGAAATCTGTATCGTCAATATGAACCACTTTATTATAATAATAGCCCACGTTTTCTCTAAACATCCATTGCCAACTTTCGCCATGAGAGGTCACATCGCTGTTGTTATAGAACTCGTGGTTTCCAGGAACCAGTAGTACCTGCCGGAAACTTTTCGATGCCCAATCCCAGAACCGTTTCTGTGGGGCGATGATGTCGCGTAGGTAGATTGTATCACCCGCAAGGACTAAGATGTCACCTATTGCCTCAAAGGGAGTAGATTTGATATACCTCGAATTGTCCCATAACTCCATATGGAGGTCGCTCATGTATTGGATTCTCATTGTTCTGTTTGTTTTAATTTGTTTATTCTGTATATTATTCGTCGTTTGGCATTTTTGTAAACCTCGGCGTTCTTAAGAATTGTAACACATTCGCGGAATAATTCTCGAGGCATCGGTTTGAAGTCCGCAAATTCACCTATCTTGATGGTAGCCATAGGGAACACGGATGTAGATACCTTGTCTTTGCCGAGAATGTGCCATCGAACTTTGCAGATTTCGTGACCGCAGACGATTTCTTCTACTTTCAGTACTTCTAGAAGTATGGGGCTAAGCCTCTCCTTGCGACGATCTTGGTAATATGTGTTGCCTTTCTTGACTCCCATAATTATTCTTCTGATTTTTGGTTTGATTCATTTGCCTTTTCCGCTAGATAATCGTAGAAAACATCTATGTCGCTGATGTTGTATTCTTCCTCATCAATATAATATTTGGCCTCTCCTTTGGGGGCTTCTTCTAACCACCATTCCAAATCGTCATCGATTCCTAGTTTATTGAATTCCAAGTTGAACAAGAGACAGAAAGCATATCTTACTGCGATCCACCAGGGCGAGATATAGAAGGGGGGATACTGTCCTTGTTCATCATCCCAGATAACTTTTAAAGCATCATTTACTTTATCCTCTTTCTCCTGGGCATTCTTTATGAATGTCATTAATTCTTTGAATTGTTCACGAGTTGGTGTCATAATTGTTCTGCTTTTATCTTACTTCTACCCTTATAGTATGGAAAAAGTGGAAATGTTACATGTAAAAAGAAGAAAAATGCAGTTTTTCTGATAAAGATTGAGTATTTATTGTTATTTTTGCAGCATAATAATAAAATTGATACAATGGCTTGTATCTTATTTCTATCATGCTTATGAAGTATTCCAAACTAATAATATCGGGCATTCCAAAGTCATTCGACGTGACCTACGCAGGGGATTATATCCAACCATTGGGGGATGATATCCAACCCGAGGATATTCTCTACGATTTTTATTTCGCAGAAGCCGATGAAGACAAGGGAGAGGAAGCTGTGTATTTGTTCAAATACGATGAATCGGCCACTGGGATTTATCTGGTGCATACCCCGCATCTGCAGACGCTGGTCATTGAACTGTCGACTTGGGCGTCTGAGGCGGATGTACTGCTGTATGCGGATTTCATCAACTCGGTGCTGGCAAAACATAAGCGGGCACATCTTTATGACAAGTATGCCCCGTTGAAGGGTCTGACTGATGATGATGTGCTGCGGATGATTAAAGATCGCAAAGCGTATCTGAAGCGCCAACTGACTACAAGGGAGCACTTTACGATGGAAGGACTAAATGCCGATTTTACGCTTCAAGTAGCACATCTTCGGCCAGCCATTTCTCCAGATGTGCAGATTCTGGAGTTGCAGCGGCAGTTTGTAGAGATGCAGTGGGAGAAAGGGGAATAATGGTTGAATTCATTATTTTATATTCCAGAAACTTGTTTTCTTGTCGAAGTCCGCTGATTAAAGTTTGAGATCTGTTGGAAGACATAAAGAACAGTTTAATCGCATAATCGCGACTAAACTGTTCTCCTTATTAAATTTTCAATTTTCAATTCTCAATTCTCAATTTCCAATTAAGGCTTCGCCTTCCCGTTCTTCTCCAACGTCCAGTCAGGACGATCCAGGATAGCGGGCTTGTCACCCACGAACATCTTGGAGGCCTCCTTGTCACCCTTCAGCTGCCAGTCGAGCCAAGCACGGGCAACAATAGCAAACTCACCACCATGAGGCTGGTTATAGGTACCGCCATGACCTACAGGCAGGTTCACTGCGATGGCCGGCACATGCTCAATGCGCTTGAAGTCGTCCATACCATTGGCATACGCGATATCGCTCTCACCACCAAGGATGTAGATAATCGGACAGTGGATCTCCGCCAGCTTCTTCTTGGGAACGCTGGGCATACCAGGCATACGACGGGCATTGGCGCCACCTTCGTCGCCCTCGGGCTGCTCAAACAATCCGCTGTTGCAGATCATGATCGAGGTAACGCGCTCGTCGAAGCAGTTGAAGAGTGCCTGCAGACCGCCGCACGACATACCCGAGATACAGATGTTCTTGGTGTCGATCTTCTGGTAGAACGGACTGTTCTTGTCGGCATTCTGCTGGAAGGCCCAGTCCATCGACTCCACCTGCTGCTCAGAGCGTGACTGACTGCCCATGCCCATTCCCATGCCCATGGGGCGCGGAGCATCTTGCTTGGGCATCACACCTGTAGCGAGCACGAGGTAGCCATAGGAAGCAATCTCGTTCAGGAACTTCTCATGACCGCGGGGTGAGTTGGCACAACCGCCGTTACCCCATACCAGTACCGGCAACGGCTTCTTGCTGCTGAATGCCGACAGGTCCTTGGGTGCGAAGATGGTGTGCTCCGCAAAACCCTCTGCTTCGTAAACCACTGCTTTGTACGGTCCTGTTCCACCCTCTTCGAGTACGGTCTCCGCATTCTGCGCATACGTGCTTGCGCTCATGGCGAAAGCAAACATCAAAGTCATCAAAATCTTTTTTCTCATAAGGATAATAATTTGATTAATATGAATAAATGATAATACAAATACTTGTTACAGATAATACACGGTATCAGCCTCTGTAAAACAGCATACTATCACCTCCCCCTGATACCCTTTTTGCAGGTGCTCCGTCAGTACCCGCTTGGCTATACGGGCAGCCTCATCTTTGGGGAAACCATACACACCTGTACTGATGCACGAGAACGCGATGCTCTTCAGGTTATTCTCTTCCGCCAGTTTCATGGCCGTATCATAACAGGAAGCCAGCAGTTCCCGCTCATGATGATTACCCCCGTACCATATAGGACCAACGGTATGGATCACCTTCTTGCAGGGCAGGTTGTAGCCATCCGTCATCTTGCTCTGTCCTGTTTCACAGCCTCCGAGTGTTCTACACTCCTCCAACAGTCCTCGACCAGCCGCCCGATGGATTGCCCCATCCACGCCACCGCCTCCTAACAAAGAGCGGTTTGCCGCGTTCACGATCACATCCACCTCCAGTTTCGTGATGTCGCCCACCACAATCTTAATGTCGTTCATTTTGCCATTGGTTTCATTCCACCTTGCAAAGATAATCAGTATTCTTGAATTTCACAAGTATTAGCAGAAAAAGATTGGGGAAGAGCTATTACAAGACAAATTGAACAGTGTTGGCGGATGTGCCTAAATGAGAGGAGGAGCCACCCCTTTACTAGCTCGTGAGAGTCGGTGCGGTTTTGTCAAAAAGTAGGGAACAGATGCTCGAATAGGCGCAATCGGGTATAATCATAACAATATTTCCAAATTTTATACCCGTTTGGGTATATTCTATTGCTAAGCGACTGGTTGTCGGCGGTGCTAAGGTTAGTATTATTCGGTGAAAAGTAAAAAAACTGGGACATTTTGTTCGTTATTACAAAGATAATATGTACTTTTGCAACCGCAAACAATACAAACAGATTAAAAGTGTAAGTAAAATGAAGAAAATCAGAGCAGCCGTAGTGGGTTACGGCAACATCGGAAAATTTACCATCGAGGCACTGGAGGCTTCGGCAGACTTTGAGATTGCAGGTGTGGTGCGCCGCAATGGTGCAGAGAACAAGCCGGCTGAGCTGGCCGCCTACGACGTAGTGAAGGACATCAAGGAGCTGAAGGATGTGGACGTGGCTATCCTGGCCACCCCTACCCGCTCATGCGAGGAGTTTGCCAAGCAGATTCTGCCATTGGGTATCAATACCGTTGACAGCTTTGATATTCATACCAATATCCGCGGTTACCGCGAGCGTCTGATGGAGATCAACAAGCAGACGGGTACGGTGAGCGTGATTGCTGCAGGTTGGGATCCGGGTTCGGACAGCATCGTGAGAACACTCATGGAGAGTCTGGCACCCAAAGGTCTTTCCTATACCAACTTCGGACCGGGTATGTCAATGGGTCACAGCGTATGCGTACGCTCTAAGGAGGGCGTGAAGAACGCACTGTCCATGACTATTCCTCTGGGCGAAGGTATTCACCGCAGAATGGTGTATGTGGAACTGGAAGACGATGCTAAGCTGGAGGATGTGACGGCTGCCATCAAGGCCGACCCGTATTTCGCTCACGACGAGACTCATGTGTTTGCTGTGGAGTCGGTGGATGCAGTAAAGGATATGGGACACGGCGTACACCTCGTAAGAAAGGGTGTGAGCGGTAAGACACAGAATCAGCGTCTGGAGTTCAATATGAGTATCAACAACCCCGCCCTGACGGCACAGGTACTGGTGAACGTTGCCCGCGCTTCTATGCGTCAGCAGCCTGGTTGCTATACCATGATTGAACTGCCGGTGATCGATATGCTGCCAGGGGAAAGGGCAGACCTTGTAGAAAAGCTTGTTTAACAGCTTTTCTAAATTGAAAATTGAAAATTGAAAATTGAA
>JAFZBK010000039.1 GCA_017561825.1 Prevotella sp.
ACTGAAGGAGTTTATCATCCGAGGGTATATTATCAATCAGCATATTAGAAGCATAGAGCAGAGAATGGAAACTAAGTTTTTGGATTATGATATGCAATTGAGTGACATACATAATAAAATAGATTTCTTTGTTCGTTCCTCACTACCTCCCATTGAAGGCATTTTCTACGACGGACAAATATTTGATGCGTACGTCCAGATTGTAAGTCTGATTAAGCAGGCAAAGAGATCAATCGTGTTAGTGGATAACTACGTGGATGAAACAACCTTGACGATGCTGAGCAAGAGAGAGCCGAATGTCTCAGCTACCATCTACACCAAGCAGACCGCTCAGCAGTTCCAACTTGATGTGCAACGGCATAACCAGCAGTATCCACCAATTGCGATTCACACCTGTCAGCATAACCACGACCGCTTCCTGATTATTGATGATGTGGTTTATATCTTTGGAGCCAGTCTGAAGGATGCTGGAAAGAAACTATTCGCCTATATCCAGATGCAGGATACATCTGCGGCAGATTTATTAAACTTAATTAGGTAAGGGATACGGCATTTGTGAATGGATCCTATTTGAAAGACGCTTATTCCCTCAAGAACAACCTCATTCGAGCCTTAAAGTAGGGTTTGACGAATTTTGACGAATTATTTTTGTAACTTCTTGGCTAATTGATAGATGCAAAGAGATGTTTTGTCAAAAAACGAAAATTGACGAACGAAAAAGATCCAAATTGTTTGGCGAGATGGATAGATTCTTATATCTTTGCGAAGGTAAAGGATACTAATGTAATGAGATGAAGCGTATAGCGTATATCAGTGTTATCGTATGCATGCTCCTGGCTTGTGGACCAAGAAAGGAGTACAAGGAAGCCCTGCTCAAAGCTGAGGAATTGATGGATGATCATCCCGATTCTGCCCTGCAGATTCTTGACAGTCTTGGACTGCACGAGGCTGAGTTCAACCGTCATTTCCGCATGCAGTACCTGTTGCACCGCATGAATGCAGAGAATAAAACCAGCGACAAATTCACCTCCGACTCTCTTTGCAATGTACTTGTTAAGCATTTTGACCGCCACGGCACCGTTAACGAGCGCGTTCTTGCCCATTACCTCTTAGGTCGTGCCTATACGGATATGGGCGAGGCACCGCTGGCCATTAACAGTTATCAGGATGCTATCAGTGCTACTGATACAACAGCTACTGACTTCAAATTTAGCACGTTGAATCGTGTCTATGCCCAAATGGCTGACATTTATCATTATCAACTACTATTAACCAATGAAATCGAAGCCAGAAATCAGGCAAGCTATTATGCTTTCCGTGCTAACCAACCCAAATGGGGCATATACAATCAGGCTATGATAGCAGGTGCCTACATTCTTTTAAACCAGAAAGACAGTGCAGAATTCATCCTGAAATCGGCAATCGAACAATATCGGAAATACGGATACGACCAATGGGCCTTACGCTCCTCAAAAATGTTAATGTACCTCTATACTAACCCACCCCAGCGACTAGTAGAAGCTAAAGCATTGATGGATCAGTTTGAAGCTGAATCTGAGTTATTTGATGAACATCATGAACTCCCACCCTCACAACGTCAGTACTATGAATACAAAGGTAAGTACTATGAGGGTATCGGCAAACTCGACTCGGCAGAATATTACTATCGAAAGATATATCGTCCAGGGATGACACCTGTAGATCAAGATCCTATGTACAGTGGGTTGCTTCGTGTCTTCACCAAGCGTCATCAGGCAGATTCCATTGCTAAATATGCCCGTCTGTATTGCATGGCCAACGACTCTTCCATTGCCCTCAAAGACCGGGATGTGGTGGCCCAGATGTCGGCTCTCTATAATTACAACCGTCTTGAAAAGGAGGCTGCCCAAGAAAGAGAGAGGACCCATAGTGCCATCATTCTTCTTGTAGTAATCTTACTGATCAGCGTCTTATTACTCGCAGCAATAGCCCTGACTACTTGGCTGTATCGCAGGAATCAGAAGGCAAAGCAGGAGAGAATCGCCAGGTTAGAGGAGTCTCTAAACAACGCAAAGATGCAAAGGATGGCCATTCAGGAGGAACTACGCCAACTGAAGGAGAATAACTACGAGGTTGTTATTTCCTTGAAAGAGCAGCAGGAGGCGGAACTAACCCAGACCATTGAGCGTTTGCAGACAGAGAATGACGCTTACAAGAGAGGCATTCCAGACAACAAGTCGGATCGTATAGAAGATTTCCTGGAGAGTGGTGTTGCCCAGGTGTTTGTCAAGAAGGCAGATGGAAAATCAGAACGGCCAAAGCCGACTGATGCTGAATGGAATCTTCTGACATCACAATTCAGCAAGGATGTTCCCGCCACCTTCAAGTCATTTGGTGAAGGAAAGCCTTTGTCTCAGTTAGAGCAGCGAATCTGCATCCTGCTCATCCTTGACATCCCCGAGAAAGCTATATCCGCCATGACCGATTCTCATGCCTCTACCGTATCGAATGCCAAGGCTCGCGCCAATGAGAAACTGTTTGGGAAGAAGGACGCTTATTCCCTTAAGAACAACCTCATTCGAGCCTTGAAGTAGGGTTTGACGAATTTTGACGAATTATTTTTGTAACTTATTGGGCTGTTGATAGATGCAAAGAGATATTCTGTCAAAAAACGAAATTTGACGAACAAAAAACTTCTGAAATACTTGGCGGGATAGATATATTATTATATCTTTGCGAAGGTAAAGGATACATCAGATTTATAAGTTGGTGATCCGATGCAAGATTTCGTTATCTTTGCACATTATAAATATAAAAAAAGAGTCAAACTAAAAACGAATGAATATGAAAAAGTTATTGTATGTTTTGATGGCATTATTCATTACTACAGCTTTCATCAGTTGTAGCGATGATGACGACACGTCTTCCACCTTCATCGGGAATAACGTTGATGACGACAGTAATGCCGTGAAAGGTCTGAACGAATCATTACTTGCGGGCTACTGGATTCAGGTTAAAGACGGTGTCCGTAAGAACGCTGGTGCCTGGTTCATGTATGAACCTCAGAATACGATTGTGGAATTCTTCACTCTTCCCAATGGTATGGATTCACCCGCAAAACTGAAGGCAATGCTTCCTTGGTACGTCAAAGAAGATGGTGTCATTGAAATTGCGTGGATTAATGAAGTAATAAGAAAAACCATTGTCATTCTGACCAATGACAAAATGGCTATAAGCACGTATGATGCCAGCACTGGTCAGCGTGTCGTGGATGAATATGAACGCATATCCGGTCCCATCGAGATAGTGGAATAACGTGACTGGAATATCTTCCTGACATAAAAACTACCCGCTCCATTACAAACATGGACGGGTAGTTTTCGTTTGTTGGAGCGGAAAGTTATTACAGAACTAAAGAAAACGGTCAATATTTTTGGAAGTTACGAATATACAAATGTATAATCTGGATGTTATTATCTCTGTCGGCTTATCACTTCTTCTCCTTCTCAAACTTACATATAAACTACAATAAAACAATGCTTCAAGCGGTTCTTACGATTTTCATGTAGTTCCTTGGAAGTTTCAGAATAATGATATATATTTGCATGCGTAAGCAGGCATTTTCGTTAATTTAGATTAAAGTTAAAAGATTCCTCTACGTGTTTTGAATGCATGCCCGTCATATAATTATAGAAGTAACATAATAATGTGGTTATGAAAAAGATTCTATTTACGTTCGTTTTCCTATTGGCTTCTATTGCCGCCAGTGCCGCCTATGATACCAAGATAGACGGTATATTCTATAATATTAATCCGATAGAGAGAGTAGCTATTGTAACAAGGGGTGAGGTCAATTACAAGGGTGATATCACCATCCCTTCTACAATTATATATGATGGAGAGGAATATGCCGTAGCGGAGATTAATGGGGATGCCTTCCGCGACTGCATGAACGTGGTTTCATTGACGATTCCCAATAGCGTAACGAAGATCGCAGATGATGCTTTTTGGGGATGTATTAGTCTTCGTAAGCTGGTATTGCCTGATAATATGGAGAAGTTGCCCGAGGGCATGTGCGCTTTCTGCTCCCAACTGACAGATGTAACTCTGCCAAGTCATCTAAGAACACTTTCGAGAGCAGCTTTTTCTCAATGCACTTCACTATCATCGATTACGCTACCCGAGGATCTTATTGAGATTGGCAGTTCAGCCTTTAGCAACTGTGTTTCACTGACATCCATCGTGATTCCTCATCATGTCAGTTATATTTATGATTGGGCTTTCCATGACTGCACCAATCTTGTCTCAGTCCGTCTTTCTGACAATCTGAAAAATATACCTAACAGTTGCTTTGCCTCTTGCCTCAAACTCTCGGAAATTGACCTGCCTGAGGGAATTGGTGTTATCGGGAAGGATGCCTTTGCGAATTGCGAATCCCTTACCCATCTGACCATCCCCAATAGTGTCCCGTATATAGAAAATGGGGCTTTTGCGGGTAGTGGCATTATAACTGTTGACATTCCGCCGAGTGTCACAAGAATTGAAGATCACTCGTTCGAAGGTTGCTCACAGTTACAAACCGTCATCATTTCGAACAACACATGTAATATTGGCTACCATGCATTCTATAACAACCAGAACCTAAAGGATGTTTACGTCTTTAGTGAGCAACCACCTGGTTCATGTGACTTAAACGCCTTTGAATATCCTTACATAAGGCATGTCACACTCCATGTGCCAGCCTCAGCTATAGAGGCATACCGCTCGTATTCTCCTTGGCTCAAGTTCGGTAGCATCGTGCCGATTGAAACAGGCATTGAGGAAATTGACAATGGAAAAATGACAGTTGACAATGCAAATGATGGGTGGTTTACCATTGATGGTCAGAAACTGAGTGAGAACCCCAATAAACAAGGCGTGTACATCAACAAAGGGAAAGTGGTCGTGATTAAATGAGAGAAATGGAAACTTATCCCTTCTTCTCCTTCTCGAACTTGATGTCCTTGTACAAATCCTGACTTCCCTTGTAACTCTCAGGAATAAAATGCAAACGCACGCCACGGATGTGCTTCTTGGCACGAAAGGTTTTGGGATCATCAACCTTCTCGCTCTCGATTTCGAGTTTCATCATTCCCCAATCGGGCAGTCGCACCTTGTCGCCTGCACGAAGATGACTGTTTACCACCGCGGCCATGCTGAGAAGGACACCATAGACGTTGGCGCTATCGGTTCCCATACGTTGAGCCGTTTCCTTTACCAGCTGTTTGCTGTCGATGGTCTGGTTATGCACTGCCACTGCCTTGTATTTACCAAAGGTGGGAAGCGTGGGCTTTGTTTCTTTCTTGATTCTGTATTTCATAACGCATTCGGTAATATTTCTGCAAAATTAATGATTTTCTAGAGAATTCCCAAATTTATCGAGAAATCATTTCTTTTGCGACTATAATTTGCAAAATCTTCGATGAAAAATCGTCAAACTACCTACACACCTACATGAAAACGCTTGAAACACGCATAAACACTGATGTTTTGCATCTATTCTACCTACATGCAAACTACATATAACTACATGCTACCTACATGTTTTACCACATATTGCCGTATAAAACCATAGAAACTGTGGCATTATGAGGTAGCAAAAACGTCACTCTTACATAAATTCTCTAGAGAATTTGTGAGCAAGTAGCATGGTTACTACTAGTAAGTGACGTAGTTATTCATAAATTCTCTAGAGAATTTCATAGCAAACGACTGAGATACTTATCGAGAACACCATGGTTCCTGTCGTTTATACCCATCATACCATGTAGTTTGCATGTAGTTATATGTAGTTTCCATGTAGTTTGCATGTAGGTAGAATGGTTTGTAATTCGTTGTATTATAGTTGGTTACAACAAAACTATGTAGTTATGTAGGTAAAACCCGCATTTTCCCACAAAAAAATGAGTTACCATGAATTATTCGGGTAAAAAACTAGGTTTCCTTTGGTGTTTTGCTCACTTATTTGTACCTTTGCACGTCAATTATTCATTAATAAAAACACGAACTATGAAAGTTACACTGTTCAAAAAGACAAGAAACAAAGAAGTGATTAACCGCGTTGAGCTGGACGAACTGGCCAACGCCATTCAAGACTGTCAGTTGCAGCGGTCTGTGAGAGAGGTCAGAGGAGTATATCATCTCATGAAATGCCAACGTCAGGATGACGGACAGGTCATTACTAACTGGAAAGGCGGCATTCCATTGCCGAGGATATGCTTTGCGGCCGACTATGAAAATCGCAAGGGCGAGAAAAGGATGATCAACTACAATGGTCTGGTAGTTCTGGAAATGAACAACCTTCCCACTTACGAGAAGGCCGTGGCGTTAAGAGAGCAGGTGAAGAAACTGCCGGAAACGGTGATGTGCTTCTTAGGCGGATCAGGGAAAAGCGTGAAGATTGTGTGTAGGGGCGAGTTGTATGATAAAGAGCAACTACCGAAGGAGGAAGAGGAGATACGGCTGTTTCATAAGAATCTGTATGAGACGGCACGACAGGCTTATCAGAACCAGTTCCAGATAGATATCGAGTATCTGGAGCCACGACTTGATAGAACGGTGTATATGAGTGCCGACCCTGAGATGTACTACAACCCGGAAGCTCGTCCTTTCTTTGCCGATTGCAACAGACATGATATGCCTCAGCCTGTGGTCATCAACGACGAGGAGGACCACCTGATGCCTGGTCGCACCATTACACGAACCTATCAACTGAACTGGTTGTTCATCGTTGACGAGGTGCTGGGCCGCTATTTCGAGCTGCCTGACGATAACAAACTGGGACAGCTGCTCATGCGGATTGCCAGTATGTGCCTGGAACAGGGCATACCACTTGCCCATGCCCAAGGTTTGACGATGGAGCACCCTGTGTTAAGCACCGACAAGCTGCTGGTAGAGAAGATTTTCCAGGTAGTCTATAGTGTGGCAGAGCAGGAAGACTACCGCAAGAAACATAAGGTGAAACCCATGAAGAGTATTCCCGAGGATACTGTTCAGGCCATGAAAACGGAGATCTTCCTACAGTCGAACTTCGAAATGCGGAAGAACTTGTTGACGGGTGTGGCTGAATATCGTGAGAAATACGCTGACGACCAGCGTTTCAAGCCACTGACCGAGGAGGTGAGAAACGATATGACACTAAGAGCCACGGAATTGGGACTGAAAGCATGGGACAGGAACGTGAACCGCTTCATCGACTCCACACGTATCGAGCAGTACGACCCAGTGAACACTTGGCTCGATCAGCTGCCACAATGGGACGGAAAGGACCATATCAAGGAACTCGCTACAAGAGTGCCTACCAACCAGCCCCATTGGGAGAAATACCTGAGATATTGGCTTGTCGGTATGGTGGCACAATGGCGCGAGAGTGACAAGCAGCTGACAGGTAATGCGTTAACGCCCCTACTGATTGGAAGGCAAGGCTGCGGAAAGACACGCTTCTGCAAGATTATCCTACCGCCTGAGTTAAGGGATTACTACAACGATAAGATCAACTTCAAGAACGAGTTCGACCTGAACATCGCGCTCACCTCGTTCGCCCTGATCAACATCGACGAGTTTGACAAGACCACCAGCTCGCAACAGATCGTACTGAAGTACCTACTGTCATCTGCCGACGTGAAGTTCCGACCTCCATACGGCAAGACCATCAAGTTGTACCGCCGATATACTTCGTTCATCGGTACCACCAACCAGCTCAAACCGCTTGTTGATCCAACAGGTTCACGACGTTTCGTTTGTGTGGGTGTTACTGGAAACATCGATTTCACCGACAATCTGAATCATCAGCAGCTCTTTGCCCAGGCGTTGCACCTGTTCAACAGCGGTGAGCGTTTCTGGCTGAACGATGAAGAGATTGCCGAACTGATCAAGGAGAACGAACCCTACCAGCATCTGAATGACCTGGTTGAGATGATTGGCGAGACCTTCCGTAGTCCAAAGGACGAAGAGAAAGGGAAATGGTGGAGTCTGGGCGAGATAAGTTCCTTATTGGCCAGCCGTTATCCGAGTTTCGACCCCGATACCAACTTCAAGAAAATCGGTAATGCACTGAATGACATCCAGTTTCAGTTTAAGAGACGTCGTACAACCAATCACATGGTATATTGGCTCATCGAGAAATAAAATAAAAGGAGGTATTGAACGTTATAAATATATGAAAGTATGTGTTTTTTGTTCCGCGAACGAAGATATCGATCGTGATTTCTTCACGATGACAAGAGAATTGGGAGAGTGGCTCGCCAAGAACGGGCACACACTTGTGTTCGGTGGTACTGACTTAGGACTGATGGATTGCATTGCCAAGGCGGTGCATGAAGCGGGTGGACAGACTATCGGCGTGGTTCCCTCGAAGGTGGAAGAGAACGGACATGTGAGTGAGTACTTGGATGTGCATATCCCTTGTGATAACCTGAACGACCGCAAGGCACTGATGATGGCGCAGAGCGATGTGTTCATCGCCCTGCCTGGCGGTATAGGCACCTTGGATGAGATCTTCTCCGTGGCCTCATCCGCTACCATTGGCTACCATCACAAGACCGTTATCCTCTATAACATGAAAGGGTTCTGGGATTCCCTCATCACCTGTCTTCATGACTTAGAGGCCAAGGGAGTCACCCGCAAACATTGGGATAGCTATATAAAAGTGGCCAACTCCATTGAAGAATTGGCCACCTTCCTATAATTGTCAATTTTCAATTCTCAATTTTCAATTAGCAACCGCTCTGCCATTGCCTTACCCAACGCCTCGCACTGAGCGAATGTTTCGGGGGTGAGAGATTGTTTGATCTCCACAGGCTCGCCTACTGCCTCGAAGTGCAGACGCTCGTCGTTCCACTTCTGGATCTCTGCCACGGCCTTTGAAGCCCAGCCGAAGGAGCCAAACCAACCCATCAGGTGGTTCTTGATGTCCTTGCCTGCCAACTCAGAGAGCAGCACGTCCATCTCGTGGTAGAGACCGGTATTATAAGTTGGCGCACCAACAATCAGTCCTTTATAGCGGAATACGTCGCGGATGATATACGAATGATGCGTCTTCGACACATTATACATCACGATGTTCTTCAGTCCAGCCTGTGAGGCAGCACGGGCAATCACCTCTGCTGCACGCTCCGTATTACCGTACATCGTACCGTAGCAGATCACCAATCCTGGCTCGGTCTCGTAACGACTCATCTTGTCGTACATCCCCACCACCTTATCAATATACTCATGCCATACCGGACCGTGGGTGGCGCAGATATAGTCGAGCTTCACACCTGCCAACTTCTTCAGTGCATTCTGCACCGGTGTGCCGTACTTACCCACGATATTCGAGTAGTAGCGCACCATCTCCAGCCAGAACGTATCGCAGTTGATCTCACTGTCGATGATACCACCGTTCAAGGCACCGAAGCAACCGAAAGCATCACCGCTGAACAAGATGAGAGATGAGAGATTAGAGATGTGAGATTCGCAAAGCGTCATCATGGTTTCCGGCCAATGTACCATTGGTGTCAGCACGAAGTTCAGTGAATGCTTGCCAAGCTCGATGGAATCGCCGTTTTTCACTTCCAATGTACCCTCATCGATACCATAGAAGCCCTCCATCATCTGGAATGTTTTCTTGTTACCAATAATCTGGATCTGCGGGTAGTATTTCTTGATCAAGGCTATGCTACCGCTATGGTCAGGTTCCATGTGGTTGATCACCAAGTAGTCGATGGGACGATCACCTATCACCTCCTGGATATTCTTCAGGTACGGCACGAAGAAATCCACTTCTACCGTATCAATCAGACACACCTTCTCGTCATCTATCAGATACGAGTTATAGCTCACTCCGTTGGGCAGCGGCCACAAGCCCTCGAAGAGGTTCTTGTTGCGATCGTTCACACCCACATAATAAATTCCGTTTGTAATCTGTATCATAGTTATTGCTCTTTTTGTTCTAAAGCTTCTTGTAATTCCTTTTTCTTCTGGGCTCCGAACTCCACACTCACTGCATTGTTGATGCTCTGACAGCAGTTAGCTGAGAACTCCTGTGCACACTGGATGATCAGGTCCCATTGCTCCTCCGTCAGTCCTTGCTCAACAGTCTCGCGGGTGATATCGTATTTCATCATTCCATAGACCAGTCCTGCATTGAAGTTATCCCCAGCCCCAATAGTACTCACCGTTTCGGTAGCCGCAATGGGATACTCCTTCTTCACCTGATTGGTGCGCAGTGCCACAGGGCCTGCACCCTGGGTATAGATGAAATTCTTGCAGTAGAAAGAGATCTCCGCGTTATACACCTTATCGGGATCATCCTTCTTGAACAGTACCTCGAAATCCTCCTTCGAGCCCCTCACGATATCCGCCAGTTCAAGGTTCTCGAGGAAGTTCGGCGTCAGTTTCATCACCTCATGACGGTGTGACGGACGGAGGTTCACATCGTAATAGAGGATGGCTCCATGTTGACGGGCGTAGTTGAGGAATCCATATACCTGAGGACGGATCACGGGGTTCACCGCATAGAACGAACTGAACATCACGATGTCATCGGGCTGCACGTCAGGATAGACAAAGTCGAGCTGGTCGTGCGGATGATCCTTGTAGAAGAGATAGTCAGCATCGTTCTTTTCATCGAGAAACGCCAATGAAATCGGCGATTTTGACTCAGGGAACACATTGATATTATCCGCGTTCACGCCATTCTCGCGGGCAAAGCGGATGATGCTCTCGCCTACCCTGTCGTTACCTGTCTCACTGATGAACGAGCATTCCACGCCCGACCGTCCCAAAGAGATCATGCCATTAAAAGCACTTCCTCCAGGCACAGCCCCTATCGGTTGATTGTTCTTAAAGATGATATCGAAGATGGTCTCCCCTATTCCTATAACTTTACGCATATACTTCTGGTTTATCTTGGGCAAAGTTACAAAATTAGTAAGAGATATGGAAAGAAATAATAGTTTTTCTTTCCATATCTGAGAGAAAAGTTAGTTCAGCGAACTCCTTTAGATGGATTCCTAATAAGATAGTTGTATGTTATAGGGAGTGAACTTTATATGGGTCTTAACACCAGTCTCTTTATCAACGACATCCATCCAAGGTGTCAAGGTTAAGTCAACCTGGGGATCGTCAATGGTCGTGATGCGCCAACCATTGGTGTATTCGCCATCCTTGATTCCATAGGTAATACCATCCACTGTATAAGGCCAATCCTGAGATGTGGTGCCTTGAGAACCGTTCTTGCCTTTCCAGGAGGCCTCGATACCCATATTTGTAACTTTGTGCGCGCGAGTACCCCGACAGGAGGTAATGCTTGAGAACTCAAAGATATAGGCATCGTGCTCTTTGCCATCTAAGCTTGTTGAGGCAGACATGTGACTGTAGTCGCAATTATCTTGGGTAACCAAGATAACGGAGAAGAGAGGGTTCCCCGACGAGAAAGGCAATCCTTTGTCCATCCATTTGATATTCCCATCTTCTGAATCAGAGTAACAAGGATAGGCGATGTAGTCGCTTTCGTATTGAAGCCCCTTGAGTTTGTAGATATACTCTTTATCCAATGAGGTTTTATTTGTAATAACTGAAGAGCTTACAGGTTTGTAGATATCTATCAGTTCTTTTCCTTTGAACACGGCTAATCTGGGATAGTACTTTTTGCCGAAGGAGGTGAAATATCCTAGTTGAGACAGTTTGTAACTTCCTTGAAAGTCAGTGGTTCCATCATCGTTTCTCACGGTAATGCGCGAGATTCGTAGCTTGCTGTCGTCGATCTTGGGATACCAGGACTTTGTCCAATGAAATTTCTCAATGGTTTTCTCACCCAGAGAAAAGCTGATGGCCCATGGTCCTTTGAGTTTTTCGAGCAATGTCTGGTGCTTGTCTTCTTTCAGCGTTCCGTCATCGTCAAGATAATTGGAGTATTCTTCCCACTTGTCGCTGAACTCTTTCAAGGCTGTTCCATCCTCCCATGCATTACCCGTCAAATATTCAGTGTATTCCACTAACGAGGCTGCGTCTTTGATGAAACTACCGATGACATTGGAAGCTATTCTTTCCAGATTGAGATCAAGCATGAGCACTGCCTCGTGACCTATATTGGGAATAAACTCCAAAGCATTGGATAAGCCAATGTCTGTGATACCCGAACTGGTAGTACCACCAACTGAAGACTGGAATCCTAAATAGAAATAAGGTTGATAACGCAAGCCGATGGATTTCGTATAGAGTCCGACACCTACACTGAGATGGAAGCGAAATCCTATAGAACCGCTTAGTACGGCCTTGCTGAAGTCAAAGTCATTTTTAAAGTCACCTTCTTCGTTTTCAAAGTTCTTCATGTTGGAGATTTCGGAAATATTCTTGTTCCCGTCAATTTTCGGTGAAGATGGAGTAGATTCAAAAAAAGTCTTGCCTTTGATATTGCCTGTGACCGAGGCATTGGCTACAAACATCAGTTTAAAACCCAGGACGAACTTAATCAAAACATAGCCGACCTTTACTCTCGCTTTAGAGGGCAAGATGTTCTTTTTTTCTTTGATTTTCACTTCTCCTTGTAACGTACCTGTTACATCGAAGTCCCAATTACTCTCAACTTTTGTGTATGACTTGATATTTGGGAACATACCGTCTCCCATCTCAACCTGAATGCCGAAAGTACAATCAACCGAGTTTTTACTCTCATCGAAACTTACTTTCCCCTCAACAGGGCCTTTGGATAAAGAAAAATCCCCTTTCGGATGGAAAGTTTCGTGAAAGGCTTGCGTATCTTCCAGATCAAACTCGTCATCACCGCTACGTGTCTCATTTGGGCCTGTTGCATCAGGATTGGATAGTTCGGCTTTAAGATTGAATGTCTTGAATATGTCCTTCATATCGGCCACACAAGTCAGGCAGCGATAGAAATCGCCAGTGTTGCCGACAGCCAATACATGGTTGCCAAATCCCTCGGGAAAGTGATCAGTTTCCAAACTTACGAGAATATCACCCTTGACGGGAAGCAGTTCGATAGGTGTGTTCTTATCAAAATCGATATAGGTGAACAGTTCATCGGGATCTGACTTCACTTTGATGATATGGCTCTGCATATCATCGCTGAAATGACGTACGTTGGAATTGTACTGGTAGTATGCATCAAGGTTATCTTCTTGAACGTGTACCACTTCATCGTAGCCTTCGCCTGTATAGACGGGTAGTTCGTCATCGTTAAGTATGGAGTCCTCCTCATCCATGTAAAGTGTACATGAGACGGCGAGAAATGCGATGCAAGCGAAAAGGAATACCTTTTTCATAAGACTCATTATTGGGTTTGATTATTCAATGGTAAGTTTAAATAGGTTTTTGAGAGAGCCATGCGTCTCCCCGTCGAACTCAAGTGCCTCGTCGAACTCCTCAAGCGTATAGTTTCGTCGGTCGTAGCAGCGGAATACGATGGTTTCATGGCTCAAGGCATAAGGTCCCCAGACACGGATGAGGGTATAACGCACCCCAAATTTCTCAAGCGTCTGTCCCATTCCTCGCAGTTCATCCCCACAGAAAGCACCGATGAGCATGTCTTCATTTACGGGTTGCCCATGCACTCTGATGTCGGCATAGACCACCATATCCTCAGGATAGTTGAAATTTGCGGTAAACTCCCAGCGTGGGATAACAGTGACACGGCATGTGTCGGTTTTTGTGTAGTCAATGACAGGAATAGCTATTGCCTCTGTGGAGCCTTGCGCCACGCCCACCAATGTGTCAGGATTGATGAATCGTGCCACCTCTTGGTTGATGGTCGTCCAGAATACTGCACCATTGGAGACAGAGTCGGGTGTGAATAGGGGGCGTACAACACAGGTATCGCCTTCCATGACCGTCACATCATGATTGCTGAGCGTCATGGAAACAGGCAAGGTAGCCTCGTTAGGTTCGAAAAACTCAGCGCAGGACACAGTCAGAAGACTGGCTGTCAATGCGAGAGTTATGTTGTATAGCTTCTTTATCATATCCTTCACTTTTTCAAGGTGTTACGATCCTACTTTTTTTCAGGAATGGTCACAATAGCGGTATTTGAACGGCTCGTCTCCCTCCCGTCACGGAACTTGATTTTTACATAATACTCAGCAGTTTCACCTGGTCGTATCGTATAGTCAAAATAAGTCGGCTCGTCCTTGGCAGCCGAGGTGACATAGCGAAATCCTTCTTTGCCTTTAGCCTTGCGGTAAATGCAATAGTAATAGTCTGCGTCAATGGGTATCTGTCCCACATCCCATCCTAAACGTACCGAACCGTCACGTTGTTCATAGCCAGCATAGAGTTTGATGGGCACTTCGAACACTTGTGGTCCACGGAAGAGGAACGACTGCTGCATACTAAGACCCGATGATGCTCCCATGTGACTAATGGTCTCAACAGCGTAGTAGTAGCGGCGATCCTGTTCGTAGGGCGGTCGATCCTCCATATAGAAGGTGTTATCTTGCAGCGAGTCGGCATCGATAGTGGCAATAAGCGTCCAGTGATCCTCGCCTTTGAGCTTACGCAGTAGCCGGTGCTGCTTCACTGTGGCTTCGTTGGAACCAATCCACCAGATACGAATCGCTTCATCGTCCATGGAAACGGAGTCCACACGACAGGTCATTGGCGGAGTGAAGTCTGGTATGGGTACGGCAATGGCTTCAGACATCTGTGAGTCATTACCACTCCAGTCAGAGGCTTTCACCTTATAATAAACATATCGTTGGTTCAGATTAATATTAATCGTGTCGAAGTAGAGCGTGTCGCGCAGGTCAACAGGAGTAATGCGTATAAACTGGTGGTCCAAAGCATTGGCTTTGTAAATCTCATACTGACGAACATCCTTGTCGGGCGAAGGACTCCAGCGCAGGCTGACCAATCCTGTGGGAGATACCAGTGCGCGGAAGTTCTGCGGAGTTTCTGGAGCCTTTACATCGGAGATGCGGATGGGCATGGGTACCGACATTGCTACGTTATGAGCCGTATCATAGGCGGCTATGGCGATGGTTCCTGTAGAAAGACCAGTAACATTGACCACACACATGGTGTCGGTTGGAGACAGGAGTGTGTCGGTGAGTGGTAGCCACTGGCCAAGTGTTACTTGCTCATGGTAGTATAGAGGCGCAAAACCTTCGAAATCAGCCTCTAAGCTATCCTTATGCCATATAATGCGGGCAATCACAGCATTGCCAGGACGCTCAATCTCGATACGGTCAAGCACCGGGATGGCAGGTGGAACGAGGTCGCGCACCTCCACGCGGTGGACAGCCGACGGGTTACTGCGCAGACCGAAAGCGTCGTAGGCCCGCAAACGGTATTCATAGGTACCGATAGCAAGTCCCTCATCGTTGTACACGTTTAGGTCAGCCTCAAGAGCAGGATTCACCTGGGATGGCAGGTAGGGGCGTTCGTTCAGCACGCGCCACGAACCCGTTCCGTTGTCACGACGTTCAATGTCATAAACAGTGTGTTTGTCATGTGGCCAGTAAATCTGCACGTTGTTAGGGGCAATGACAGAGTCGGTGATTTCTGTCGTGTAGCTATCGGGAATATAAGGAGTGTTCTTTACATCGAAATGAATGCCGCCCTGTACAGGTAGAATGCTGTCAGGAACCAAAGGATTGACGATATAGTCGTAGGTAACTCCAGACTGCGCAGTGCGGTCGATGAACATCAGTCCCATGGCCTGAGCTATGTCGGGACGCATTTCGGCAATGAGCATGGCAAAGCTGTACAGTGTTTGCTGTTCCTCCCTTACTTCAAGGATACTGCCCGCTGTTCCAGGGGCACTCTGTGTCTGGTCGAGACTGGTGCCCTTGCCGAAGATGAGTTGTACTGCTGCGGCAGCCAACGAGTCGTTTGCAGCAAAACGACTCATAAACTCACGTCGACTGATGGGGTGGACATTGGTGGCCAACGTGTCGATTCTGAAGTCTTGCTCACGACAGACACGCACCACCTCATAGCCATAACCATTGAGATACTTCCAAGGCACAAACTCATCAGGTGCCCAACGCACCATCACACTGTCACCCATGGCTCGGGTCAGCACGCTGATCTTGTACCAATGGCGATCAGGTGTCTGCGCTTCAACGCTGGTGTCGATTGTCTGTGCTGTCAGCGCAAGGGGCATCAGTGCCCCCATCAGCCAAAAAACTATTTTACTCTTATTCATTATTTCATGACATCTTTAATATCAAACGTGTAATTACTCAACTGATGAGTTTCTATCGTAGGATTGTAATTGAACTCTATGATTTCGGGTGTAATGTAATAGCTGCCGTTTGCCTGTTTTTCAGTACATACATCGAAGGCATGTTCGCTGTCGGCACCGATTCCCGTATGATAGGCATTCTGCCTGTAGCAGGCAAACTTCAGATTCTTGATATTTTGCAACAGCGACCTGGCATCGATGTCCTTCGGGGAATACAGCGTCCTCCCTCTATCATCCTTTCTTTCATTAAGAAAATCTTTTCCGTATGATACAATCAGGTTGTTCTCGTTAGTCACCTGATGGGCACGATTCCTGTTCAGTCGCCATACTATATTCGGCCGTCGGGTAATGACGTATGTGTCACTGTTACGTAGAATAGAACCTTCATTGATGAACTGGTCATATTCTTTTCCTTTCCTTCCCTGATAATCACCATCATAATCAGCATAAATCATCAGCGGCACATTCAGCACAAGGAAGGAGGCTTTATTATGACGAGTGTAAATCGTCGTGTTATTCCTGGACTTGAACGAATAGTAGTCTTCCAGACTGATGTTCATGGAACCGTATGGCTTTTCAATGTTCTTATATACATCACTCAACTGATGGGTTTTTGTAATCTGCGACACTTTATGGACAGCATTACGGATGGCTGCCGCCATTCGGCAGTCGGCTAAAATGGTGGATGTAATCGCATCTACGGCATCCTGTCTCTTCTCAAAGCCCCATGTATAGCGTCTGTGATCGCTGCGGTCACTGGCATAATACATACTTGGGGCAAAGAATTGGCTTACGTCATAGATTTCCTTTTCGTCGGCGGAAGAAGCCAAATGACCTCCATCGGTATATTTCGAATGGTTGCCCTGACGATATTCTGGCCTATCAAGTTCAAGTGTCAGACCGGGGAAGTCGGAATAACGATAAGGTGGATAGCCGCCAATTATAGCCCACTTCGACCAATACCCCATCGAGAGGTAGGGATCCAGTTTCCAAAGGTTATCAGAAGCTATCTTCTCATTATTGTAATTGGTCTGGTAGTTATACTCCACTTCCTGCAACTGTATTCGGACGCGTTCACGCCTTCGAATATCGTTGAAATACGTTTTGGAATAATCCTCATCGAAGTTGTTGTACGCGTTCTCTGGAATAAGTAATCTCGAATAGAGACAGGTGGAGAAGTCCTTCATGTCAACGTTGTACTTCAGTCGCTGCACGGCCATGCTATCCAATTCCATCGTTTCGCTCTCTAAGCTACTAAGATAGGTGGTCAGATAGGCATCCATGTTCAGCTCACCTTCCTCAGTCACCTCGCTCTTACCTGTCTGACTGGCATCATAACCCGACTTCTTTTTGTCGCCCATAATGTCATCGTCCTTCTTTTCAGCCTTCTGGGTGCTGTAGGTCAGCGCCAATTCGTCAATGTGTTCCATCAGGTTGTCGTAGCTCTTTTTGTGGATACGATTGATGGAGATACGGAGATACTTATAACCTCTTCCTGCCATCACCTTAATGGGGTTGATGTCGATTTCATTCTTGGTACGCAGGAAGATATAGTCACCTTTTACATCGGTATCGACCTTGATCTCCTCCAACGGAATCTGGAACATGTCAGAGTCCATGTCGCGCTGCAAGTCGGGTTCATGTACTTCTGGCAGATCAGCATCAGCAATGACATCGGCCAGTGATGGTTTCGGTGGCATCGGTTCATCGAAGGTAAACACAGGGATGTTCTCATCATTTAAGAACTGCCACTGCTGCTGAGTGATACCATCAGAATCAAGCACTGTCGCCTTATGTGTTTTATCGTCACGGCTAATATCCACATAGGGAGTGCCCTCTATGAGGAATCCACCAGTACCTGGGACTGCGGCCTCATGACCGTCGGAATACACCTGATAGACGAGAATCGTAGGTGTGTACGTATCACGATCGCCCTTGGCAGGGTTAAAGACATTAGTGATATACGTTGGTATTGCATAGAAACCCACGATTTCATTCTTGCTATTGTCGCTCCTTTTTTCTTTCATGAGCATGTCGGTGGCCTTCTGCTTGGTAGCTTCCGCACGTTTGTACTCCGTGTAGGACTGTTTGGCGGTTTTTGAAGCTTTCACCCGTTGGAAGATAGTATCGTTTGCCTCAACGATGTCCAACTCTGGCATAGGACCATATAATCTTCTCAGCTTGGCATCACCGCCAGTCTGTCTCACATTGTTAACTCTCGTATTGGTCTCAGTGACTCTCGTATTAGTCTCTCTCATGTTAGTGACTCTCGTATTGGTCTCTCTCGTGTTAGTGACTCTAGCAGCGTTAGTCATCATCGTGTTAGACACCTTCTCTGTTGCCATGCTTCCGATGATGGTAGTTGTGTTAACACCTTCGTTCTTGTAAACATTATATATATCCTTAGAACCTTTATCAGTCTTAAGTACATCCATTGTTTCTTTCAACTTGAGAACTTCACCCTTTTCCTTGGCTATATTGACAATGAAATCTCTAATATTCTCCTCGAATTGGTGGACATCAATTTGAGGTATGTACTCCTGAGAGCTTGACGGCATGGTTTCTATAGCATCTCTATAGACTTTTTCTCTGATTAAGAATTTCCAGTCGCGCCATCCAGGATAGTGAGCATCCAGCCACGGTGTGTACACATCGTTCTTCCACTGCTTTTGGGCAGCGTTCCTTCTCTTGTTATACTCGGCCAAAGGACCTTCTTCGTATTCTTTCATGGCCGCAGCATAGGCTTCTTCCACAGCTCTGTCGTAAGCTTCCTGCTCCATACGGTAGTCGTAGGAAGCCTGTTCGTTATGTAGAATCTTGGAAGGCGACTCCCATACATTGGAACTTGGCTTCGAGACTTCTATGCGCAACGATACCGGCTCATCGGCACTGCCGAAGTTATCAACATCCCAACGAGAATGAGCCAATGCAAAAGTAGGCCGCTTCAAGTCGTCATAATAGTCGGTGTTGAACACCATAATATCCTTCTCCAGAACAGCGGGTGTAGGATCAGTACGGAAATAATAGTACTGTGTCTGATACCATGGCACTCGCTTATCCTTATGGTTGGTTGTTGAGTCGTTGAAGAAGGGATCGCCCCATTCACCGTCGCGCCATTCCTGTGCATAACCAGAAAGCTTCAGGCGATAAAGTTTGCCATAATCGAGTGAACCAGAGGCCACATTGTAAAGCTTGTGGTTCTTGGTATTGTAGGGTACCCTCTGGTCGTACGTAGCCTTCGGATTATCCACAGTGGCCTGATCAGGTTCGAAGCATGCCAGACGGATGCTGTCAGGTGACAGACAGAACCGATAGGTACGCGAGGCTTCTTCACTGTACTTTTCAAGTTCCTCATCGAAGTCAGCTATCTGATAAGCCTTGTTCTGGTCGAGCAAACGGAACGGTGTGTCCATCTCCATGTTGGTATTGAATTCCGGATACACGGAGGCTGAAATGATATTTTCCTCGTTCCATCCTGTATCGTGATCTTCGTCGCCAGGTGTCACATCACCGAAGATATCAATATTATCGAGCGGGTTACCAAATTCGGGTGTACATACCTCGCCAGCCTTCAGTTGCACAGTGGCACTTCCTTTGATGAGTCCGCCCAACAGATTGAAGTGGGCTTTGGCCTTTCCATAAATCCATGTCGGGTTGGGCATACCTGCCTTGAGCAAAGCACCGAGACCAACATCTACGAGAGGTATCTTACCACGGTAGAGCCACAGGTCAATGTCGAGACCGATCTCGCCCTTGAGCAAGGCATATACCTGTCCCATGCCGTACCAGCCATTCTTACCAGCTTCGCCACCACCAATACACTGAGTACCTTTCTTCAGTTTCATAATCATCACGTCGAAGCCTGCAATTGCTGTCGAGCGAGCATAGACGAGTCCTAAGTTGAGACCCATGTCACCGTATATCTTCGCACCAAAAGCTACACCACCCTTGTTACCACCAGGTTTGAAGGTAGAGAACTGCTTTGTGCGGGTTTTCACGGCCTCAGCATTCAAGTCACCGTCCCCCTGGGTCAGGTTTTCCTGTTTCAGACCCAAGTAATCACTGATTTCCTTGGGGATAGGAGGAAGATCGTCAAGGGGCAGCTCGTTGCCGAAGCACAGGTAGGCATCGGCATAGATGGTAGCCCACATGGCAAAGTGGTCGGTCTTCTTACCCAAGGCGAAGTCGATGAACGTAATGCGGCAACGCTTGTCTTGCTCCTCATTCTTCGAGGGCTGACCGATGTAGAGATGCCACAGGGCAGGCTTGTGTTCCACCTTCTTATCTTTCCATGTAATCTTGAAGTTCACATTGACAGTGGCTCCAGCCTTCAGGTGTCCGCTGCTCTCTCCTTTCTTTTGTTGCTCATTCTTATCAGCCTGAGAGGTTTCGGTGTTGCGGCCACTTCCCTCGCCCATCTCCGACAATCCTGTATTTGCCTTTTTCTTCAAGTTGGCTACCAAATCAGAACCCACAAATTCCTTGAAAGCATCTTCCATATCTGCTGTGGCATCGACCGTGACATCCACCTCGAAGTACTTTTTCTCGTCTGTATTCTCATAGACAATACTTGCCTCTGCATTGACAAGTCCTTTTGAACCGTCATCGTTGGTGACAGCGTGCATATCGGCTTTCATCTTGATGGTTGACAACCTATGGTGGAACATATCGTAGAACACCATCATATCACCATTAGCCGTAATAGCGTTATCTCCACCACAGACCAGACCAACACCTAAGAGACCACCCAACATACCGTAGTGGGCCGTCACATTGTCTTTCGAGAATTCCAACTTAACATCTTGCTTCCGGCAATTCCAATAGAAACCGCCTTTGATGCTTTTAATCGAAACGGGCTGGATGGAAGAAAGTGCCTTGGAAGAGGCCTGTACCTCGAGGAAACAATAATTGTAGGTACTGTCAATATTGACCTTTGCGGGTATCTTGTCACCATATCTCTTTTTGAGCTCATCATTGATCTCAATCTGCGACTTCTTCTTTTCCACAAAGGCTCCTGCAGCATCAAACTTCAAGAATTCGCCTGGCAAGCTGAAGTGCAATTCACCTTTATAGCCTTTCTCTGTAGTACTGCTGGGTACTTCGAGCTTACCTTTCAGTGAAATGCCACCAAAGTCTGAATCAATAGACGCATCTTCAAAGTGAGTATCCTTGTATTTCAAACTCTTGTTTTTCAGATCGGCCACAGCCATGATGGAGAATGTGGCACTTGCCTGCAGCTTGTCTTCAAGCACACCCAACTTACCTCCAATGGTAAGCCCGACTTCTTGTTCTGCTAATTTCGATGTATTCAGCTTAAACTTTTCAATAGTAAAACTGAATCCGCCTAATTTCTTTTGCGGTGAAGCACCACTCCATTTGCCAATGTCGAAATAAACCGTCTTGTCATCGCTCACCATTGTACGGTCGTCCTCACGGCCTTCAGAAGTCCATTCGTCCACCCAGTTCTGGTACTGCTGTGCCTGATTTTTGTCCACTTCCGACTTCCAACGCTGGCAGTTGGCCAGTCTCATGCGTGTGAACTGTATCTCTGGCAATGAGAATCCCAACTTTGTAGCTACTCCCAAATTATCAGCAATACGACTGCTGATGGAGATATCACCACCTAAGCACAACTCCACACGAGCCGACTTGGTATCCTCTGCCTCAACGAGGAAGAAGGTTTGCTTCTCATCAAAATTAACATCTGCAAGGAAGAAATCCATGCTGATCTGCTCTGTCTGCCATGTCTTGAATATGAACAGACGATCTTCGGCTTTGGGGTTTTCGCGTTTGTTGTATGACTCCAACCCCGCCTTGTAGTATATCTCAGCCTTATTGCCCTTCTTGTTTTTAAGAAGCGGAACGTTAAACTTACCGTCAAAGCCGCAGCGCTTGAAGTAGTTCTGTAATACATCCACATAGATTTCATCGAGGCTGATGGACCATCCGCCCACTTTGTTGGTCGCTGCCTTCAAATAGGCACGCGTGTCAAGTTCAGCTTTACAGGTAACACCCGACTTGTCAAGGTAGAAGTTCTTCAGCAAAAACTTTACGCGACTGTCGGCGATGTCAACCTTCTTCTTATCCTCCTTGACAACAGTAATCTCATTGCCCTGCTGTACGATATCCTCCACCTGCTCCTTGGCACTTTCATCTACTTTGCCAGAGCCCTCAATGATGGTGGGAATCGATACGTACATATTTCTCATGTACAGTCCTTGCCACTCCTCGTCTTTGGTGATACCGCACAAACCTAACTGATAGTCTTTGGGCATTGGCATCAGTTCGTTGTTCTCTTCGCTGTGGTGGTCGTAGAGAATGTAACCAGGCGAGAATGAGTAGCCGGGCAGGTCTTCTATCTGGAAAGGATCCATGGCGGCCATGGCCATCCAGTTATCCCAATCATGAATGCTGGCTTTCAGTGTCAGCACCGGCTCTGCATCGATGGCTTCACCACCCACATCCTTCTTCAGGTCTGGAACGGCCATCTCGACATGCACCTGCAGGAACTCGAAGGAATCATTCTTCCATGCCACATAGCAGCCATCCGTAGGATTGGTAATATCGTCGGGCGATATGAATTTGCACTTGAACTTCGTCTTCGGGTCTTTCACCGTGAAGTGTGAGAGCAGGCACATGTTACCAGATTCAGGCAACAGCCGGTCAGGACTCATACAAAGCATAGGAGCACCAAAGATGAGGAACTCTTCATCGGTAATGTCGGCATCAGGCATAATAAACTCGCCAATGACATTCATCATGGCCCGGGTGGGCGTGAAAGTCATGTTGGCAATTTGGATGTCAACCGGTGTGTTATTGTACACATTGTCGATACTGATGGGCAGGTGCAAATCGTCCACCGACTCACCATTCATGATACTCAGGGCCTTCTTCCCATCCACGTAGTACTTGTAGTACTTGGAGAGATGGAGATTTTTGGCCAGATTGCCGACTTCGGCGTTGGCCAACCCCTGTGCCATGTCAGCATAGGGCATTTCCAGATCGGCGATAAAGTTATCGACACCCCAGTCAGAGAACAACTTTTCAACACTCTCTATATCCGTGGGCGTAGAACTTTTACCAGGATCGCTCTTCACAACGCCCTCATAGACGATATTGTCGGTGTTGATACGGATGTCATCGAACTTGACGGCCACCATAAGAGACATGCCCAAGGGGTTCCATTCCACATGTCCTGTACCAGAGAAAGAACCATCGCTGCTACCTTTTTTCAGATCATTACCCAGGGTCAACGTGTACTGCCCAAGTCCTACTGACTTACCCCTCAATTGCTCAGGAGTGCTCGAAGTAGGTGTCATGTTTGTCGGAGCTGATGCCTCCGGACAAGCAAACTCACGTGTCTTGGTAAAGCGGTTGGCTAAGTAGAAATCAGTCGTATTAACTTCGTCGTTCTCATAACGTACCGACTTTTCATTTATACTTTCCGCCAGCACACGCAGGACGTAGTAGTTGCCTACCTCCATCTTGTCTTCCATGTCATCCCACTTGATGGTGTCCTTCAAGTTCTCTGTCTCACTGGTGTAGATAGGATTCTTCTTGAAGGTCTGCGAGTGGTTTTCGTTGATTTCGCCTTGGAAGAGTTGCAGTGTATATTTGTGCTTGATGGTATCCTGTCGCTCACCCTCACCCTTGGCAAACCAAGCCTTACGCCATTCTACATGGATATCCTCGCCTGTGAAGACCTTGCGGTAGGTGATTTCCGGGAACTGTGGACTGGTGATTGTGGGATTGGTAAAGACGTAGAGCGAGTCCTTATCTGCAGCGTTAAAGCCCATTCCGTTACCGGAGCCATCACCCTCAGGTTCTTTACCATTTTTACTTGTAGATCTTGTTACATTATCCTTCTGTGAAACGGAGAGGCTGTTCTTCGTGATTTTAAACAGGCGTATCTCACTCTTTCCCTCATTTTCGAACAGCATATAATCCAAGCCCAAGGAATTAACATTCCTCGGGAATTTCGAAAAACTTGAACTACCAATAGAGGCCGTTACCTGTGCCACATAGACGGTGTTCTCTTTCATCCGTCTGACATAGTTGGCAGGAATCACGCACTGGGGCACCTTCAACTGTGTGTTTTCATAAATAGCACCGTTTCTCATAGCCTCAGTAGGCGACTGTCCAGGTAACAGTTCTGTTATCTTGAACGAGTAGTTATACGAACCCATTCTGGAACAGTTGGTCGTAGGTGTTGTCCAACTGAATATGGGGTTGTCTTTGGTCAGCGTGGCCGTTAAGAAGGATGAAATGTCATTACCAAAATCCAGGAATGCACTATTGCGTTCTCTCTTGTTGGTAGTCTTTACGGGATCGACAACAGGATAAAGGAACCGAGGAGCCTGTATCTTGTAACACACCTCAAACTGACAGCGTCCACCTGTAGGTATGCTGAGAGGATAAGGGGTGGTCAGGGTTGCATCCCACTTATAAGCCGTCAAGTGTACCTCATAGGTTCCCTCTTCCAAAAGACCTTTATCGGTTTCTCCACGGACGGACACATCAGTTGCATAGTTTAAATGGTTGAAAAGGGTCTTCATCTCAACCATATTGAGCATCTTAACCTCGCCTGGTGCTACGGTAATCGGTTTTTGGGGCATACGGTTTGGCGGGGTGATAACAGCCATATTATTGAAAGGTGCTATCTGCTCTATCTGCATGCCCATAAATACATTCTGCGTGACATCTGTATTGTTCCTCAATGTCAGGGTGAAATAGTTACCCGGGTTATCGAGATACAATCCTATTTGTGGCGGCAACACCCGCTGCACGGGCGACACAGTAACAGTAATGGGTTCTTGAGCCCATGAAAGACTTATTCCACAAACAAGCCAAATGACACAAAGCGCATATTTTATTCTGGTTACCATAATTCCAAGTTTTCGGTTCTTATTCTTCTGGTTTCTTTTCGCTCTTCCGTTTGATTTCAAACAGACTGAAAGTATATGTATAATTGAATCCCACGTTGAACTCGGTATCATCGAGGTTGGAAGACCGACGTGTCACATTGACGTCGCCGTATTTGTTAAGACCTGCTGACAGTGAGAACACATGTACCTTTTTCAACGTGTAGCCAACTTCCATGTCGGCACCCGCTGAAAGGCTTTTCATCTGATTCTTCACCTCGTTGTAACACATGGAGAGTGTCAACTGGGCATTGAGGTTGTTCTCCTTGAGGAAACTGCGCCCCGTGGTAAGCGACAAAACATCGCTGGTGTATTGGCGCTGGTAGCCATCAGAACGCTGGTGGCTCAGACTGGTCGTGAAATCCATATTCCAGTCTTGAACACCTAAATTGTAGGAGGCACCCACAGCATAGGTCGTAACATCGCTCTCACCGATGGCAAAGGGGTTTAGATCTTCATTGTTGGTATAGCTACCTGATAGCGAGATCGTATGAGTCAGGTGATTGCCTGCTATCATATAGGAAGGTGTTACATAGAGACTGTTCATGATACGATTTACACGGGTTGTATCATTAACGTGAGCTGTTCCATCTCCCTGTAGTTGACGGTAGCCATTGTAACCGACGGCCAATCCCAAATTGCCAAAGCGTGTAGAAGCGTTGGCATTGTAGATGAAGCCTCGTGTGGTGTAGAGTTGCTTGTTTGTGAGGTTGTCTTCCTGACCCGAGAAACTGGCAGACAAAGATAACCTACGTAACAACACCGTACTTAAATTCACACCAAGTGCATGGTAGTTATTAGACATATAGTAGGTACCTAACGACGTGTAGTCGGGCTGTATCTGACGATAGAACACAGAGGCGTTAAACCCACTGTATGAAAGATTGAGGTTGACGTCACCAGCATAACGTGCAATCGTATTATAGCGAACATCAAACACCTTATCAAAGCGTTCTGCTTCATCGTCTGTGACGATGGTGCCCCTTTTGTCAAGCGAAAGCATTGAAACGGCGAAGTTTGCCGTCAATGAGAGATGGTCGGAATAGCTCAGTCCACCTCGTAAGCCCAACACCATGTTGTCCTGCGGTGAAACGGTGTTGGCCCAACGATCATCGAGACTCTTTAGCCGGTCATAGGCTCGTAGGAAATAAATATCAAGGAAGTTGCCTCGTGAGCCATACCCCAACTTGATTCCCCAACCATTTCGTCTGTACTGCGGGGAACGAGCGGCAGGATTGGTGGGATCATCATTGATTGCCTTTCGCAGGGTTCCATAGAACGCACCAAAACGCAGTTTGTCACCCTGATACTCCACACCATAGCCATTGAATGGCATGGACATGACGTATGAACTGTAGTTCATACTGCTTTGGCCAAAGTGTAATGACCAGTTCTTGTATCGTGGACTGATATGAAATGAGATGTGTGGATAGTTGAAACTGGTGTTATCATTGGTGTAGTAGAACGAGAAAGGCATCGATAAGCCGTAAAGCGATATGTTCAAGTTGGCATAAACCATGTTATTCATCGGTGAGGCATAACCATCACCGATTGACGAATAGTAATAGGTGTTCTGCGTTCCCACGGCACCTGTAATGATGAGCGGATCGCTCTTGGCGATCTGCGAGATGTCCTGCGCATGCATGCCCCCTGTCCATAGCATGGCGAACACTATGGCTATCGTTGATCTTATGTTAGTCCTATTCATGCCTTTCTTCTATATATATAATAAGGTGTAAAGAAGGGGAACAAGAACCACGGAATCCGACTCGTGTCAGATTCCGCAGTCTTGTATTCTCTTTACTTCAAGATCTTCTTGCTGATGCGATGTGCTCCGTCGTTAACGGTGATGACATATATACCTCTGGGAAGACCTTCGAGAGAAATGGATGTGCCAACGGTAGTGCGTACCACTGTACCTGCCGCATTAGTAATAGTGATGCTGGCTTCACGATCACCAATGGAAATTGTGCGTATAGCTGTTGTCTGTCCGATGAGTTCAACCGGATTCTTCAGAGAACCTGCCTTACCACCATATGTCAGGGTGTTGTCTAAGTCGGAGTATGTGCCATCAATCTTATTATAAAGCTTGAAGGTAACAGTCTCACCAGCGATACCGCCCACATTGATGAACATGTACTTATCGCCAGCAATACGTCCCTCACCACGACACTCATCACCCACGAAGGCACCAACACTGTAGTTCTCGGGATCGTCAATGCCCGACAAGACAGCAATAATCGGCATGTTGTCGGCATACGCACTGTTGTCGTACTCCCAGATCTTCATTCTGGGCGCATTCGATTTCGCAAAGAATGTGCCTTCATAAGCCTTTGCAGCAGAAGGATCGGGTGTACCCCAGTTAATGGTCTTGCCGCCTTCGCTTTGGGTATAGTACATATAACCCTTGCCTGCCTTGAAAATGAATTCTCCGTCTGCTACCCAGTTGCTACCGTTGAACTCTGCGAAATTATCCTTGCCGATAATCATGTCACCTTCCTTAGCAGTGCTGGCCAAAGCCGTTGCCAATGCGGTGAGCGGCTGGTCAATCTGATGCGGATAGCCAAGCCAGGTATAACCCTTCACGGTCTGCGGCAGATCAGAAGCGCTGATAGCATTCACACTCGTACCAAGGTCGAATACCACGTTGCCTTCGGTCTTAATCTTATACATACCATCACCAGGCTTCAGCTCTGTGATGTCGCCAAAGAGACCATAAGTAGGATCATTGTAGAGCAAAGCCGTTTGTGAACGGATCTCTATCACTTTGTTCTTTCCGTTCTGCATCTCAGAAATCCATTTTCCGTTGCTATAGAGAACGATGGATTTGCTGTCTACAGGAAGGGCATTCACTGTTATCCAATTCCAACCCTCTTCTAAAGCAATCATCTGTTTAACGATAAGCGTTCCAGTTTTTGTCTTATCATCCTTTGAATACTGGTCTACGCCATCATAGCTAACACTGAAGGTAAATGTTCCGGTCATCGATGACTTAATCGTCCAAACCAGTCCTGTTTCATCAGATGTAGCCGTAACAGGATTCATATTATAGTTACTCTTGAAACTAACCGCCACCTTTGAAGGATCAATCGTTCCACCTGTCTTCTGTGTAAGGGTTAGGGTAACCTCCTTACCAACAGTCGTTTCCAATACCGAATCGAACGTCAGGGAAACAGGTTCCTCCACATTCACGGTAATGGTAACGGTTGCATTGGGATTATCTTCAGATTTCACCACAATTTTCCATGTACCTGCCTTGGTGGCGATGCCATCACTGAATGCGTCTGCGGATGACTTATTGGGAGTCAGGATTATATTCTTATTGGTAGCATTCGATGGGTTCACGGTTATCAACTCTCGGATCATGCTATATACATCATCACCAACGATGGCATTGATAGTCTTTGTTTTCGCAGTAAGAGAGGTTACACCATTCTTGATGGTCAGGTTGATTGTCTTGGTCAGCGAAGCACCTGTAACATCCATGGCATTCGTAGTGATGGTCACTGTGATCGGTTTGGTTGTCACCTTTGTAGCAATATAATCTGCGTCATAGTAAGCAGTATTTGAACTGGTTGACAAGGTGAACGACTTATCAATATACTTGGAAGCCGTTGCGTCATTATCCCATTCTGTTGAACCAATCGTAATAACTGCCTCAATAGCATCCTTCACATTGTCACCTACGTTCACGGTCAGTTCCTCTGGACCATTGATATAGTCAGGACGTGCCATCACCGTAACATGCACCGTTTTCGTGGAAACAACTTTATCATTATTCATTGCATAGACATGTACATCGCACTCACCAGGCTTGATGGCAGTACCCTTGCTCACGTTATCTGTTTCCTCCACGGTGAAATCCTTATCGTCGGCTTCCTCTGGTGTATAAGTCACCTGATTCTTCAAAGCTTCCTTCACATCATCACCAACATAAACCGTAATCGCCTTACCACCTACCTCAATAGCAGTAACAGGCTGCTTAACTATCAGGGAAATAGTGGCTGAAGGCACTGAGGTATTTTGGGGATTTGGATTCTTTGGAGTTACCTTGACTGTGGTCTCGCCTGCTTTCTCAGCTTTACCGGTTTTCTTATTATACAAGGATACATCCTCGGGAGTGAATACCAGTTCTGTATCTACGTAATCTCCACTCGGTGTCCAAGAGATGGCTTTCTTGATAGCATCAATAGCGTTTTGGCCAACCTCTACAGTTACTTGTTTTTGCTTGACTGTAATCCTTTCGATATAATCCAGAATGGTTACTGTAACCTGAGGTGAAGTCACATTATCAGAAGCAGGATTGTTGGCTATAATCGTAACCGTTGTTTCACCTGTTCCAATAGCTTTGTAGTTCTGATCTATCAGTCCTTTGCTCTCTCTCAGCGTGAAAGTCTGATCAGTAGCATCATCTGGATCAACGGAGATATGTTTAGTGAGTACATCCTTGATATTATCCCCCACATGAACTGTCAGCTTAGAGACATCACATGTGATACTGGTTACGGGAACAGAAGTCTTAGTAATTCGAATCAAGAAATAGTAGGTTTGAATGTCAGAATAAGTCTTTTCCTGATAACTGCCATCATTATTCTTCACAGTCCAATCTCTAACCATGACTTTCATACCTAACTGCAGATCATTTCCTCCCGTCGCTGCTACAGCTTTGAGCAGTCCGTCATCATCAATAGTAAAGTTGTCAGTATGACTTTTCCCATCCCAAGATAGGAAAATCTCGGTTTCTGAAGTATCAACTTTCGAGCCCTTCACCTCAGATGCTGGCTGTCTGTCAGCACCATACACCAACGTAACCAAACTAGCCATATCCTTGGTACCAGGCAGAGATACCTCTACCAGCTTTTTTGCTTCATCAGGAATCTCTATCCCAGAAAGGGCATCAAGAGTCAGTGTTATCGGGACGGGTTGGATGGTTTCACCATTCCATATAGCCGTAGTAGTGAACTTATACACAACGCCCTTATAGTAAGCCTTGAAGGTGATGGTTGCATCAGCATCATTCTTAGGATCACCCTTGACATTCAGTAAAAATACATCTTCGGGTAAGTTACCTTGCTGTTCTGGCGTGTAAAACCCCGTTGCTGCCGCACGACATTCACCCCCGATGAAAGCAGCCACTTCAAGTGCATCGTTAGGCGAAACCGTCTGTCCGTTTAGGGTGATTTGGAGATACACCGGACTCTCACCGCTATAGCGATTGTTGCTCACGGGATTCCATCTTTGTGCCCATGTCACCATTGTGGTGACCATCAGCATCATAGTAAACAGAAATCTTTTCATAAGTTATTGATTATTTATTATTTTATATTCTTAAAACACATAACTACAAATTTCAGCATACAAAATTACATATTAATATGCAAACTTAATAGGACTATTGTCGCAAAAACTAGGACTTTTCGCGCATTTTTTGGATTACAACAAGTCCAATTTGTTGTCCTCACTCATGGCATAATAACGATTTGTGTCCAAAAACTGCGATTTCATCGTTCTTTTTGATCAATTTCTTGGTTACCTCGAATCTTTGCAGTAATTTTGCAACGCCAATCATCAAGATTAAAAATAACGTATGGAACAAGTCTCTTTGCCCACCAGTAATTACAACACCTGTCAGCTGTCCAACGGACTGCGTATCATCCATCTGCCCAGTGCTTCGCAGGTGGTGTATTGCGGTTACCAGATTGCTGCAGGCACCCGTCATGAAGAGCCGGGTGATGAAGGGTTGGCGCATTTCTGCGAGCATGTCACCTTCAAGGGAACAGACAAGCGTTCCTCCCTGCGAATCCTGAACAGCATCGAGCAGGTGGGTGGTGAACTGAATGCGTTTACCAACAAGGAAGATACGGTGTTCTATGCCGCCGTGTTGAAAGACCACTTGGCAAGAGCTGTGGATGTGCTGACCGATATCGTGTTCCATAGCATCTATCCGCAGCAGGAAATCAATAAGGAGATTGAGGTGATCTGCGATGAAATCGAGAGTTATAACGACTCGCCTGCCGAACTGATCTACGATGATTTCGAGAACATCCTCTTTGCAGGTCATCCCCTTGGTCATAACATCCTTGGTAATGCCGAACGGCTCCGCCAATACACCACGGCTGATGCATTGCGTTTCACCCGTAAGCACTACCGTCCCGATAACAGCATCTTCTTCGCCTATGGGGATATTGATTTTAAGAGGTTGGTAAGGATGCTTCGGAAAATGTGGAATGTGGAACAAACGGTCGGCGCCTACGGGGAAAGCCAATGTGGAATAGATTCGAGGAGGGAGGAGTGTGGAGTGAAGAGTGAGATTATTACTAAGATACTGGATTCATATACAAAACCACTTGTTCCAGAAAGCATTTCTCCCTCCACTCTCCTCCCTCCTCCCTCCTCGAAAACAATCATCCGTCACAAAGACACCCACCAGGCACATGTGATGCTCGGCACCCGGGCTTATGATATCCATGATAAACGACGGATTGCGCTGTATCTGTTGAACAATATCCTTGGCGGTCCAGGCTTGAATGCCCGTCTGAACCTTGCCTTAAGGGAGCGGAACGGATTGGTATATACGGTGGATAGCAGTATGGTGAGCTATGGTGACACCGGATTATGGTGCACCTATTTCGGTTGTGACCCAGAAGATGTGAAGAGATGTCTGCGGTTAATCCGTCATGAACTCGACAAGCTCATGAAGAAACCACTCTCGGCTACGCAGCTCCGCATGGCCAAACAACAGATCAAAGGACAGATCGGTGTGGCCTGCGACAACCGCGAGAGCTTCGCACTCGACTTCGGCAAGAGCTTCCTACATTACGGATGGGAGAAAGATATCAGACACTTGTTCGCTGATATCGATGCCGTTACCGCTGAGCAACTGCAAGAAGTGGCCCAGGATATCTTCGATTCTTCAAAAATCACCACCCTTATTTACAAATAACTTCTTGCCTCTTGCTTCTCACCTCTTGCCTCTCACCTCTTGCTTCTTGCCTCTAATTTCTGCACATATTTCACGGGATCACCACCATCACGCTTCAGCACATCGGCAAATGACTGTGGCTTAATGGTTACCGGACCGCGCATAAACTCTGGGATGTTATAACTCTTCATGAGCTGACGATGATAATCAGGATCAGCGCAAGGCAGTTCAAACGGTCTTGTGCCTTTTCCGTTACTATCAACGTGAGCGATGAACAGTCGTGTATAGGTGCCGTCATTCCTACGACTACTAAACAACACCCATTTGCCATTACTTGACCAGGAATGATAACTCTCAGTATCGTGTGAGTTGAATTCATTAGCTGAGCGAGCCTCACCTGTTGTCAGATCGAGAATCCAGAGGTCGGCATCATGATGCCAGATGTGGAACACGCCATACTTCGCCATGGTAAACATCAGGTAACGGCCATCAGGCGAAATACGCGGCAGTGTGGCGCTCTTACCTAATGAATCTGCGTTAAACACCAATTCGCGGGGACCAAACTCCATTGTTGCAGGATTGAAACTCTTGCGGTAGAGATTGTATTTGATCGAGTAGGCGTGTTTGACAACCTCAAATTTCTTGCTCTCCGTCGTGTCAGGATACTCAAAATGCGCACTACAATAGTAGAGCATCTTTCCATCGGGTGCCCAGAAGGGATAACACTCGAATTCGTTGGGATCATTCTCGATGTTCGTCACCTCATTCTTCTCCACATCGTATGCTATCAGATCACTCTCTGTATCATACACTTCAATCTTGTTGAGATCGTTGATGTGGAATATTTGACGAGTCATATTGGTGGAATAGACAATTAATGGCAGTTCAGGATGCCATGCTGGATAAACACCAGCAGAGAGAATGGAATCATTCTTCATGTTGATCTTACGGATCTTCCCATCGTAGGCAATGACGGTGCCGCCTTGGTTGTGACGGGCATGGAACTGCATCCTATTGGGATTATACTGCTGGTAGTTATGACAGTTGATACATTGTCCTTTATCATTTTCTGTACATAATATATTGTCGTAGATTACACTCTCGTCGTAATTCTCCAAGCAGCGCTGGTTGATGGTCAGCTCTTCATATAAGGTATATGATGGATGAATAAGACGGTAGCTGATATAGGGATCAATGGAATCAGGTGATACATGGATGTCGAATGGCTTGAAACGTGTCCACAGCCCATCCTTACAGGCGTATGTCTCCACCTGTATGGTCTTTCCCTTGGCTGCAGCTGTAAGGCGTTTCCATTCATCGATGTCAGGCTGGGCCTTGGCGCCTCGGCAGATGATTTCTTCGTCAGCATAGGAATAGCGTACGGCTATCTCGTCCGACGGGTCATCAATCTCGAAGGTCAGCGGTGCGATGTTAACGGGAATGGTAGTACCAATATAGTCTGGGTATAGATGTGGGAACCCTTTAGCCTGTTTGAATTCTGTCGGCATCTGCTTGTTACAGGCGCTGAGCAACAGGACTGCTATGATAAGTGAAGCGTGAAAAACGAAAGATCGGCTACGCCGTAAGAGTGAAGAATGAAGATTCATAATAATTTCTTGTTATAAGCTGTAAACTATAAACTATTGCATGTCCTGCAAGAAATAATAGTAGAAATAGTAAGTATTCTTAAATAATGGAGCGAGGGCGGTACGTCCTACGATAGCTTTTTGCCCATCGTATTTTATGCCCTCTTTCATAAAAGCTTCGTAACTGTCTTTCACACTCTGGTCGAAAGGCATTTTGTCAATATTAGGCAAATTCTCAATATGTCCGAAGAGAATGGCTGCCTCCTGGAAGATGCGCGGGATGGGACCTTGAGGGAACAACTTGGCATAACGGTTAAAGCGACCCCAGAATAGTCTTGGGTTCCTTTTCCAGAGCGCGGCCAGCACTGCTTGCTCCTGGAAATACGGATTTTTGGAGTCTTGACCCGCCAGTACTGTCATCACATACTTTTCGACATTACCTTCGTCAAGACCTAAAAGGTTTTTATAATGTAACATATTGGCCACGGGACCCATCTCACGGTCTTGCGCAATTTGTCTCGGATTGTTAAGCAACGTCTGGATGCTGTCAGCCCACTCCCCGTGATACATGGTATGACGGAGCTTATCCAGGATCTTTTGAGTTGCCTGCCTTTCGCCACTGAGCAAGGAGCAACGGGCTAAATACTTCAGCGTCTCCACACTCCATCCATACTCTACGCCATCCTCCAAGCACCTACGATGGCAGTCATTCAGTAATCCATACTGATAGTAAACCGTTCTACTGAAAACCAAGTTCAGCATATCATAAGGAACCTTGGGATCACCTTTTTTCCTTCCCCAAGGGAAATTGTACATTTCATCACACTGACGACCTAACCGCGAGAGGGCGATGTTATGCATCATCACAATGGAACGTGTGGGCTCTGTTTTCTGCTTTTCCCCTTCGTTTATTACGCCTTCCCAGTCGACTTTCTCAATACAGCGCTGCATGGCGAGTTCGTGGTGGAAATCCTCATCCTTATACCAATAGTGATAAACAAAGGCAATGAGGACTATTGCCAATGCTCCTTGCAGTCCCCACATGATCAGGGATTGATTCTGTTGGATCTTGGGTTGTTTCTGGGATTCTTCTCCATTCCTCTTGGGGGTGGCTGCTACCATCACCAAGAAGAATAATGCTATAATATAATAAGGTATATAGAAGGAATGATATTGCCTCAAAACGTTTACAATAGGCAGACCTATTGTCCAGAGGTCCTTGAAATACGTTTGGTAATAGATATAACGGTAACATATCATCGGTACAGCGATAATACAAACCAGGGCTACAACAGAAAGAATGATGTTCTGCTGCTTTTTGTCAGAAAGGCGCCAGTTCCAGATAGCCATAAGCACGACAGCCGCCAAAGCGTAGATTCCAAAGAGCGGATAACCTATAGCAGTGACCAGAAGAATCCAAGCGGCACGGATCCACAATTTCTGAGGCAAGGAACGGAAAGCCCACAGCATAGCAACTGCAATTGTAGTACCTATGGTGGGTATTAAGAAATATCCTCTCACCCTCATTAAGTAGTGCCAGTAACCAAAATACATATCGGCAACAAGAAGTGCTGCAACTGGTATGAGTGCCAGTATTGCCCATTTATCGGCAATACGGAAAGTACGTTTGATGAGCCACATCAACAGCAGCCACCATGCACAGAGTATAATAACACCAATCCAAGGATGGTAGAAAAACTGTGTGAAATAGCAACTGAGGTATGAAAGAAAACCTCCAGGCACCAACATCTTTTCATGGAAGAAGAGAGAGGTGTTGAGAAACAAATCGTTTTGCTGAACTCTCCAAAGAAGATCATTCTCGAATCGTAGCAGCGCAAAGGCGATAAGCAGCAAAGCTATCAGCCATGGTAAGAAAGGTATGAATCTTTTCATCGAATGTTGATAGAAATTTCTGCCAAAGGTACAAATAAGTGAGCGAAAAACCAAAGGAAAACAAAGAAAATCCTGATAATTCTTGTATTATCGAGAAAAAACAGTTACCTTTGCAAAAGTTTTTCGACCACCGCTGTGGTTGAATTGCTTAACGAAAACGAACAAAAATGAATCATCTGTTTATCATTTGTTTCATTAAACCGCATAAAATGTATCTAAAAGAGTGTATTTAACCCATTAAAACATTTTTTAACCAAAAAGAAAAGTCCATTTCAGAAAAAACCCTTAACTTTACATCGATTTTACAAAAAAAGGAGATATTACTTATCTTATAATAACATTTTTCAATTAACAAACCAATTAAGTTTTAGCTTATGAAAAAGTTTTTTACTTTAGTTGCTATGGCTCTTGTAGCTGTAGGTGCAAGTGCTCAGTCAGTTGTCGCTGAGATCGACTGGACACAGGAGGAAGCATACTACAATGACGTATGGTATGCTGATTATGCTACTGTTTCTGTTAATCCTGGCGAGGGTCTGATTATCGAGTGTACTCAGCCAAGTCCTGAGACAGCAAACTACTGGGAGCCCCAGGTTCCGATGATTGCTCACATTCCTGAGATTGCAGAGGGTGGACAGTATCAGGTTCAGTTTACTGTTATTTCTCCCGCAGCTGGTGACATCCGTCTGGACTTCTGTAGCTGGGATGGAACTGGTGCTACAAAGGATTGGATTAACTCAGTTGTTGAAGGCGAGAACACATTTACTGTTGATTTCCTCGACTATCCGACAGAGTGTACCAATGCCATGATCTTCTACCAGTGTGGTAAGATTCCTGGAAAGCATGTCATTAAGAACGTTAAGGTTCTTGACCTCGAAGGTGAAGGTGGTGAGGGTCCTGGCATCCTCTCTGAGATTGACTGGACACAGGAGACTGCATACTATAGTGATGTATGGTATGCTGATTATGCCACTGTTTCTGTTCCTGCAGGTGAGGGTCTGGTAATCGAGTGTACTCAGCCAAGTCCTGAGACAGCTAACTACTGGGAGCCGCAGGTTCCGATGATTGCCCACATTCCTGAGGTTGCTGAAGGTGGACAGTATCAGGTGAAGTTCGACGTTACCGCTCCCGCAGCTGGTGACATCCGTCTGGACTTCTGTAGCTGGGATGGAACTGGTGCTACAAAGGATTGGGTAGGCTCAGTTGTTGAAGGTTACAATGAATTCACCATCGACTTCCTTGACTATCCGACAGAGTGTACCAACGCTATGGTCTTCTACCAGTGCGGTAAGATTCCTGGAAAGCATGTGATCAAGAAGGTACAGGTATTAGACTTGGAGGCTACTGGTATTCAGGAAGTGAAGGCTGCTAAGACTGTTAACACAGGTCTTTACAACCTCGCTGGCCAGAGAGTAGGTCTGAACTATAAGGGTGTAGTTATCCAGAACGGTAAGAAGTACCTGCAGAAGTAATTCTTAGGTAATCTATACAAATTATTAAGTAGGAGGAGTTTTCCTCCTACTTTTTTTCATGCTCATCGAGCCATTACATACGCTATAATATGACTACCAAGAAAAAAAGTATCACAATCATCGCATTCATTGCGTGCTTAATCGCCATCGCGTTATGGGCTGTTTATCATTCTCATGAAAAGAATGAGGGCGACAGACAGTTAGACAATGCTCTGGCAGAGCGGTTTGACGAAATCATGGATGATGCATTTCCTTTGATTGAGAACTATGCCGTTGCCATGAACGAAAGAGCAGATTCCATCGAGGCTTTGGCAAAAAGGGCTAAAGAAGACATAAGAAATGCGTATCGAGAATCCTTCTCCACATTATGGCAGCAATATGCTAATTCGGATAAGGCAACGAACTACTATGTGTTGATAGAAGAATATGAGTTTTTCAAATTATCACCAATCATTGAAATGCTTGTCAACTCAGGTAGCAAAAGAGAAAAAGAGGCAGATGCCATCAAGAAGCTGACTTTGGCAGGGGAATTATTAAAAGAACCCTACCGGATAGAATACGATTCCTTAATGAATGCTTCAAAACAGGTTCATGAGGTTGTTACTGACTGTATGCAGACCATGGAACCCTATCGCAACAACAAGTCAAACATACGGGCTTGGCGAGATTTGATGATACCCAAGCACTAACTAAAAGAAATAGCAATAAAGCATAAGCATTCGTTGCTTTTTGAAATACTAAGAAGAGTGCCGCGTTGTAATGACGCGG
>JAFZBK010000040.1 GCA_017561825.1 Prevotella sp.
AACACCTAACATAAGACCTAACATTTTAGAAGCAAGAGGCAAGAACTTTTGGAGCAGCGAGTGCCACCATGCTAGCAAGATTGGCCGAGTCGTGACAAAAGTCAACGAAGTTAAGCAAGAAGCAAGAATGAGATTCGCTAGAACAAGGTTGTCAGTTTTTCGTCTTACGACTGTTCTAAGTTGACATGTTAGGTGTGATGTTAGGTGTGATGTTACCTCTTTGTTAGGTGTTACGTTAGGTCTTTAGGGTGTCAAAAACGCGTGAAACACCCATATACAGGCACTTTCTTCCGTGAAACAGTTAGGTCTTGGGCAAAAACGCAAAATTCTTTTTTTTGTTCAGCCGAATTGCAATTTGGCTGCATGGAACATAAGAGTTCCCAGCATGGGAACAAAGCATTCCCAGCATGGGAACAAAACATTCCCAACATGGGAACAAAACATTCCCAACATGGGAACAAAACATTGGATTTCATCCCACCTTTTCTCGCCATGGCAAAGCCGAAACGAGTTTCGCTTTGCTCATCTGGCTTAACGAAAAGGTTCCCAACGTGGGAACAATAATAATAAACCCGGATACGGAATTCGTACCCGGGTTTTTATCGCTTTACAGCGCAAACTTCTTAATCAGTAATCAGGTTCTCACCCGACATGTCAGCAGGCTGCTCCAATCCCATGATGTGGAGGATGGAGGGTGCAACGTCGGCCAGACGACCGTCCTTGACGGTGGCAGAATTGTTGTTAGTGACATAAATGAACGGCACGGGGTTCAGCGAGTGAGCGGTGTTCGGGGTACCGTCGGCATTGATGGCATTGTCGGCATTACCATGGTCGGCAATGATGATCGCCTCGTAGTCGTTAGCTTTGGCAGCCTCAATCACCTCCTGCACGCAGTGGTCAACAGCCCATACAGCCTTGGCGATGGCGTTATATACACCTGTATGTCCCACCATGTCACCGTTGGCGAAGTTCACCACGATAAAGTCGTATTCCTGTGTATTGATGGCACCCACCAGCTTATCCTTCACCTCGTAGGCACTCATCTCAGGTTTCAGGTCGTAGGTAGCCACTTTGGGAGAGGGCACCAGGATGCGGTCCTCGTTCTCGAAGGGAGCCTCACGACCGCCGTTGAAGAAGAAGGTTACGTGAGCGTATTTCTCGGTCTCGGCAGTGTGCAGCTGTTTCTTGCCCTGCTTGGAGAGGTACTCACCCAAGGTGTTCTCCACATTCTCTTTCGGGAAGAGGATGCTCACGTTCTTGAAGTTGGCATCATAGGGAGTCATGCAGTAGTACTGCAATCCAGGGATGGTCTTCATACCCTGCTCGGGCATATCCTCCTGTGTGAGTGCGATGGTCATCTCCTTGGCGCGGTCGTTACGGAAATTGATGAAGATCACCACATCACCTTCCTCGATGACACCATTCACGGAAGCGTTATGGATGGGCTTGATGAACTCATCGGTAACACCCTCGTCGTAGCTTTCCTGCACAGCCTTCACCATGTCGGTAGCCTGCTTACCCTTACCGTTGACGATCAGGTCGTAGCCTTCCTTTACACGTTCCCAGCGCTTATCGCGGTCCATGGCATAGAAACGACCGATGATGCTGGCGATGGCTGCATCGTTCTTCTCGCAGCAGGCAGTAACCTGCTCGATGAATCCCTTACCGCTTTTGGGGTCTGTGTCACGACCATCCATGTAGCAGTGTACGAACAGCTGGTTCTTCAGACCGTATGCCTTACCGATCTCGATGAGTTTGAAGAGATGGTCGAGGCTGGAGTGAACGCCACCGTCAGAGGTAAGACCCATCAGGTGCAGTTTCTTGTTGTTCTCCTTAGCGTAGGTATAGGCGGCCTTCACCTGCGGGTTCTCCATGATGGAGCCGTCCTTGCAGGCACGGTTGATCTTCACCAAGTCCTGATACACGATGCGTCCCGCACCGATATTGAGGTGGCCCACCTCAGAGTTTCCCATCTGACCGTCGGGCAGTCCTACGTCTTCTCCACTGGCCATCAACTGTGAGTGAGCACTCACTGCGGTCAGGTAATCCAAATACGGGGTTGGTGTGTTGTAGATCACGTCTCCCTTACCATGTTGTCCGATTCCCCATCCGTCGAGAATCATCAATAACGCTTTCTTTGCCATAATGTATTTATTATAAATTCTTTCGGGCTGCAAAGTTACGATTAAGTGAGCGAAAAACCAAATTTTGAAGCATCAAAACAAAGAAAAGCTTGCATTTCATTTGTTGGGATGCTGCAAAATAAGACCGAAGGTCCAAATCTATTTGGGTTTTTCCGAACCGATGGAACAGCGAATGCCATCAAGCGTGCTTGAATGGCTGAGTCGTGACAGAGGATAACATTGTTAACGGAAGTAAGTTCGGCGAAGCCAAAGTTACTAATAAGTAAGGAGACTGCAAAAGATATGTTTCAAAATCATTATTTTTTGTTATACTTTTCATTTTCTTGGTATGGTGGTGGACAAATATCAGGAATATTTCGTAATTTAGCGGTCGAATTTATCTAATCGTATAACTATTTACTTAATAAAGGATATGATCATGTTGAAAAGAACAATTGGAATCGTGGTGGCCAGTATGACCATGCTGACGGTTCACGCACAGAAAAACATCCCCTTGGTGTATGATGCTGAGAACACGGGGAAGAACTTTAAGGCACCTGCAATGCCTGGTTATGACGGACTCCGTGAATGTCGTACTTTGCCGAATCCTTTGGAGTGGTCGAACGGTAAGGGCAAAGTGAAGAAGTTCAAGCAGTGGGAGCGCCGCCGCAACGAGATCGCCGCCGAGATCCAGCACTATGGTATCGGTGAAAAGCCCGTGGTTGACAGGAGTCAGGTGAAGGCGTGGATGAATGGCGACACCGTGTTTGTGGACGTAACAGTGAACGGTGAGGTGTTGCATCTTTCTTCCACCATCCGCTATCCGAAGGGAGGACAGGCACCTTATCCGCTGATGATCGGTACCAGTAATATTTCCCTGCCGCGACAGATGTTCGATAGCAGGAACATCGCCACCATGACCTTCCATGAGAAGCAGGTGAACGACTACGGACAGTTCGGTCGTCATCATGAGCGTGGAGAGCATAACTTCGACCGTCTGTATCCGCACTTGTCAGAGAATGGTGCCTACAGTGAGTGGGCATGGGGTCTCAGCCGACTGCTTGACGGTCTGGAGATCCTGGGTGAGGCTACTACAAAGATCGACATGAAGCATATCGGTGTGACCGGTTGCTCGTATGCTGGTAAGATGGCACTGATGTGCGGTGCCTTTGATGAGCGTGTGGCACTGACCATTGCCCAGGAGCCTGGTGGCGGCGGTGCTGCTGCATGGCGTGTATCCAAAACCTTGGGCGAGGTGGAGAGTCTGGAGCGTACCGACTATCACTGGTTCAAGGAGAGCCAGCGCGAGACATTCTCGGGTGACAGTCTGTATCGTTTGCCTTACGACCATCATGAGCTATGCGCACTGGTTTGTCCGCGTGCCTTGCTGATGCTGGGTAATCCCGACTACAAATGGTTGGCTGATGAGGCGGGCTATGTGTCGATGAACGCAGCAAGAAAGGTATGGGAGTATTTCGGCATAGCCGACCGTATAGGCTATTCCATCGTGGATGGGCATGGTCACTGTCAACTGCCGCAGTCGCAGTATCCCGAAGTGGAGGCCTTCATCGATAAGTTCCTCTTGGGCAAGGATGCTGATACCCGTGATGTGCAGGTAGCCCCGATGTTCAAAGGAAAAGTTGACCTCAGCAAGTGGATTAAGTATTAATAACAGCCGCCCTTTTCTCTCACGAGGAAAGGGCGGCAAAGGTATTATGTTCAAAAAATAATGAGGATAATTTTTATGTGTTAGATTATTTATCCTTATATGTGTCAGGCAAAGCGGATGGTGCCCTGCACGGCTTCCTTCTCCTCTTCTGCGGGCTTGACATTGCCAGCTGCCTTGTTGCGGATCTCATCGAGCACCTGACGGGTACGTTTGTACGTTGGTGTCTGCTCTACATCAGAGATCACATCGTCGTTGTCGAGGTCTTCCTGACGGAAGATGAAGATATGGGGACGACGCTTGTACTGTGTGGTGGAGCCATCCTTGCCGTAGTATCGGTTACGACGGTCGAGACGTTCTGCGGCCTTCTCCTCCTCGGCGGCGATACGATCGGCTTCTTCCTGCGTGCGCTTGCCGAAATGACTGCTCATGCCATCCACATCCTCGATGCCGAAGCCGGTGGCCAAGATGGTTACCTTCACCTTGTCGCCTAACTCAGGATCAGTGGCAAGACCCCATTTGATCTCGAAGTCGTTACCGAACTTAGCCATGAAGTCGTTCACATCGTTCATCTCTTCCATCATCAAGCCCGTCTGTGTCTGCTTGTCGCTATTGAAGGAGATGCTCAGCAAGATCTTCTTGGAGTTGAAGACATCATTGTCGTTGAGCAGCGGTGAGTTCAGCGCATCATCGATGGCCTTCTTCACACGTCCTTCACCTTCGCCGTAACCTGTTGACATGATAGCCACGCCACCATCCTTCAAGACGGTCTTCACGTCGTTGAAGTCGAGGTTGATCAATCCATGTACAGTGATGATCTCAGCAATCGACTTAGCCGCCACGCTCAGAGTGTCATCGGCCTTGCCGAAAGCATCAAGCACAGTGAGCTCAGGATAGATCTCGCGCAGACGCTCGTTGTTGATCACCAGCAGGGCATCCACATGCTTCGACATCTCCTCTACGCCATCCAAGGCTTGGTCAATCTTCTTAGGACCTTCGAAGCGGAAGGGGATGGTGACGATACCCACGGTGAGGATGCCTAACTCCTTACTGATGCGGGCAATGACAGGAGCAGCACCTGTTCCTGTACCACCACCCATACCGGCAGTGATGAAGGCCATCTTTGTACCGTCTGAGAGCATGTTGCGCACATCGTCGATGCTCTCCTCGGCAGCCTTGCGGGCTTTCTCGGGTTTGTTACCGGCACCCAGTCCTTCCTTGCCTAACTGGAGGTGAACGGGTACAGGACTGTCGTTCAATGCCTGGTTATCGGTGTTGCACAGTACGAAGGTGACATCGTGGATGCCCTCGCGGTACATGTGGTTAACGGCATTTCCGCCACCGCCACCAACACCGATCACTTTGATGATACTGTTCTCTTTCTCTGGCTCGCCAAAGTCTAATATGTTGAATCTGTTATCGTCTAACATAATTGTATATATTTAATGGTGAATGATTGTTTGAATGGTAATAGGGAAGGGGTTACTCTTCTTCGGGCTCAGCAATGAGGTTCTTGAAGAAGTTCTTCAGCTTGCCAACGGTCTTCTTTCGGTTCTCCTTCTTCTTCTCCTCTTCCTCTGCCTTACGGGCAGCCTCGGCAGCCTCTTCTTCAGCTTTGCGGGCAGCCTCTTCCTCTTCCTGTCTGCGCCTCTCCTCTTCGGCCTTCAGCTTCTCTGCCTCTGTCTGAATGACGCCAGGACCTAACTCGTTGGCCTTGCGTGGCTCGCGCTCAGGATTAACAGGTGCGGGCTTGGTTTCCTTGAAGAGGTCGCCATTGGCATCCACCTCAGCACCTGCGCAGTTCATGTCGCCCTTGGCCAGCAGACCGAGGATGGTGTTCATCGTGCCGTTGTGGGCAGCAATCATCGGATCCTTGGCACTGATGCTCTGTGTGACGAACTTGGCGATGCGGATCTTATCGATATGGGTATGGTTGCGGAAAGCGGTCTCGATATTCTTCATGTTCGAGCCACCACCCGTCAGGATGATACCTCCCAGAAGACGGTCGGCATATTCTGACGGTACCTGGTACCATACATTCTCGATGATCTCCTCGATACGGCCCTCCACGATGGAGATGAACTCACGACTCTTCACTGAGCGGTCAGCATCAATGCTCAGTGACATGTTGTTGTCGATCTCGCCATTGTCTGTCCAGGCACTGCCGTATTTCAGCTTCATCTCCTCGGCTGTGCTCTCTTCCATCTGCAGGGAAGCGATATCCTTGGTGATATTGTTGCTGCCCAGCGGAATCACAGCGAGGTGACGGAGGATATTCTTGTAATAAACGCTTACGGTGGTGGTGTCAGCACCTAGGTCAACAAGGGCGCAGCCAGAACGCTTTTCAGCATCTGTCAGCACACTGTCGGCCAATGCCAGCGGAGCGAGGTACATCTCGGCAATGGGGATGCCTGCCAAATCGAAGCATTTGTTCAGGTTCCTGTAGAACATCTTACGCCACAGGATGTTGAGGAAGTTACCTTCGAGTCGTGTACACTGGATACCCACGGGGTCCATCTGATACTGGTTGTCAACCTTGTACTCCTGGGTGGCGGCATCGAGGATCTCCTGATCCTGATAGCTCATGTTACGGTTTGCATCCATCAGCTCATTCACCATCTCCTGTGTGACGATGGTGTCGGCAGCAAGATTCTTGACGATGACGTTCTTCATGCTACGTATTGACTGACCACCGACGCCTACATAGACCTGTGAGATGCTGGTCTTGAGAATCGCGGTCAGTCTTTTGACAATGCTTGAGATGCTTTGTGCCGTCTTGTCAATGTTGTAAATCACTCCCTTGCGGATAAACGTGGAAGAATCCTCCGTTACCACGGCGAGTACGGAAATACTACCGTCGAGGTTCTTCTTTCCCGCGATACCGGTCATCTTGGATGAGCCGAGTTCAATTGCTACGATGAAATCCTTTGGTGCCATACGCTATACTGATTTTTTATTGTTGTCTTGTTTTAATGTGTCCTTTTTGATGGTTGCAGTAGAGTCTTTCTTCTCTTCTGTCTTGGGTGCCGGTGCGGTATATACCGGCATGCTCTTGACGGTTTTCTTGCAGATGATCTGGTTGTCGAACTCCAGACTGATATAGTGGTATTTGTTCCATCCTGCGGTATTCAGTCCGTACTGATAGAATTTCTCCAGACGCTCCAGCTTCTTGTTGATGTAGTCGGTGATCAGCGACTTCCTGGTGGCATCATCCTTTGCCTGCGGCAGATAGCCTACGAAGATAATGTGTTCTCCTACACGAGGAACCAGTTCCACGCCGAGATCTGGCAGGATATTGATCTGTACAACCTGGTTCTTCCAGAACTCATTGGCCATCAATACCTCGGTGAGTGGAGCAAGATGACTCTTGGCAAAGCTCTGGTTAATATAGCCCGTAGCGATAATCAGGTCGCTGGTGTATTTCGAGTTGGGCATGATACCGCCCTCATCATCGAGATAGTAGTTCTCCCCCTTGACGTTCATGATGCGCACAACGGGCAGTCGTTGGGTGATCTGAATGCACACATGACCGTTTTGTGTCTTGTAGCACTGAACGGTGTTCACGAAGGAACTGGTCTTGAGCACATCCTCGATATCCCTTGGATTGATGTTCTGCATGTGCTTCTCCAGCGGGTAGAGCTTGTTCTTCTCAAGTATTTTCTTGATCTCCTTGGCGCTGAGGAACCCGTTGGTGTTTTCATCAGCGATATTGATGCTGACCTTGGTGCACAACTTGGCTGTCTCGTCCGGTTTATTGAACGAGGTCATGGCGAGTACCAGATAAACCGCTAAGGCGAGATCCAGTATCACAATGAGGGTCTTTTTCCAGTTGATGTGCATCATTTATCTCTTACATATATCGTTTACGAAGAATCTTCTCCATCTGTGGCACCAGGTTGTCAAGATCGCCAGCACCTAAAACGACCAGTACTTCGAAGTCGTGTTTCTTCACGAAATCCAGTACCTCTTCCTTGGCAATCATCATCTTCTGCACCCCTTCCTTGAGGTTGTCGTAGATCAGTTGCGAGGTAACGCCTGGAATCGGCAGCTCACGGGCAGGATAGATCTCGGTGAGCACCACCTCGTCGAGCAGACTCAGACTCTCGGCGAAGTCGAGGTAGAAGTCGTGGGTGCGTGAATAGAGGTGCGGCTGGAAGATCACGGTGATCTTTCTGTCCTTATACAGCTCTCTGATGCTTCGCGCACTCTGGTAGATCTCTTTGGGATGATGGGCGTAGTCGCTGAGGAAGACGATCTTGTCGTTCTTCAACTTGAAGTCGAAACGACGGTCAACACCGCCGTAGGTCTTCATCCCGTATTTGATCTCTTCGGCCTTGCACCCATTCAGCTGTGCCATGGCCATGGCGGCGATACCATTCTCGATATTGATAGGTACAGGCTGTCCTAACTGCACGTTCTTGATGTTCTCGATGGGTGAGATGAAGTCGAAGGTGATCTCTCCATTCCCGATACGGATATTCTCTGCGTGGAAGTCACCACTCTCCAGACCATACTCATATACCTTCACGCCCTCTTGAACATCAGCCTTCATCTCCAGTCCTTGGTGGATAATCAGTGCGCCACCAGGCTGGATCAGTGTGGTATAGTGACGGAAGCTGTCCAGATAGGCCTCCTTGGTACCATAGATATCGAGATGATCAGGGTCAGTACTGGTGATAACCGTCATCCAAGGCTGAAGCCAGTGGAAGCTGCGGTCGAACTCATCAGCCTCTATCACCACATACTCGCTCTCCTTACTGAAGATATAGTTCGTGCCGTAGTTCTTGGAGATGCCTCCTAAGAAGGCGTTGCAGTCGATATGACTCTGGTGCATGATATGGGCACACATCGTGGATGTGGTGGTCTTGCCATGGGTGCCAGCTACACAAAGTCCTTTGTTCGAGCGTGTGAGCATGCCCAGCACCTGTGCCCGTTTCTCTACATCGAAGCCGTTCTCGCGGAAGAACACCAGTTCCTTGTGCTCTTCGGGAATGGCGGGGGTATATACCACGAGGGTGTGCTTGGGGTTCTTGCAGGTATGCGGAATCTCATCCACCTGTTCCTCATAGTGAATCAGTGCCCCTTCCTTCTCCATCTGTTTGGTAAGAGGTGATGGTGTCTTGTCGTAGCCAGCCACCACCAGTCCCATTCTCAGGAAGTAACGGGCGATGGCGCTCATGCCAATACCGCCGATACCTACGAAATATACTGCTTTTATATCTTTCTGTTCCATGTCTCTTTTTATGTTTGTACCTTTTAGTGAAAGGTCAGCTGTTCCTTTGTGCTATTCGGATTACCTCATCTGCAATGATGTCTGCGGAGTTAGGAAGGGCAAGCTTCAGGATGTTCGTGCGCAATGACGAGAGTTTCTCTTCGTCTTTCACCGTCTTGATAGCCAGCTCAATGACCTTCTCGGGTGCCTCGCTGTCCTTGACATAGAGTGCCGCATCCTTATCTACTAATGCCATGGCATTCTTTGTCTGATGATCCTCTGCCACATTTGGCGAAGGAACGAGGATGACGGGTGTGCCCAAAAGACAGAACTCAGAGATGCTTCCTGCACCTGCACGACTGATCACAAGGTCAGCGGCTTTATATGCAGCGCCCATGTCGGTGATGAAATCCAACACCTTCAGCATCGGCATCTCACGATGACCCTTCAGCTGTTCCAGGATACTGTTGTGGTAGTACTTACCAGTCTGCCAGATCACCTGCACGCCGCTGCTCTCTATCTCATCCAAGTGCTGCAGCACACTCTCGTTCACGGTGCGGGCACCTAACGAACCGCCTACAATAAGAATGGTCTTCTTGGCAGGATCCAGTCCGAAGCTCTTGATGGCATCCTCACGACTAATGGTGGTCTCCAGCAACGACTGTCGTACGGGGTTTCCTGTCATGATGATCTTCTCGGCAGGGAAGAAACGATCCATGTGCTCATAGGCCACACAGATCTTTTCCGCCTTCTTGGCCAACAGCTTGTTGGTGACACCAGCGTAGGAGTTCTGTTCCTGTATCAGACAAGGGATTCCCATGGCGGCGCATTTGTTTAGCGTAGGACCGCTGGCGTAGCCACCCACACCCACAGCAGCCATCGGACGGAAGTCTTTGATGATGCTGCGTGCCATTCGCTGACTCTTCCATATCTTGTAGAGCACCTTCACGTTCTTCAGCAGGTTTTTCCTGTCGAAACCGCAGATAGGCAGTCCTTTGATCTCATATCCGGCAGCGGGAACACGCTGCATCTCCATGCGGTCTTCTGCCCCCACAAACAGGATCTTTGCTTCCGGGTTCTTATGCTTGATGGCGTTGGCAATGGAGATTGCCGGGAAGATATGTCCTCCTGTGCCGCCTCCACTGATGATAATCCTCAATTCCTTTTCCATGTCTTTGTTGTTTAGGTGATCCTTATAGGTTGCTTATGCCGCTTGGGCCATTGCTTTCCTTTCCGTTGTTTCGTCTTTTCGTTTGGCTGTGTAGCTGACGCTCAGGATGATGCCCACATAGACACAGTTCACGATGGTTGATGTTCCTCCCTTGCTGATGAGCGGTAGTGGCTGTCCTGTAACAGGTGCCAGTCCTACGGCCACGGCCATGTTGAACATTGCCTGTGTGACCAGCAGCAAGGCTATACCCATAATCAATAGGGCAGGGAACGCGTTGGCACATCTGTTGGCAATGGAGGCCGTGCGGAACAACAGGATGATATATAGCAGACAGACCACGGCTGCCCCCACGATTCCCATCTCTTCGATGATAATGGCGTAGATGAAGTCGGAGAAAGCCTGCGAGAGGAAGTCACGCTCCACAGAGTTACCCGGTCCTTTACCCACGATGTTCGAGGAGGCGATGGCAATCTTCGCATGACTCTTCTGTGCGTCCTTGTCAAGGTCAACTTCTTCGGGTGCGAGCTCCGTGTGATCCATGAAATCAACGATTCTCGCCCGCCAGGTATCGGCACGGTGGAAGATCTTCCCCATCACTCCTGAAGTTTCTTTCTTCTCCGTCACCTGTTCCGTCATGTTCATCTTATCCCCTTCGGCAACCTCTCGGGTGTCGTTACCAAGAAGCATGATGGTGGCGAAGCCAAGGGCTCCCAGCAAAGCCAGCACACCCATGAGTCTTCCCAACTGTCGCTTGGGTACTCGTCCGATGAACATCATGATCATCACCGTCAGGAACAGCAGTGCTGCCGTGGAGAGGTTCTCCATGGCGATGAGGAAGATGATGGGCAGTGATACAAAGAGGATATATTTGAACGCACGACGGTCAGCTCCGTCAACGGTCTGCATAGCACTTAGGATCTGTGCCTCTGCGAGGATGACAGCCCCTTTCGCTATCTCCGAGGGCTGGAACTGAATACCGAACAAGCCTATCCATCGCTGGGCGCCGTTTGTTGACTGTCCCACAATCAGTACGGCAATGAGCATCACCAGTGAGATGACCAATGCGAAGGGGGTGACGATCTTGAAGTACTTACACTTGATGTTCATGGTCACGATCATGAACCCCACGCCTAAGAACAGCAGGATGGTGTGGTACAGCACCGGCTTCCAGTAGTTCCCCGCCTTATAGGTCAGCGAGCTGGAGGCACTATACACCTCAAGCACACTGACGATGCACAGCAGGAAGAACACCATCCAGATGATGCCATCGCCCTTGATTTTCAGTCGGCTCAGTTTGTTGAACATATATGATTCTCTATATGATTATAGGTTTCGCGCGAGTGTCTTGAACTGCTCACCGCGGTCCTCCATATTCTTGAAGAGGTCGAATGAGGCGCAGCAAGGACTGAGCAGTACGGTCATACCCGGCTTAGCCATCTCGTAGCAGGCCTCAATACACTCCTTCATAGAGTGTGTGTCGCGTACAGGAATGCCCATTTCATCGAAGTTTTCGTGCAACTTGGTGTTGTCGGCACCCAGATAGACGATTCCTGCACATTTCTGTCTTACCAGCTCCTTGATGGGTGTATAGTCATTCCCCTTATCCTTCCCACCGATGATGAGGATGGTGGGCGTCTTCATGCTCTCTAATGCATACCAGCAAGCATCCACATTGGTCGCTTTGGAGTCGTTGACATACAGCACGCCACCCACGGTGCACACCTTCTCCAGTCTGTGCTCCACGCCAGGGAAGTCGCTGAGGCTCTTACGGATCACCTCTTTCTTGATACCAGCCACATCTGATGCGATACCAGCGGCCAGCGAGTTGTAGATATTATGCTTGCCCGTCAGCGAGAGTGCTTCCTGTTCCATGTTGAACGGGGTAGGGATCTCGATGGTATATTGTCCTTCCTCGATATAGCCGATGCTACCTTTCTCCTTCAGTTCCGAGAAGGGGAGCTGCAGCGCCTTGATATCGTATTTCTCTAACTCGCGCTTGATGATGGGGTCGTCGTTCCAGTAGATGAACGCATCCTCCTCTGTCTGGTTCTGTATGATCCTCATCTTCGAGTCCACGTAGTTCTGCATCTTGTTTTGGTAGCGGTCCAGATGGTCGGGCGTGATATTCAGCAACACAGCCACGTTGGCACGGAAGTCGTACATGTTATCCAACTGGAACGAGCTCAGCTCAATAATGTAGTATTCATGGGGATCCTCAGCCACCTGTAGTGCCAGACTGTTTCCGATGTTACCAGCCAGTCCTGCATCATAGCCTGCCTCCTTGAAGATATGGTAGATCAGCGAGGTAGTGGTGGTCTTACCGTTACTACCAGTGATACAGATCATCTTCGCATCGGTATATCTGCCTGCGAACTCGATCTCGCTGATGATATGAATACCCTTGGCGATGATCTTTTGGATCATCGGGGCTTCATCAGGGATGCCCGGACTCTTGATTACCTCGTCGGCATCCAGAATCTTCTCTTCTGTATGATGACCTTCTTCCCACTCTATCTGGTGGTCGTCCAGCATCTTCTTGTATTTATCCTTGATGGATCCCATGTCTGATACAAAGACGCGGAATCCTTCTTTCTTGGCGAGAACGGCGGCACCTGCTCCGCTCTCTGCTGCTCCTAATATGACGATCTTTTTCATTCTTCTTTATCTGATTTTTAAGGTGATGATGGTCAGGGCTGCAAGGATGATAGACACAATCCAGAACCTGACGGTGATCTTCGACTCATGGAACTGTCGCTGAGGCCAGCTCTTGAAGATGTACCTGCTGGTGGGATCCAGCTGTGAGTCGAGCTTACGGAAATTGTCGTGGATAGGTGTGGCCCTGAAGACGCGCACACGCTGTCCTTTCCGCTTGTAGATCTTGAACACCTGAGTCTGTATGATGACGCTGAGGCTCTCCACAAAGAAGATGCCGCAGAGGATTAGCAACAGCAGTTCCTTGTGGATGATCACGGCTACCACACCGATGATACCACCGATGGTCAACGATCCTGTATCGCCCATGAACACCTGGGCAGGGAAGGCGTTATACCAAAGGAATCCAATCATGGCTCCTATGAAGGCGCAGAGGAAGATAACCAGCTCTTGCGACCCAGGGACGAACATGATGTTGAAGTAGGCCGCATATTCTATATGACTGCTCACATACGCCAGTATTCCCAATGCCACACCGATGATGGCCGATGTGCCTGAACACATTCCATCCATACCGTCATTCAGGTTGGCGCCGTTGGATACGGCTGTCACCACGAAGATGGTCATGATCACGAACAGAATCCATCCTGCTGCACGAGCGTTCTCCCCACAGAAAGACGTGATCTTCGAGTAGTCGAGGTCGTGGTTCTTCACAAACGGGATGGTGGTCTTGAGAGATTTCACCGCTTCCGACTTATGTATCACCGTTTCCTGCCCTTGTCTGACAGTGGTCAGGTTCTCGTTGATCTTCGCGTCAGGACTCAGCCAAAGGGTGAGACCCACGATCAGTCCGATACTCACCTGTCCTACAATCTTCCATTTCCCTTTCAGTCCGTCCTTGTTCTTGCGGAAGATCTTGATATAGTCATCAAGGAATCCTAAGAATCCTAACCACACAGTGGTGATGATCATCAGGATGAGGTAGATATTCCTCATTCGTCCTAAGAGGAGCACGGGCACGAGGATACTCACGATGATGATGATACCACCCATGGTGGGCACGCCTTTCTTCTTTTCACCAAACGGGTCGATGCTGGGATCACGTGATGTCTCAGCGATGTTCCTGCGTTTCATGTACTTGATGAAGTGTTCTCCGAACCAGGCGGAGATAATCAGCGCCAGGATCAGCGTGAGCAGGGCGCGGAATGAGATATACGACCAGAGGTGCGACCCGGGTATATCAAATTTCTCCAAGAACCTAAACAGATAGTATAGCATGGTCTTACAATTTTATCAATTACGACTGGAAGATCTCTTTCAGCACCTCTTTGTCATCGAAGTGGTGCTTCACTCCCTTGATTTCCTGATAGTCCTCATGTCCCTTGCCGGCTACGAGGATCACATCTCCCTTCTTGGCCATCATACAGGCTGTGCGGATGGCTTCACGACGGTCAACGATGCTGATCACCTTGCGCATCTGCTGCTTGTCGAGTCCTGCAAGCATGTCGTTGATGATGTCTTGCGGCTCCTCGAAGCGGGGATTGTCGGAGGTGATGATCACCTTGTCGCTCTGCTTCACGGCTTCCTGTGCCATCAGCGGACGCTTACCTTTGTCGCGGTTTCCACCTGCGCCACATACCGTGATCACCTGTCCTTTCCCGTTCAATACCTCATGGATGGCCTTGAGCACATTCTCCAGGGCATCCGGTGTATGGGCGTAGTCAACAATAGCGGTGAATCCCTCGGGTGAGCGAACGGGATCAAGACGACCGTTCACGCTCTTCAGTGTGCTCATCACTACTAACACCTTTTCAGGATCCTGTCCTAACATGACGGCTGCGCCATAGACGGCCAGTAGGTTACTTACGTTGAACTTACCAATGAACTGCACGCCTACCTCACGACCGTCGATCTCGAGGTACATCCCCTCGAAATGACATTCCAGGATGCGTGCTTTGAAGTCGGCTGCTGCGCGTGTCGAGTAGGTCTTCACCGTTGCCTTGCAGTTCTGTACCATCACCATACCGTTCTTGTCATCAGCATTGATGATGGCAAAGGCGCTCTTCGGCAGGTCGTCGAAGAACATCTTCTTGGCGTTGCGGTAGTTCTCCACGGTCTTGTGGTAGTCCATGTGGTCGCGTGTCAGGTTCGTGAAGATGCCTCCTGTGAACTTTAGTCCACCGATACGCTTCTGGTGGATAGCATGACTGGAGCATTCCATGAACGCATATTCGCATCCCGCCTCCACCATCTTGGCCAGCAGGGCATTCAACTCGATGGGGTCGGGGGTGGTATGACTGGCTGGTATCTCTTCTCCCTCGATGTAGTTGCACACCGTGGAGAGCAGTCCGCAGCGATAACCCAGCTGACGGAACATATTATATAATAAGGTGGCGATGGTGGTCTTGCCGTTCGTTCCCGTCACACCCACCAGCTTCAGCTGTGCTGTGGGATTTCCGTAGAACAAGGTGGCCACCTTACCCACGGCATCTTCCGTGGATTCCACCTGGATATAAGTCGTATTTGCTTTTGTCTCTGTAGGAATCTCCTCGCAGAGGATGGCTGTTGCACCGTTCTCCAGTGCCTTGGGGATGAAGGTATGACCGTCAACCTGTGTGCCTCGCATGGCTACGAACAGATGACCCTCGCGGATCTTTCTGCTGTCGATGTTCACACCCGTTATGTCGATGTCTGTATCACCAACGATGCAGACAGGCTTGATATTCTTTAGTAACTCCTTCAGTTTCATATCAGTTGAGTTTTAATGAACATACTTCTCCTTTTTTGATCTGATGACCGGCGGGCAGACTCTGGCTCACTACCTTACCGCGTCCTTCTATCCGCACCTTTACCTCCTTGCTCTCCAGTAGATAGACGGCATCGCGGGCACCCATGCCTGTCACATCAGGCATCAGTCCTGCTTGCACATTGTCCGTCTTCGTTAGCATCACCTGGTTGTTCTGGTGCGATGTGGTTCCCCAGATGGGGTTACCGTTCGCATAACTGCCGCTCCAGTTCTCGTTGGTCTTCACACCTAACCGTGAGAGCACATAGTCGGCAGCGAGGATATTACCGTTCTTCACATCTGGCAGGAGCACCGACAAGGAATCACGTGCATCGGCCACGCTCAGTTTCAGATCCTGTGCCATGATACCCTCGGAAATATGGTGGAACACCACGCCGCTCATGCCACCGCCTGATGCGGGAAGACCGGATTTCTGGATACATACGATACAGCTGTATCTGGGGGCGTCGGCAGGGAAGTAACCGGCGAATGACAACAGGTAGTTCATCTGTCCTGACTTGTATCCGCCTGCACCTTTCGAGATCTGTGCAGTACCTGTCTTACCTGCCACCTTGAACGAGGGTGAACCAGCCTTCTTTCCCAGTCCTTGACTCACTACATGGTAGAGGATAGTCTGGATCTCCTTGAGTGTCTTCTCCTTGCAGATCTTCTCTCTGATCACCTCCGGTGGGAACTCCATCAGCACTTCTCCGTTCTTCACCACCTGCTTCACGAAGCGGGGACGCATCATCTTACCGTTGTTGGCGATGGCGTTGTAGAAGGTGAGGGTAGAGATGGGTGGAACCTGCGTCTCGTAACCGATGCTCATCCATGCCAAAGCTGTCTTACTCCAGTTGGCCCAATGCTTTCCCGTCTTGTCCATCTTCGGCATACGGATGCGTGCAGGTGATGATCCCACCAATGGTATGCGCAGATCCTCAGCCAGTCCTAAACGATGGATGCCCTCCACGAATTTCTCGGGGTGCTTGCTATAGTGCTCGTCGATGATACGACTCACGCCTATGTTAGAAGAATATTCGAGTGTCTGCGGCAACGACAGTCGTCCGTAACCGCCGCGATGCCAGTTATGGTCGCGCATCTTTGCTCCATGCATATCCATGATTCCACCGAAGGTTTCCACATGGTAGTTCGTGTCAACCACACCGTCATCCAATGCCACCATGATAGAAGCTGTCTTGAATACGGAACCCGGCTCCAGAAGGTCGGATACCGCATCGTTCTTCACCTCACGGTATTCACCGTCATCACATTTTGTCATGTTCACGATGGCCTTCACATCACCCGTCTGCACCTCCATGACGATGGCCACACCCACATTACCGTTGATCAGTTTCAGTTCATCGATCAGGGCGCGTTCGGCCAGGTCCTGCATGCCCACATCAATGGTGGTCACGATATCCGCTCCATCAATTGGCGGACGCTCAGTAATGCTCAGGTATTTGTTCATCACCTTCTTGCGCTGCACGATACCCGACTTTCCTCGCAGGATGGAGTCGAACGACAGTTCCAGTCCGCACCTTGCCGTATCCTTTGCACCGAACATATCACCTACGGTGCGCTGAGCAAGAGAGCCGAAGGGACGCTGACGCGCATTGAAAGCCTCGACATGGAAGCCTCCTGTATAGGGCCGTAGGTTGAACACGGGCAGTTTCTTCACTTCCGTGTAGATATCATACTTCACACGCTTCTTCCAGATGGGCCAGTTCTGACTCATCTGTCTGTGACCTTCTTCAAGGTCGCGCTTGAACTCTGCCGCCGATTTCTCTGGGAAGATATCATGCAGTCCTTCGCAGATGCTGTCCACCTTCTCGTTCCACAGCGAGTCCTTCTCTGCACCGCCTGCCTTGAAATCCATGTACAGTTTGTATTCCGGCAGACTGCTCGCCATGAGTCGTCCGTCACAACTGAGGATGTTACCTCGTACGGGTTTCACATCCACACTGTCACGCTTCAAGCGGTCGGCCACCTTCATCCAGTAGTCGCGCTTCACTGTAGCGGTATAGAGAGCCTTGCCTACAATCATGATGCCCAGCAAGACCATCAGGTAACCGATGATCTTGTAGCGCGGTATGATTTTCTTTCTGTCGAAGAGACTACCCATGATTCTAAGGCGTATATATTATATAAGGTGGCTGGTTGGGAATCTTCAGCACACTGTCCTTGTTGTTTTGTAACATCTCGAGCACATTACTCTCGCGGCATTTCTCCGTCAGCTCGCTTGAACTGGAGAGCGCCTTGTATTTGGCATCCGTCAGCTCGTTGTTCAGTCGGTCGATTTCCAGCATGTTCTTCTGACAACTGTATCTGTTGGATATATAGACGATGGTGAAACCTACGATCAGCAGGATTACCCCGATCTGTCGTCTGAGGAAATCAGTGGTCAGCCAGTCGCCACCCAGAATCTTTCTCAGTGTGAAGGTGGTTGACATCGGCTGCTCGTCCTCGCGTGCCTGTTCCTTGATGGCCTCCTGCAGCGAGAGCGGCTCCTCCTTCTCTTTTGCCGTATTACCGTTGCTTTTCACGACATCGGGCTGCTCCACGAGCTTCCCTGCTCCCGCAGGGACTTGCTCGTGGGCATCCTCCATCTTTGCTTTCTCATTCAGATTTAAAAGACTTTTGTCTTCATTCATGTTGTATGTAATACTTTTTCGGCAATTCTTAGTTTCGCGCTTCTGCTGCGTGGGTTTTCTTGCTGTTCCTCATTATTGGGCACGATCACTTTTCCGTTCACGGCCTTGAAGGGAGTGTCAATTCTCCCGTAGAAATCTTGTTTTATCTTCCCCTCTGTGTTGCCCGCCTTCATGACATTCTTCACGATGCGGTCTTCCAGACTATGGTAGGTGATGACTGATAGGCGTCCGCCTGGTCTGATCAGGTCGGTGGCTGCCAGCAACATCTCTTTCAGTGCGTCCATCTCGTGGTTCACCTCGATGCGCAGTGCCTGGAACATCCTGGCGGCATCTTTCTTCTCGTGTTCCCGCTGGAATAGGTGCTCAGTGACATGTAGAAGATCGTGTGTGGTCTCAATGGGTTTGCTTGCCCTAGTCTTCACGATGGCTGCTGCAATCCGTCTGGCGCTCTTCAGTTCCCCATAGAGGTAGAAGATGTCGGCCAGTTGCTGCTCATCGGCCTTGTTCACGATCTCTGCAGCCGTGGTTCCCCCTTTTGTGTTCATTCTCATATCGAGTGCGGCATCGAAGCGGAATGAGAATCCGCGTGTCTCATCATCAAGATGATGGCTCGATACCCCCAGGTCGGCCAGCAGACCGTCTATCTGCTCCACGCCGTAGTAGCGCATCCAGTTGCGCAGGTAGCGGAAATTACTTCTTACGAAGGTGAACCGCTCATCACCTGGAATATTCCTCTCTGCGTCTGCGTCCTGGTCGAAGCTGTACAGATGACCGCCCTTACCCAGTCGCCGCAGTATCTCTCTACTATGCCCGCCACCGCCGAACGTTACATCTACATAGATGCCGTCGGGACGGATCGCTAATCCGTCAACACTCTCCTTCAAGAGCACCGGTACGTGATACACACTGTCATCTATCATTTATCATTTGTCATTTATCATTTAGACGTCTCTCGTCTCTGACGCTGACGTCGCCATCACTCTCTCCAGTGCTTTCCCAAAGTCATCTGGATCCATGAACGGCTTCTCGGTCTTGGCGCTGCTCCATATCTCGATGGTGTCGCCCATACCGATGAATTTGATGCCCTGCTCAATGCCGGCCATCTTCAGGTAACGCTTGGGTATCAGGAATCTACCATTGCCATCCAGCGTCACCAGTTCCACATCACTCACGAACTGACGGTAGATTTCCTGCTCTTCGCGGTTCCAGCGGTTCAGGCTCATCCGCATCGTGTCCATCTGCTCGTTCCATACCGATTCCGGATAGAGCACCAGACATGGCTGGAACACGTCCTTTCGCATCACCAACGATTCCTCGCTCGCTGCCTGTAGCACCTTGCGGAATATCGCGGGAAGGAAAACACGTCCTTTCGCATCTGTTTTTGCTTCTATATTACCTAAAAATCGCATGCGTACTTATTAAATATGAATTCGGCTTCAAAGATACAACTTTTCCTCCACTTTCCACCACTTTTCTCCACAAATTTATCAAAAACCTGCAAAATTTCTTGATTCTTTACACATTTTGGCGGTTTTGTGCAATAATAGAATCGAGAAAGGAGGAAGGAGGTCAAAGGAACTTGGTCAAAGGGACTCGGTCAAAGGGAGGGAAATAATAAAAATCACGCCAGGGCTTTGATGCCCTGAGCGTACCTTAATGAACGAGCGACGAGTAGGAGCGGTTGAGCCCCTCCATATAGGGAGGGGATGGGGGTAGGTGGATGTCTCTTTTGCCTCTTTTCTCTGCGCCAGAGAAAAAGAGGGGAAAAAGTTTCTTTTCTCTGCGCCAGAGAAAAAGAGGGGATGGGTTTTTGTAGCCCAAAAGAAAAATAACGGAAAATGATTGTCCCAAATAAAGACAAAACATTTTTCTTATTTTTTTCATCAAAAAGACACATATTTCCAAATTATTGTGTATTTTTGCATACTGTTTCTAACATCATGGATCAAATAACTGAAAAAACAGTCGATGTAGAGAGCATCCTGAAAGCTAAGATGGGCAGTAAGGCCAAATGGGTACCATCCCCGCTGGTCAGCTGGCTCAAGCATATCTTGCACCAGGATGAAGTGAACAGATACCTGTGGGAGAGTCGTCATCTCACAGGCACTGAATGGCTTGAAGAGTGCGTACGCTACCTCGATATGACTCTCGAGTTGGAGGGAGAGGAGAACCTTCCTGACAAGGATGACGGCAAGTTATACACCTTTGTCAGCAATCATCCCCTCGGCGGTGCCGACGGTGTGGCCCTGGGCAGTATTATCGGTCGCCACTACGACAGTCGTTTCCGTTACCTCGTGAACGATATCCTGATGAACCTTCCTGGTCTTGCACCCCTCTGCATCCCCATCAATAAAACAGGTAAGCAGAGTCGTAACTTCCCCGCCATGGTGGAAGCAGGCTTCCAGAGCGATAACCATATGTTGATGTATCCCGCAGGACTCTGTTCGCGGCGTATCAACGGAGAGATACACGATCTGCCTTGGAAGAAGACCTTCATCACCAAGAGCGTGGAATATCAGCGCGATGTGGTGCCAATCCATTTCGGAGGACAGAACTCAAACTTCTTCTACCGTCTCAGTGGTTTTTGCGATAAACACATCAAGAAGGTGAATATCGCCATGTTGTTCCTCGTAGATGAGATGTACAAGAATGTGCACAAGACCTTCCGCGTGAGCATCGGTAAGCCGATACCTTGGCAGACCTTCGACAAATCGAAAACACCAGCACAATGGGCACAGTATGTGCAGGACATTGTCTATCAACTATAGAACTTCAACAACCATGGAACAAGAGATTATCAGTCCTGTCAGCAAAGAGCTGCTGAAGAGTGAACTCACCCGTGAGCGACAGCTCCGAATGACCAACAAAAGCAATAACGAGATCTATGTAGTGACCGCACACCAGGCACCCAACGTCATGCGTGAGATCGGTCGATTGCGTGAGATCGCCTTCCGCGAGGCAGGCGGTGGCACGGGCAAGGAGGTGGACATCGATGAGTTCGATACCTGCGACAACTGCTATAAGCAGCTTATCGTGTGGAATCCCGACGAGGAGGAGATCATCGGCGGCTACCGCTATCTGATGGGTACCGACTGGGAACTGGATGACAACGGACAGCCTATCCTCGCCACCAGTCATATGTTCCATTTTTCTGAAAAATTCTTACGCGACTATATGCCCTATACCGTTGAGTTGGGCCGTTCTTTCGTCTCACTTGAATACCAGAACGTACAAAAGAACACCAAGAGCATCTTTGCGTTGGATAACCTCTGGGACGGTCTTGGAGCCCTTACCGTGCTCTTCCCCAATCTGAAATATTTCTTTGGTAAGATGACCATGTACCCCTCGTATGTGCGTAAGGGCCGTGACATGATTCTCTACTTCCTGAAGAAGCATTTCGACGATAAAGAGAACTTAATTACGCCGATGAAACCGCTCGTTTTGGAATCTGACCCCAATGAACTAGAGCGCCTTTTCAGCGGGAATAATTTCAAGGAGGACTACCGTATTCTGAACTCTGAGGTTCGTAAGATGGGTTACAATATTCCACCATTGGTAAACGCCTATATGGGTCTATCTCCCACAATGAAACTCTTTGGTACCGCCATTAACTATGGATTTGGTGATGTGGAAGAAACGGGTATTTTGATTGCTGTTGATGAAATTCTTGAACAAAAGCGCGTTCGTCACATCGACAGCTTTATCAAAGAGCATCCCGATGCATTAAAGATCACCAGCGGTGCGAATAACGTTATTTACAAGGAAAAAGAGTAATTGAAATTGTTCCCAGCATGGGAATGAATTGTTCCCACGTTGGGAATAAAGTGTTCCCATGTTGGGAATTTACACAATCGGCAGACTTATACCGTTGATCTTCTGATAGACGTCGAGGGCGTAGATGTCGGTCATACCGCTGATATAGTCGATGACTGCCATGAGGCGTGCCTCGAGGTTGGGGTCGTTGATGTCGTACTGACTGCTGACACGGTCGATCAATTGGCGGGAATAGAAGCGGTCGGGATAGAGGATGGCCTCGGTCATGGCATCCATCAGTGTAGCCATAATCTTGTAACCACTGAGTTCCACGTCAAGAACGGGCTTACTGCGGTAGATCTTCTGTACGGATATCTGCGTACATTGCTGGTATGCGATTCGTTGTGGCTCATCGATGTGGTCAATGAGCGAGCCACTCATGGTACCGTTCATGATTTCTTCCTCGTGGCGCATGAACGCCTCCACGCAAGCACTCTCGAGTTTGCCAATGGCACATGCCCGCATATACACCACCTTTTCATTATCATCATCGATACCCTCATCGCAGATGCGTTGACGGATCTTGTTTTGACTCTCCACATCAAAGAAGCTCAGGAGCATGTGTTCTGTTTCCTCGAAAGAGAGGATCTTCAGTTTATGCGCGTCCTCAATGTCCATGATCTCGTAGCAGATATCATCAGCTGCCTCTACTAAATAGACTAATGGATGACGGGCATAGCGTAGAGGTTCACCTTCGGCTGAGAGTCGCAAAATGCCCATTTCATCGGCGATTCGCTGATAGAAGGGAAGCTCGGTAGTGAAGAATCCGAACTTTCCTTTCTTACCTGCTGCAGCAGAAACGAAGGGGTATTTTACAATAGATGCGAGGGTAGAGTAGGTCATGACAAACCCACCATCACGACGACCTTTGAAACGATGGGTAAGCAAGCGGAAGGCATTGGCGTTACCCTCGAAATGCGTGATGTCGTTCCAGAATGTTTCGCTGACCTGTGACTTCAATTTTATCCCGTTCCCCTCGGTGAAGAAGGTCTGAATGGCCTTCTCGCCACTATGACCGAAAGGAGGATTACCCAGGTCATGCGACAGGCAAGCGGTACTCACGATGGTGCCTATCTGCGGGAAGAGGGTGTTGGCGAGTTCTGGCTGTTTGCTGAGAACGCGGTGAGCCACATCATTACCCAATGACATACCCACACTGGCCACTTCGAGCGAGTGGGTAAGGCGGTTGTGTACGAAGATGCTGCCCGGAAGCGGGAACACCTGTGTTTTGTTCTGCAGTCGGCGGAACGGTGCAGAGAAGATCAAACGGTCGTAGTCGCGCTTGAACTCCGTACGATCGTCGTGCCGCTCACTGTGACGGTTCTCCTGTCCCAGTCGTTTGTTGGATATCAGTTGTTGCCAATTCATGTTGCAAAGATACGATTTAGTGAGTGAATAACAAAAATTATTTGTGTTTTCTTTGTATTGTGCGCAGTTCTTCGTATTTTTGCACATTGATTTGTAAACCGTTCAAGACATGATAAAGGTAAAAGTAGTGAACAAGGGGCACCAGCAGTTGCCCGCCTATGCCACCCCGCAGAGTGCAGGGATGGATCTCCGTGCAAACCTCGATGAATCCGTGGTATTACAGCCACTGGAGCGACGACTGTTCAAGACGGGTCTGTTTATCGCGCTGCCCGAAGGCTATGAGGCACAGGTGCGACCGCGAAGCGGACTGGCCCTGAAGCATGGAATCACGGTATTGAATACTCCTGGCACCATCGATGCTGACTACCGTGGCGAGGTAGGTGTCTGTCTGATCAACCTCTCGCAGGAACCGTTCGAGATCAACGACGGCGAGCGCATCGCACAGCTGGTCATTGCCAAGCATGAGCAGGGTGACTTCGTGGTTGTGGAGGAACTTGATGAGACGGAGCGTGGTGCAGGTGGCTACGGACATACTGGCGTTAAATAGAATTGATAATTGATAATTGATAATTGAAAAATAAGGAGATGATTATGAGATGTGTTGTAATGACTGCGGTTGCCGTAGTCATGACTTCTTGTGTGTCCATAAAAAGTGGTGGCACATCTCATTCCACACTCCACACTCCACACTCCTCGCTATCCTTCAACGACTCCCAACGACTGAAATACTTCTATTACGAGGCAATGAAGCTGCAGGACCAGGGGAAGTTCGCGGCAGCGTTCGACCTGCTAAAGCATTGCGAGACCATTGATCCGCAAGCAGCAGAGGTGTACTATGCAGAGGCGGTCTATTATGCCGAGCTGAACAACGATTCGATGGCACTGGCATGCATGAAGAAGGCAGCCGACCTGAACCCGAGCAACGACACCTATCTGGAACGACTGGCCATTACGCATGTCAATTCACGACAGTTCGATGAGGCAGTGAATGCCTACGAACGACTGTATGCCAACCACAAGGACCGTCTTGATGTGCTGGATATCCTGTTGCAGCTGTATAACCAGCAGAAGAACTACGACAAGATGCTGTCAACCCTTGAACTGGTGGAATCCCTAGAGGGAAGTAATGAGCGACTGGCACTTTCGAAAATGCGCATCTATTCCGTGCAGGGTAAAAAAGACAAGGAATACGAAACGCTGAAGGAATTGTCTGACAGTCATCCGAACGACATGAACTACCATGTGATGATGGGTAACTGGCTCCTTCAGAACGACAAGGATGACGAGGCGCTGGAACAGTACAAGTTGGTTCTAGAGGAGGAGCCTGACCATACAGGCGCAAAGATGTCGATGCTCGACTATTACCGTACTACAGGTGCCGACTCCTTGGCACAGGTGCTGCAAGAGGAGATGCTGATCAGTCAGAACACCCCTACCAACGATAAGGTGACACTGATGCGTCAGGTAGTGGCGGATAATGAGCAGTCAGGAGGCGACAGCACACAGGTGCTCTCACTCTTCAAGCGCATCCTGGCCGAGCCGCAGAAGAATGCGGATATGTACGAGCTCTATGTGGCATACATGAAACTGAAGCAGATGCCAGAGGACAGTATCAACAGCGTGCTCGAAAAGGCATTGGAGGTAGCACCCGACAATGCTGGCGTGCGATTCCAATTGGTACAGTCGAAATGGATGAGTCAGGACTATGACACGGTGATTGCCCTCTGCGAGCCCGCTACGGAGTATAACCCCGATGAGATGACGTTCTACTACTTCCTGGGTTTGGCACATTTCCAGAAGGATGAGCGCGACAAAGCCTTGGATGCATTGCGCAGGGGTGTGGCGCAGATCAATGAGGAGAGTAATAAGGATTTCGTGTCTGACTTCTACGCCATCATGGGACAGATCCTGCATGACAAGGGTCTTGATGATGAGGCGTTCGCAGCCTACGACAGCAGTCTGCAGTGGAAAGATGACAATATCGAGGTACTGAACAACTACGCTTATTTCCTGAGTGAACGGGGCGAACGACTCCAGAAGGCGGAGCAGATGAGCTTCAGGACCATCAAGGCGGAGCCCACCAACAGTACCTATCTGGATACCTATGCGTGGATCCTCTTCATGCAGGAACGCTACGAGGAGGCGAAGATCTATATCGATCAGGCAGTGCAGAACGATTCCGTGCCGAATGCGGTGATCATCGAACATGCAGGTGATATATATGCACTTAATAAGGACATGCAGAAAGCCGTGGAATACTGGAAACAGGCGCAGGAAGCGGGCGGCAACAGTAAGGTGCTAATTAGGAAAATCAGACAGAGGAAATATCTTAAGAGGTGAGAAGTGAGAGGTGAGAAGCAAGAGATTAGTTATAGAGAAATAGATATGAAAAAGAATATTGTTAGGTTGATGATGGTGGCAGTAGTATTTGCTGTTACCTCATGTGGCACAAAGAAGCATCTGGTGAAGGAACCCACTGTGGTGACACCTACTCCCACAACCCCGTCGGGACAGGTAAAACCTACTGATACCAAGGGCATGGAGGATCTGCGGAAGCAACAGTTTGCCGAGAAGGTGCTCGACAACACCGTATATGTGGATAATATCACTTCGAAGATTGAGTTTACGATCAAGTCGGGCAGCAAGGATATCAGTGTGAACGGAAAGATCCAGATGCGGCGAGACGACGTGATCCGCATCCAGCTCTCCGTACCCGTATTGGGAATGGAGGCCGGACGACTGGAGTTCACCAAGGATTATGTGATGATCGTTGACCGGATTCATACGGAGTATGTGAAGGGTGACTATAACAAGGTGGAGTTCCTGAAGAACAACGGACTGGACTTCTATTCCTTGCAGGCACTGTTCTGGAATCAGCTGTTCCTGCCTGGCGAGAAGACCATCACCAAGGATAAGCTGAAAACCTTCACTGTGGATTTGAAGAATGATCCCAAGAACTCCACGCTGTCGCTCAAACGCGACCGTCTTTCGTATGTGTGGCAAGCAGACAATACCACCGGACTCATCAAGCAGGTGGATGCCCAGTATAGCAGTCAGCAGAGTGGAAACACCAAGCTGCAGTGCACCTACGACGACTTCCGTCCGCTGGGCGTGAAGCAGTTCCCCACCAATATCACGCTCGATATGAACACCTCTGCCACGCAGAAGGCCAAGCATATCAATGTGAATATCCGCATGAAGGGTCTGAATACCGACAGCAACTGGGACACCCGTACCACGCTGTCGAAGAAATACAAGGAAGTAACGGCTGATGATGTCCTCAAAAAACTGATGAACTTTTAATGAGAAGAATCCTGATCCTTTTCCTGGTATTGACATTTACCTTGTCACCCTTTGCGCAGACCAAGAAACCGCAGCAAAAGGCGACGACGGTGAAGAGGACGACTACTGCCCAGAAGAAGACTACGGCCACCCCGCAGAAGAAGTCCACTACAGTCAAAAAGACCACCACTCAGAAAAAGACTACGACAACCAAGAAGGCTACTACTACGCAGAAGAAGCCCGTCTATACCAACTCTGAGATCAAAGGACTGCAGAACCAGCGGGCACAGATCCAGAAGAAGATCAAGGAACAGGAGAAGTTACTTCAGGCTAACCGTGCTGATGTAAAGGATCGGTTGAACAACCTGTATGTCATCAATAGCGAGATCGAGCAGCACCAGAAATCCATCGAGGGCATCCAGCGTGATATCACCAGTATTGAAGGGAATATCGAACTGTTGGAGACACAGTTGGCCACCTTGGAGAAACAGCTCGATGAGCGGAAAGCGAAGTACGTGAAGTCGTTGCGCTATATGGCTCGCCACCGCTCCTTCCAGGAACAACTGATGTTCATTTTCTCTGCCAAGAACCTCGCACAGGTGTACCGTCGTATGCGCTTCGTAAGGCGCTATGCGGCCTATCAGCGGGCGCAGGGTGAACAGCTGAAAGCCAAGCAGCAGCAGATTGCCGATAAGCAGGATGAGCTGAAGAAGGTGCGCGGAGAGAAGAACAATCTTTTGTATAAGGACAAGAAAGAGAAGGCTGCCCTGCAAGGTAAGCAGGAGGAGCAACAGCAGATGGTGACCAGTCTGCAGAAACAGCAGAAGGTCATACAAGGTGTCATCGACGAGCAGCGGAAGAAGGATCAGGATCTGAATGCGCAGATCGACCGACTGGTGGCTGAGGAAATGGCCAAGGCGCGTATCCGTGCTGCAGAAGAGGCTCGTAAGAAGGCTGCTGAGCTGGCTGCCGCGAAGAAGAAACGTGAGGAGGAGTTGGCTCGTAAGAAGGCTGAAGCTGAGAAGGCTGCCAAGGAGAACGAGCGTCGTATTGCTGAGGCTAAGGCGCGTGAGGAGAAAGCCAAGGAGGAGGCTCGTGCTGCCGCCAAGAAGAAGGATGCGGAAGCCAAGGAACGTGCTGAGGCTAAGGCGCGTGAGGCACAGGCTGACCGTGAGGCAGTAGAGCGCAAGGCGGCCGTGGAGAACAAGCGTCGTGAGCGTGAGTTGGCGGAAGCCAGTAAGGAAACTACTTCGGTCTCTACACTGAATACTGAGGACCGCAAGTTGAGCAGTAACTTCGAAGGGAACAAAGGTAGGTTACCACGACCCGTTTCTGGTCGTATAGTCCGCCATTACGGACAGAATAGTGTGGATGGACTCAAAGGGGTGATGCTCGACAACAAGGGCGTGCATTTCAAAGCTTCACCAGGAGCAGCCGTCAGTGCTGTATTCAACGGTGAGGTGAGTGCCGTGTATAACTTCGGTGGCAGCTATCTGGTGATGGTGCGCCACGGTGGTTATATCTCCGTCTATTGCAACCTGAGCTCGGTAAGTGTAAGCAAGGGCAAGCATGTGAACACAGGACAGAAGATCGGCAGCGTGGGCTCCGATGGTGTCATGCAGTTCCAGTTACGCAGGATGCGGGGCGGAAATGCTGAGACCTTGAATCCTGAAACCTGGATCAGGTAGTCTTCGGGAGAACAAGACCATTGAACAGCTGTAGGTAATCACCTGTGGCTGTTTCTATTTCTGATATCTTTATGAATTCGTCGGCAGCATGGGAACGACTGCTCTCGCCGGGTCCTAACTTCAGCGAGGGGAACGACATCAGTGCCTGGTCTGACAAGGTAGGTGAGCCGAAGGGAACCATACCCATATCCACGCACCGCTGCACCAGTGGATGATGTGGGTCGATGTGCGAGGAATGCAGACGGAAGGAGCGGGCAGTAACCTCGCTCTTCAGGTGCTGGCGGATCTCCTCGAACACCTCCTCATTCTTGTAGAACTCGTTCGTACGCACGTCAACCACCATTTCGCAGAGGTCGGGAATGACATTATGCTGCGTGCCTGCATGGATCACGGTAACGCTCATGCGTGTCTCACCGAGGAAAGGACTCACCTTACTGAACTGATGATTGCGCAGCCAGAGGAGGTCATCCAACATTTCATAGATGGCGTTCACACCTTCGTTGCGGGCCGCATGACCGGATTTGCCATGCGCCTTCACATCAAGTACCATCAGTCCTTTCTCTGCAATGGCGGGCTGCATACCTGTTGGCTCTCCAACAACAGCTACATCGATAGGGGGTAGGAGAGGGAGTGCACGACGGATGCCGTTTTCGCCTGATACCTCCTCTTCTGCAGAGGCGAGGAAGATGACGTTATACTGTTGGGGATGGGAAACAAGAAAACGGAATACCTGCAGCAATGAGACCAGTCCGCCACCACAATCATTACTGCCCAAGCCATAGAGCACATCATCCTCTACAGTGGGCGTGAAGGGATTTCTTGTCCATGATGCCACAGCCTTTACGGTATCGATATGGGCATTGAGCAACAACGTGGGGCGCCCCTCGTCATACTGCGGATCCATGATCCATACGTTGTTTCCTTCCCTAACGGGCGTGAAGCCGTAGGCAGAGATGGTCTCCACCAAAATATCAGCTGCCTTTGCCTCATCACGACTCACGCTGGGTGTGGCAATCAGCTGTTTCAGCAGGGCAACCGCATCCCGTGTATAATCCTTACAGATAGAATCGTTTGTCATCTCACTTCTTGATAGTCAGCAACAAAAGTACGGATTTTTCACGGAATCCCTATCATCCTGACGTTTTTTTTTGCTTTTCTTATCACAATTTCGGAAAAAAGCATTATCTTTGCAATAGAAAAACAAGGGCTTATGCAGAACAACAGCCACCTTTCAGTGCTCGTTCACGAGCAGGCAAAGAAATACGGGGAGAAAACAGCACTGAACTATAGAGAGTTCGGAAGTCTGAAATGGCAAACGGTTTCTTGGAACCAGTTCTCTGAACGTGTGAAGCAGGTAAGTAATGCCATGCTGAACATGGGTGTGCATGTACAGGAGAACATCGGTGTGTTCTCACAGAATACCGTGCAGTCTCTTTATACCGATTTCGGTGCCTTCGGCATCCGTGCCGTCACAGTACCCCTCTATGCCACCAGTAGCGAACAGCAGATCCAGCATGTTGTGGGAGATGCGGAGATTCGTTATCTTTTTGTAGGTGAGCAGGAGCAGTATGACAAGGCGCACCGTGTGCTGCCTTCGTGTCCTACCCTCGAGAAGATTATCGTGTTCGACCGCTCCGTGCGGATGGTGAACGGTGATCCCAGCTCCATCTACTTTGATGACTTTATGCAGCTGGGCGAGAACCTGCCGCGGCAATCGGAGGTGGAGATGTTGTGGAAGCAGGCCAGTTGGGATGACATAGCCAATATCCTTTATACCAGTGGTACCACAGGCGACTCAAAAGGTGTGATCCTTACCTACGGACAGTATCATGCTGCTTTTGAGGCGAACGACAAGTGTGTGCCAGTGGGAGAGAACGACCGCGTCATGAACTTCCTGCCCATCACGCATATCTTCGAACGCGGATGGCTCATTCTGTGTATGACGGAGGGTGCGGAGATCATCATCAACACCTATCCGAAGGAGATACAGCAGTCGTTAAAGGAGATGCATCCTACATGTATGTGTGCCGTTCCCCGCTTCTGGGAGAAGGTGTATATCGGCGTGAAGGAGAAGATCGAAAAGGCCAATGCCGTGGAACGCAAACTGTTCTACAGGGCTCTTGCTGTAGGAAGAAAGTACCATGCCGAGTTTGTGAGCAAGGGCAAACGTGCACCGCTGCCGCTGAAGCTGGAGTATGAGACCTTCGACAAGACCTTGTTCTCGTTGGTACGAAAGCAGTTGGGATTGGAGAAGGGTAATATCTTCCCCACAGCAGGTTCGTACGTGTCGGCCGAGGTAGAGGAGTTTACGCATTCCGTAGGAATCTGCATGATTGTGGGATACGGTTTGACCGAGAGTCTGGCCACGGTGTCGTGCGACCACAAGGGAGAGCCTTACACCATTGGTAGTGTGGGTCGTCCCATCGAGGGTATTGAGATACGCATCGGTGAGAATGACGAGATCCTACTGAAGGGTCCGACCATCACCAAGGGCTATTACAAACGTGATGCGCTGAATGCGCAGAGTTTCACAGAGGATGGGTTCTTCAAGACGGGTGATGCTGGCTACCTCAGGAATGGCGAGCTGTTCCTGAAGGAGCGTATCAAGGAACTCTTCAAGACCAGTAACGGTAAGTATATCGCGCCGCAGATGATTGAGGCCAAGCTGCTGGTGGATAAGTATATCGAACAGCTGGCAGTCATTGCCGACCAGCGTAAGTTCGTGTCGGCCCTCATCGTTCCTTCCTTCCCCGAACTGGAGGAATACGCCAAGGACAACCGCATCGACTTCAAGAAGCATGAGGATCTGTGTCAGAACGAGAGGATCATCCAGATGATTGCCGAACGTATAGAGACCTTACAGCAGCAGTTGGCCAACTACGAGAAGATCAAACGCTTCGTGTTACTGCCGAAGCCGTTCACCATGGAGTCGGGCGAGCTCACGAACACGCTGAAGATCAAACGTGCCGTGCTGAACAAGAACTACGCCGAGCAGATCGAAGAAATGTACAAGGAGTAGCAATCACACATTGCTTCGACAAGAGGAAAGAGAGAAAGAATGATTACACAAGACCAATTGAAGGATGTCCTCAAACGTGCAGATGATCTGTACCGCTATCTGGACATCGACAAGAAAAAGATAGAATTTGAGGAGGAGGATCTGCGTACGCAGGCGCCCGACTTCTGGGAGGATCCCAAACGGGCGCAGACGCAGATGAAGAAGGTGAAGGACATCAAGCGGTGGCTGGATGGCTATCAGGAGGTGCGTACCTTGGCTGATGAGCTGCAGTTGGCCTTCGACTTCTTCCACGATGAGATGGTTACCGAGGAGGAGGTGGATGAGGACTACAACAAGGCCATCGCCGCCATTGAGGATCTGGAACTGAAAAACATGCTCCGTCAGAAGGAGGATCCCATGGACTGCGTGATGAAGATCAACTCGGGTGCTGGTGGAACGGAGAGTCAGGACTGGGCTTCGATGCTCATGCGTATGTATATGCGGTGGGCTGAGGCGCATGGACATAAGGTGACGATCAGTAACCTGCAGGATGGCGACGAGGCGGGCATCAAGAGTGTGACCATGGAGATAGAGGGTGGTGAATATGCTTACGGATACTTGAAAAGCGAGAACGGTGTGCACCGTCTGGTACGTGTCTCTCCGTTCAATGCCCAAGGTAAGCGCATGACAAGCTTCGCCTCTGTCTTTGTCTCTCCGCTGGTGGATGATACCATCGAGGTGTATGTTGATCCCGCCAAGCTGTCGTGGGACACCTTCCGCAGCTCTGGCGCTGGCGGTCAGAACGTGAACAAGGTGGAGTCGGGCGTACGACTGCGTTATTGGTACACGGATCCGGATACAGGTGAGGAAGAGGAAATCCTCATTGAGAATACGGAGACGCGCGACCAGCCTAAAAACAAGGAGCGTGCCATGACCTTGCTGAAATCACAACTCTACGACCGTGCCATGAAGAAACGTCTGGAGGCACAGGCAAAGATCGAGGCTGGGAAAAAGAAGATCGAGTGGGGCAGTCAGATACGCAGCTATGTCTTCGATGACCGTCGTGTAAAGGATCATCGCACGAATTACCAGACTACCGATGTGGACGGGGTGATGAACGGAAAGCTCGATGGATTCATCAAGGCCTACCTGATGGAATTCCCGGTGAATGAGGAGTGAGGAATGTGAAAAGTGGAATGATCATCTATAAACTATAAACTAAAATACGGAAATATTATGAGTCAGAAAAGAAAAGCGCAGCGTGCTCGTCATGAGGCAGAAGTTGCAAAGAAAGGTAAGGACGTAGTAATGTGGATTATCGTCGCACTGATTGTCTTTGCATTGATCTTCTTGGTGATCAACACCGTTGCCATGATGTAATGAGCGGCTTCGAGATCGAACGCAAGTTCCTCGTGCGAGGAGAAGACTACCGCGACCAGGCATCTGGCAGTATTCGGATCAAACAAGGGTATATTTGCAGCGGACACGGAAAGACTGTTCGCGTACGTTGCTGTGACCATTGCGGATACCTGACCATCAAGGGTCCTGCGGATGCGTTGGGCATGAAACGGTATGAGTTCGAGAAGGAAATATCACTCGAAGAGGCGGAGCAGCTGATGGCGCTCTGTGAACCAGGGATCATCGACAAGACACGCTATCTGGTGAAAAGTCCCGATGGCGTGCATACCTTCGAGGTGGACGAGTTCTATGGTGACAATGCCGGACTAGTAATGGCTGAGGTGGAGTTAGGCAGTGAGGAGGAACCGTTCGAAAAACCTGATTTCATCGGTGATGAGGTGACAGGTGATAGGCGTTTCCATAACGGTCATCTACGACAGTTCCCCTTCATTCTCTGGCGCGGAACCATACCCAGAGCGTTCCGACACCTAACATTAGAGTAGCTCCTGTGCTGTTGGCCAGGAAGTCGAGCCATTCGCCACTTCTCCTGCCACCCGTGCAATAGGCCTGAGCCAACTCGATCAGTCCGCTCATGATGATGGGAGCAAGCCATCCCCAACGAAGAATCTTCTTCCAGCTGAAGGTGGTGGGTTGGTTCTTGAGGGGGTGCCAACGAAGGTATTCCGTCCAAATAACCCCGCAGGTGCAGAGGTAAAGGGCGATATGTGTCCATTTATCGATGAAGCGGATATGACTTAAAGGAGTCTCTGGTATGGGTGCTAGACAGAGTACCCAGATGGCTGCGAGGCAGCAACAGGAGAGGGGGTACTTTCTGATGTATGGAAGGATGTATCTCATCTTATTGTGAATTTTGGTGCAAAAGTACAATTTTTCAGTCATTTGACAGACCCAAAGAGTAATAAAAGATGTCAAACAGTTTAGAAAGAGGTAATTTTGGGACGAAGTTAGGGGTGATCCTGGCTACGGCAGGCGGTGCAGTAGGCTTGGGTAACGTGTGGCGTTTCCCTTACGTGACCGGTCAGAACGGTGGTGCAGCCTTTATCCTGATCTACTTCATCTGTGTCCTGATCATGGGTATTCCCGTGATGCTTTGCGAGTTCCTCATCGGTCGTCATGCACAGTCAAATACGGCGCGTGCCTATACCAAACTGGCCAATGGCACACCATGGAAATGGGTGGGCTATATGGGGGTGCTCACGGCAGCACTGATCATCGGCTATTACGGGGTTGTGTCGGGCTGGACCTTGCAATATGTGCTGGCTTCTGCCACCGGACAGCTTCATGGTACGCCAGATGACTTCCGTGCGTTGTTCTCAGAGTTCTCCACCAATCCCATCAAACCGATTATCTGGATGGCATTGCTGGTGGGGATGACGCATTACGTCATCGTGCATGGTATTGAGGACGGCATCGAGAAGGCATCGAAGATCATGATGCCTCTACTGTTCATCCTCCTTCTGGTCTTGGTTGGCTGCTCGCTGATGCTTCCTGGAGCCATGGACGGCGTGGAGTTCCTGCTGAAGCCTGATTTCTCGAAGATCACGGGCAAGACATTTCTCGAGGCGTTAGGACAGTCGTTCTTCTCTCTCAGCATCGCGATGGGCTGTCTGTGTACCTATGCCAGCTATTTCAAGCGTGAGACGAACCTCGTGGGCACGGCTTTCCAGATCTCTATCATCGATACGTTTGTGGCCATCCTCGCGGGCTTGATGATTTTCCCTGCCGCCATGTCGGTAGGTGTGCAGCCTGATAGCGGACCGTCACTGATCTTCATCACATTGCCCAATGTCTTTGAGCAGGCGTTTGGGTCGGTACCTGTTGTGCAGTATGTGGTGTCCCTGGCGTTTTATGTCCTGTTATCCATTGCTGCTCTCACCTCGAACATCTCCCTGCACGAGGTATCTACCTCGTTCCTCAGTGAGGAGCTGCGTATCGGACGACGGAAGGCGGCAACCTTCGTGTCGGTGATGTGCGTGGTGGTGGGTGCTGTGTGCTCATTGTCGTTAGGCGATTGGGACTGGGCTCGGTTGTTCGGGATGCCGATTTTTGATTTCTTCGATTGGACCACAGCGAATATCCTGCTGCCGTTAGGCGGATTCTTCACTTGTCTGTTCATCGGCTGGTATGTGGAGCATAAGCTGATTCATGATGAGATCACCAACTGGGGAACCAGTAACTATCATTTCTTCCACTTGTTCGTCTTTGTGGTGAAATTCGTGTGTCCGCTGTTCATCTTGTTTGTGTTCCTGCATCAGATAGGATGGGTGTGACAAATTGATAATTAAAAATTGAAAATTGACAATTGATAATTAGGATTGAGTATTGATGGAGGGACGCGGATCTTTTGCGACGAGGTTGGGTATCGTGCTGGCAACGGCGGGATCGGCTGTGGGCTTGGGAAACATCTGGCGATTCCCTTACATGACCGGTCAGAACGGTGGTGCGGCCTTCATCCTGCTCTATTTCGCATGTGTCTTCCTCTTGGGCATACCGGGCATGATCAGCGAGTTCATCGTGGGTCGCCACGGTGAAACCAATGCTGCCCGGGCATACGATATCCTTTCCAGAGGGAAGCCTTGGAAGCTCGTGGGCTATCTGGGCATCCTCACGTCAACCATCATCCTTGGCTTCTATGCGGTAGTGGCCGGCTGGTGCCTGGAGTATCTCTTCGCCTCCGTGATGGGGAAGATACAGGGCGATGCCAGTTATGTGCAGCAGTATTTCCAGTCGTTTTCCAATGATCCCATCAAACCTTGTCTGTGGGCAGTAGCCTTTATCCTGATCACGCATATCGTTGTTGTTCGTGGCATCCAGAAAGGCATTGAGCGCGCTTCGAAGCTGCTCATGCCGGCTCTGCTGATCCTGTTGGTCATCATCGTGGTGGCCTCCTGTCTGCTGCCTGGTGCGGATAAGGGTATTGAGTTCCTGTTGAAGCCCGACTTCTCGAAACTCAGCGGTAGCGTGTTCTTGGAAGCATTAGGTCAAGCCTTCTTCTCACTGAGTTTAGGTACAGCCTGCTTGTGTACCTATGCTTCGTATTTCGATAAAAACACTCATCTGACAAGATCGGCGGTGCAGATAGCACTCATCGATTCGATGATAGCAGTGATGGCAGGACTGATGATCTTCCCTGCCGCCTTCTCAGTGGGAGTGACACCCGATGCAGGTCCTTCACTGATCTTCATCACCCTGCCGAATGTGTTCCAGCAGGCTTTCGCCGGCGTGCCTTTTATGGGTTACCTCATCTCCGTGATGTTCTATGCCCTGTTGGTATTTGCTGCGCTTACTTCCACCATCTCTATGCACGAGATCGGTACGGCTTTCTTCACGGAAGAGCTGCATGCTCCGCGCAGCAGGTCGGCATGGATCGTTACCATCGTGTGCTGCCTGATTGCCGTGGTCTGCTCCTTGTCGATAGGCGCTTGTCCTGATATCAAGTTGTTGGGGAGCGATCTGCTGACGTTCTGCGACCATCTCACCGCTCAGTATCTGTTGCCGATGGGGGCGTTCCTTACCAGTCTGTTTATCGGATGGTACGTACCGCGCAAGGTGGTGAGGGATGAATATACCAACAAGGGAACGCTTCGTGGAGGCTTCTTCCCGGTCTATCTCTTCATCGTCAGGTTTGTCTGCCCAATATGCATCCTTCTGATATTCCTCCACCAGATGGGAGTCGTCTGAAGATATAACCCTTTAATCTGAACGCTATGAAATGGAAAGAATTCTTTTATTTGCAGAAATCTGATCGTCAGGTACTCATTGTACTCTTGACCGTCGTTGTTGTGGCCCTTACCTTATTATATATATTAGGTGAGCGGTATGAAGCCACGGGAACGCCAACCGATTCGCAGTCAACAGAAAAGATCCTGTCTGCTGAAACAGATCCTTCTTTGTCAGGTGATGATAAGGCATCTCCAACGGAACTGTTCCCCTTTGACCCCAACACAGCCGACAGTGCCCAACTGCTGCGCCTGGGGTTGAAGCCGTGGCAGATCAAGAACATCTACCGCTATCGGGCCAAGGGTGGCGTATATAGTCGTCCTTCTGATTTTGCACGACTGTACGGTCTTACGGTGAAGCAGTACAGAATGCTGGAGCCTTATATCCGTATCTCGCCCGACTACCTGCCTGCATCCACGCTCTATCCTGAGAAGGACTCTCGTCAATTTGGCTCTTCTGGCGCATATTCCTCGAATCGCCCCAGCGAGGGTACGTCTTCATTCAATAACCATTCTGCTTCCAGCTACTCTCCCAAACTCTCGCCAGGAGAAACAGTTCTCCTTAATACCGCTGATACCACTGAGCTGAAGCGTGTTCCTGGCATCGGTAGCTATTTCGCCCGTGCCATCATGCGCTATGGCATACGACTTGGTGGTTACTGTCGGGTAGAGCAGCTGCGTGAGATCAACGGATTCCCTGAGGAGGCGCTTCCGTATTTCACTATCGAGAGCCCAAGGGTACGACAGCTGAACGTGAACCAGCTCACCCTTGAAGAGCTGCGCAAACACCCTTACATCAACTTCTATCAGGCTCGCGCTATTCTCGACTATCGTCGTCTGCATGGCTCACTTCATAGCTTAGACGACCTCAAACTCCTCAAGGAGTTTCCGCCAGAGGCCATCAAACAACTTGAGCCCTACGTTTCATTTTAACCCACCAACCCACCTAATATGCCTGAAACGCTGTGCCTCCGAATTCACAAAATGACTCAACATACACGGATTTTGCTCGAAATGCCTTTAGATACGAGGAAAATAGTTGTTTTCAACATACACTAAGGGTACACCAACATACACTATAGACCCACTAACATACACGCAACATACACACCGACGAGTTGTTGAGAAGACAACCATGAATAAAGTGGCACTTTACTGATAGTTTGTGACGTTCAAACTCGAAAATTCTCACGAGAATTTGTGAGAAAGAAGCCTACTTACTATGAGAAAGTGCCATAGTTTCTATGAGAAAGTGCCATAGTTTCTATGCGCAAGTAGCCTACTTGGCAGTGTATGTTGCGTGTATGTTAGTGGGCCTATAGTGAACCTTTGTGTATGTTCCGTGTATGTTGAAAACAACTATTTTCCTCGTATCTAAAGGCATTTCGAGCAAAATCCGTGTATGTTGCGACAGTTTAGTGAATGTAGTGTACTGAATAAGTTGACAAAATTTGAGTTCAACTTATGAGTAGAAATGTAAAGAAAAGTAGAGAAGAAAGTCTGGAGATACTTCGTGAGTATCTGACCACCGACCAATCA
>JAFZBK010000041.1 GCA_017561825.1 Prevotella sp.
AGAGTCGATCAGAAATAAAAGTCAAAAAATACCACAAACTAAAGAGAAAAAGTATGAGATGTAACAATTGTGGCTGGGACAACGCTCCCGGTAGTAGTGTATGCGTCAAATGCGGACATCCGCTTCAGTCAGGGGATTCTCATTACCAAGACCCCTACAATGGTGTCAATGTGCCGAACTATAATGGCGGAGGAGAACCGACACCTCGGCCAACGGTACTAAACTCACAACAGTCAGAGCCTACACCAAGGCCTACGAGAATTGTTAACAGTGCAGACCTACAGAATCAGGCAGCCATGAAGGCTACCGTCTCACAAGCACCTAAGAGTTGTCCACATTGTGGCTATCCTGTCGTAGGCGATTTCAACAGTTGTCCGAACTGCGGTGCCAGTTTAGGTGCAGTTATCACAGCCGTCCATCAGCCTGTGGAAAAGAAAGAAGATCAGTTGGAGTTGGATATCGCCGAAGAAGTGAAATGCGATAAGTGTGGAACGATGGTGTCTATCGATTTCAGTTTCTGTCCAAAGTGTGGAGAACGGATTCATCTGCCGACGGTACGTGCTATCCGACACAAGCCAACACCGGCACCAGAGCCTCCGAAGCCAAAATGTCATCTGACTATCATTCCTGAAGAGGGCGAGATAACCCAAGCCATCAAGAACGACTATGAGGGAGACTCTATCATCCTAAATCGCGAGAATACCGAGCAAGATAACCGTACTATTACCTCCAAGGAGCAGGCAGAACTGATCTGCGAGGATGGCAAGTGGTATGTATTAAATCGTAGCGAACTCGGTTCTACTTATCTAGAGGCCAATCGCAAGTTGGCTCTTGAGCCTGGTGACATCATTGTCTTGGGAGACAGAAGATTCAAGTTTGAAACCGAATAAAACAGGATATTGTGACCTATCAGGTTGTTGACAGATGTGACTTTCAGCCAGGAAACGTCATAGACGGCAGATACAGCGTTAAGAAATCTCTCGGTGAGGGTTCGTTTGGCGCAGTATATCTGGTGGAAGACGGTCGGGGCAATATGTATGCCTTGAAACTCCTAAGGCTATGGGAGGTGCCAGCAGAGATTAGGCAGCCCCTCATGGACAGATTTGAAATGGAGTTCAAGACTGGTCAGATCGACTGCGACAATCTGGTACGTTCTCTAAACTACGGCATCATAGGCGGTAACCCATACATCGTGATGGAATATTGCCCAGGTGGTGATTTGGAACCCATGCTCGGTAAACCCGACAGCAGAACGCCACGCATCTGTCAAGATATTCTAATAGGTCTCAATGCTCTACACGACAGAGGAAAAGTTCACCGCGATCTTAAGCCAGAGAATGTTTTGTTCAAGCAGAATGGCAAAGCAGCCTTAACGGACTTTGGCATATCAGGAGATCGTACGCATCGTATGACACAGCGTAATATCTTCGGCAAACCCAATCAGATCTTTGGCACCTATGCCTATATGCCTCCCGAACAAGTCACCCGTGCAAGAGGTGGTGCTACGGTTTTGCCTACGACAGACATCTTCTCCTTCGGTGTACTGCTATTCCAACTTCTGACCGGTCAACTGCCGTTCGGATCGTTGGAAACTCACAACGACTTGGCAGAATACCAGAAACGAGGAAAGGACGGCATTTGGAATCGGGGACTATTACAGAACGTACCAAACGGTCAGCAATGGAGTCAAGTTATTGACGGTTGTCTGAAGCCTGACTTCAAGTTGAGGTTGCAGACAGTACAAGAAGTGCTTAGGTTGATACCCCAACAGGCAGGTACCCCATACAGCGAACCCGTCAGAATGGCACAATCGTATGCTCCCCAACAGCAAACTCGAGGATTCCAACTACGAATTCTCCAAGGAGAAGAATACGGTAAGACCTACAACCTGACTCAGATGGCCGATGCTGGTTACAAGATCCTTACCATTGGCAGACAACAAGGAAACGCTATTAAAATTAAGTCGGACTTTAGCGATTTCATGTCACGTTTCCATTGTACGATCGAACGTGACCCCAGTTCAGGTCTGTGGGTCATACGAGATGGTCAGTGGCGAAATGAGTACCGACAGTGGAAATTCTCCAGCAACGGTACGTATGTAAATGCAAAGCCTGTCACATCAAATGGTTTCTATCTGAAAGCAGGTGACATCATCGCCATAGGTGACGTCACCATGAGATTTGAAAATTTCTAATAACCCTTTAATTATAAATTTTATGGATACACAAAACAGTTACAAACGCACAGTAGCAGGCTCAGTAGGAGCAGGCATGGGTGCAATCTTCAACGGATCAGGACGTACATATTACATCCTGGAGCACAAGACCAGTTCTAAGTATCACAGTGCTGGTGAGTCACAAAAAATCATCATTGACCAGATTGAACTCGGTCGTGATGCTTCTTGTCAGGTTCGTTATGACGAATCTTTTGACACTGTCAGCCGCAAGCATGCAGCTATCGTACGCGACGGCAACAATTGGCAACTGATTCATCTATCGACATCTAATCCAACATTGGTGAATGGTCGTCCGATTCAGGGAACATATTACCTGCAGTCGGGTGATGAGATCCAACTCTCTGTCAATGGTCCGCGTCTCGGCTTTATCCAGCCGCAAGGCAAACAGGGACTCACTTCAAGCATAAAATTCACCGAGCGTATGAATCTGTTCCGCCAGCAGGCACTCCGTCCCTACCGTCGTGCTATCTGGGCTTTGGCAGCACTTCTGTTACTCGTTATTATCGGGTTTGGTGCATGGAACTACAAGCTACACCTAGACAACCAGGCACTCCGTCAGGAGATGGCCATGTATGCTGCTCAGGTAGATTCTCTCGGCATGGAGAAGATGAAGCTTGACAATATGGAACAACAGTTATCCGCCCAATTGGCTGCTGATCCGAACAATCAGGAAGTGAGACAGCAACTCGGACAGGTTCAGCAAGAACGTGTTCGTGTGGTCTATGCTTATAATAACGCATCCCAAAGACTGGCTTCTACAAGGGCTAAGATGGCAGAATATGGTTTCGACGATGACGATGACGACGATCTCGAAGTGGCAAAGGGTTCTGAGGCTTCCGCTGCCGTTGCTGCTGCAACAGGTGGACAGGCTGGTCTTGGCGCTACCGGTCCTATTACAGATGGCGAGGAACGTTGGGACAATTCCGAGCAAGCTGTTGTGTCTGCACAAGGTGTAGCCGTAAATCCTGGCAACAGAAACGACTTTGTCGATAAGTCTAACCCAACCATCCAGGAGTCTGCACAGAACTCTGCTGGCGCATCCGACAATATCGTCAACTACTACAATGATATCTATACGCTGAAGGTAAAGCGTATTACCTTGGAGCGCGACGGCAATTCGTATGATCCTGGTATTGCCACCAGTCAATTGGTTGTAGGTACAGGTTTCGTCATCGGTGGTAAGTTCATCACTGCCCGTTCTAACCTCCAGCCATGGGTATACCGTAACGTGTATCGTGACGACTGGCGTCAACTGTTGGCAGAATATGTGGCAGCAGGCTTCCACGTGATTATTGACTTCGAGGCTTATTCTACCCGTGGTTCCGGTCACCCGCTCCGCTTCAGCAACACCCAGTTCGACCTGGCTTCACTCGAGGCTTACGATGGCAAGGACATCGTCGATATTCGCAAGGATGTTGTCAAGAGAGTTAAGCAATGGGGTATTGATATTAAGTATACCAAGCGTACACGTGAGCGCTTTGTCGTGACGTACTACACCGACAACTCTCACAATGCTGCCTCTCTGGCACTCGGTGCTCCTGGTGGTCTGCCTGTTGATATCCCAACGGCACAGAGTCTGAAGGGTAGCGAAGAAGTGGTGATTGCCGGATTCTCAGGCAGAACCGACATCCAGGTACTCTCGAACTATGTCAAGTACTTCACCAGCCGTACTTCTCGCCTAGCCGCACGTTTCATTACTTTGCAGGATGCATCAACCAACTTTGGCTTTACCGGTTCACCTGCCTTCTTCAAGGAAAGCAACGGCAGCTATCGAGTTGTAGGCGTCAACGTAGGTAATTTCGGTGGAGAGGTTCGTATCGTTCCTATTCACAGAGTAAGATAATATATTGAATATGTCAGAAGTGAAAATCAAATTAGCTGCAGGCACAAATGTCGGATTAGTCCGCCAGAACAACGAAGACAATTTCGTTGTATCCAGTGACCTCAGCACTTCTGAATGGCTCGTCCCCCAGGCCGGTCCTTACGCCGACCTGGGGGAACTTGGAGCCCTACTCGTCGTTGCTGACGGTATGGGAGGTGCCAACGCGGGCGAGGTGGCTTCGGCCATTGCCGTAGAGACCATCCAGAAGAAATATACTCCTGAGGCTCTAAAGGATGTCATTGGCGATGACAAATGCATCCAAGAGTTTATGAAGGATGTGGTCAAAGAGGCCGACCTTAACATATTTAACCACAGTAAAGAAGACAAGAGTACCCAAGGCATGGGCACCACTATCGTGATGGCATGGTTGTTGGGTAATAAGGCTTATATCTGTTGGTGCGGAGACAGCCGCTGTTATGTACTCAACAAGAAGCACGGACTGATACAACTGTCGAAGGACCACTCCTACGTTCAGGAGTTGGTAGACAAGGGAGAACTCAGTCCGGAACTTATGCACGATCATCCTTTGTCGAACGTCATCACGCGCTGTCTGGGTGACACGGAAAACCGTGCTGATCCAGAGACACGCATTTATCAGTTGCACAACGGCGACATCATCATGCTCTGTAGCGATGGATTGTGTGGAATCTGTCACGACGATGCCATTCTCGAAACGATGATCCAATATCATGAGGATCCTATGGAGTGTAAGAACGAGTTGATCTCTATCGCACTCTCTGCTGGTGGTTATGATAATGTTACAATTGCCCTTGCCAATATTCAGAACGACGAAGAGTCTGAGGAAGAGGACCAGAAAGAAGATGACGAAGAAGAAAAGGACAATGAGACAGAGGAAGAGGAAGATAATCTCTCTACAACCGTCCGTTGTGAAGTCATCGGCCATCGGACCAAGAAGAAGATATGGAAGAATATTCTGTTATTACTATTGCTTCTGATTATTGGAGCCACAGCATATCTTTGGTTAGCCAAAGACACTGATCCCACAAAACAGGCGTTCCTTTCGGCAGTGACACCTTACTGGGAGAAACTTATGAGTTACATTAATTAGAATAGTTGGGTAAATATGACATTTAAAGAAGGAAGTATCGTTGCCGAGCATTATGAACTCAAACGTCAGCTTGGTCAGGGTAGTTTCGGTGATGTGTGGCTGGCACACAACCTGCTGGCTGACATTGATGTTGCCATCAAGTTCTATGGTGTGCTGGACTCTAAAGGACTCGAGGAATTCCGCAATGAGTTCAAGGTCGCCTACAAACTACGTCATCCAAACCTCCTGAACATCAATCATTTTGATGTCTATGAGAACTGTCCTTACTTGGTGATGCCCTATTGTGCCAATGGTTCTGTAAACCGTCAGATCGGACAAATGCCAGAGTCCGAGATATGGAAGTTCATCCTTGATGTGTCTGGCGGATTAGCATTCCTTCATAGTCAGCAACCGCCGATTGTTCATCAGGATATCAAACCCGACAATATTCTTATTACCAGCGATGGTCGGTATGTCATTTCCGACTTTGGCATCAGTCGTAGTTTCCGGACAAAGATGAGTCGCACTAACAACAACATAAGTAGTTCCGGAACTATCGCCTATATGGGACCAGAAAGGTTCTCCGAGAAGCCACTGGTGGTGCTAGCCAGTGACATCTGGGCTTTTGGTATGACTCTCTACGAACTGATGACAGGCGACGTGTTATGGGAAGGTATGGGTGG
>JAFZBK010000042.1 GCA_017561825.1 Prevotella sp.
CTCTGTTTGATTTTCTATGATGCCATTTCGAAATATGGCAAAAATAAGGAAGGTCATTATTATTTTAGAGAGATACTTGATGAAACGCATTTCTTGGAAAACATTGATCCGTCGTTCTTATTGGATAGGAAACATTATAAGTTGTATCCTCATACGATATTCAAATTTTTGAATAGAGACGAAATCGCAAATGTCCTATAAGTTGCTTTGAATAGGTGTTTCAACGGATGCTTACGGCTAAGGAATGTGTCAGAAAAAACGAACTGGCGTGCTCCTCTTTCTGCTGTTTCAACTATCGGATTGGTACAATAAAGGTATTTGCAAGCATCTTTAATCTACCACTTATATGTTAAGTGGTAGAAAAGTGATGTTGCTGATTCTTGAATGAGGCAAAAAGAGCGAGATTAAACATTTTTAATGTTCGTTAATGTTTATCCTCAATATACGCCCATTGCACTATCTTCACCCTGAGAGAATATGCCTCCATCATCTCCATAGGCTGGCATACACCATCATAGCCAGCAACAGCCACGCTCTTACGACCGCTGCTATTATCCTTTTTCATTCATTCTTCTATCAGAGCCCAATACACCATCATCTTTTCCTATTGATTCAATACCCTATTTTTGTTTCAATACATCAATCCGTCTTTCATCATCCTCACTATATGGATTATAATGCCACCTAGCATTTGAACTCACCGATTCCCTAACCTTACGGAAATATGGATAATCAATCTCATCACACGAATGTCCAATCACATAAATATCGCTGATTGAATTCATAGATTGGAAGAAAATCTCATTCCTTTCAATAATATCATAATACGGCTTGCACAAATCATTCATATCCGTAAGCCGTTGTATTCGCTCGTTGTTCTCTCTCAAATCGATATTATCATCCCAGTAATCGGCAGGATTAATATGATGGTTATGTCCAACAATTAGTTTTTCTCCCTTAGACGCTCTTCCATGGATATGAAGAACTTGCCATTCTGGTATCTGATACAATGTCTCTAGGGTATCCGTATAATTAAACGTTAAATATAACGATTCACTTGTAATATTATCGAATACTTTTGGGGACAACATCCTTATACCACAAACCCACTTTGTAAAGGCCTCACTGATAATATCTGGTAATTGAGTGTCTATAAAACCGTTATTGAATAGCATATTCCCAACGGAGTCTACATTCAGATAAAGATTCTCCCAACTCCAGTTTATGACTGTATCCAAATCATACTCCCCTAACGCTGTCTCAAAATCTGACCACAACAGATATTCATTACCTTTCTGACTTGGATATGCGCTTTGCAGTTCCTGTATGACATCAACCCTCCCATTATCAATCAACCACCTCTTGAAATCCCCATATCGGGTCTTCATCCCATGAGCCAGGTCAAACCCATTACCGATGATATAAAGAGTTAGGAAAAACATCTACTCAATATAATCCATATCGTCCTTCAAGTAATACAAAATGTCGGCAATAAGCCTAAAGTTCTTCTGTTTCTTTTCTTTTAGGCAACACACAATCTCAGCATTGATGTGATATGAGAATACAGAATAGAACCTTCTGACATCAGAAATATCAGCTTCTACAAGTGTTTTCTGCCATATTCTCACTATTGCCTGCTGGATATAGTCAATATCTAGCGATATAAGTTGCTTCAAAGGTAGTGAATGTAATTTACCAGTTTCTGCGTCATAATCAGAAGTTGGAACAATACCAAACCCTAACGCATGGATTAATTTGTGTTTCTTGATAAATCCCACCGAATTGCACGCAAACAGTACCAAGTTTTTCCCTCGAAGGAAATCTACATTGTATGCATGTATCAACTCATTGAATTTCACGCCATATAATACATCCGATGTACCGTGACCTAGAAACACGATAGTATCTGATTGTCCCGCTAACTCATAGAGTTTGTCGAGATAGTCATCATCGTCCTGAGGATCACCAAGTAGAGGCGTTGCTGAATATCTCTTACAAATATCCTCGAACAACGGTTCTAGGAATCCTGTTGTTGAATCCTTGGGGTAAATGCAAAGGATCTTATTCATTGACTTCACTGAGATATACTATTAACTGCTCCAGTATAGCACTAAGCCACTCATTGCCCATACCATTCTCTCCACCGTCTATCAGGTCGGCTATCTCACCAAACGTCTTACCAGACAGCTTCGGATAACACGACAAGAAAACCTTATCTCGATTCTCTCTAAGTACATTTACTATAAAACCATATGGAGAAAACGTCATATCAGATCTGAGATAACCTATTATTTCCGAATCCATGGCAGGTCGACTAACAATCTTGGCAATCCTGAAATTCATAAGTTCGTTTATGCCTGATATAATTTCTGTTGTAGAAGAATCCTTCAAGTTCTCTCCTACGACTTTGGCAATTATTTCACGTTGATTGGCGGAATAAAGTATCAAGTCATCCTTAGGATGCTTTATTCTTATCTGCTTGATGACATCTAAACCATCTATTCCTACCTGACCATAACTGTAATCAACCAAAATCAAATCATATCGGGTGCTCTTGAGGGCTGTTTCTATAGCCTCGTACACTTTCTCAGGCTTCAGGTTAGCTTCATCGTCCAAATAGTCTGCATGCAAGACTTCTATCTGCTTAGACTCTATAACGAGCCTATCTTTTAGACCATTTTCAATCTTTTCTAGGCTATTTTTCTGACTTTCATCATCTATCAATAAAATTCTTCTTGTCGGATTCATTGTATATAATTTTAGTTAAACATTAACCTGAATGTTGCTCCCTTCATCCCATGAATATGGTTTCCAAGAAAAGAAACGCTCCCGTTTAGTTTTGACTCCATTGTAAATCGAATAGTACTGAGTCCTATTCCAGAACCTCCCTTTCTATTTGTTACCCCTTCATTAAATATAGATTCGGGCGTATAGATATCTAAGTCAACTCCATAGCCATCATCAGAGAAATCCATAATTAAACTACCACCATCCATAGAAAAGAACACGCCAACATTCTTTGCCCCATTCTTCTTGCTGTTACTTATTAAATTATCCAGCACAATAGCGATATCAAGGAGTGATAACATCCGCCAAACAACAGGCAAGTTATTATTCTCGACAGAAAACCTAAGTGATTCTTTGAAATTAGAAACATATTCTGTCACATACTCCATAATATCAACACGAACCTTATTTTTAAGCGCTACAATGTCTGCCTTTGTGATAAGCATTGACAGTTGCTTAATTTTATTTACGTAAAAGCTTGCCTCTCTAAGTTTTGACAAAATCCCTTCTTGAGAACAAGAACCATTACTTACATCTCCAGAGAGATTACTCATTAAGTTTACAAGCTCTGTAGAATTGATAGATATTGCATGAGTAATATCTTGTACTTCTTGAGTCAAGTTGCGGGTAGACATTAAATACTGACTACGCTGCTGCTGTGCTTCCAGTTCCTTCTTCAACGTCCTGCGCAGTTCCTCTAACTCCTTATTTTTCCTGTCTGTTTCCTCTTTCGCTTTCTGAAGGTCAGCTAGACGCAGTTCAAAGGCTCCTATTGAGGCCAAAAGATTTGCGTCATGAGTCTGCTCGGCCACCTTCCGCACATCTTCCAGAAAACCGGTATTCAACACTTCTGTTTCATCCGCATTCTCAAGCACATTTGCTAAAGAGGAATTGTAATATTTAACATCTATACTATTGTCATTGACAAGGCTCCTAACCAATTGCAGGAAGTCCACTTTGCTACCTATATTATTAAATAGGTCGTTAGGGCTATCGGAGTCTTTGTTTTTCTTAATATCCTCTCGCGCTTCCAGAGCTTGTTGTTCAGAGCGAAAATAATCGTTTCTAACAAAAGCCTCGCCCCAAAGCACGCCTGACACATAGCGCTCTAAACGGTGTTCCACTTCTTCAAAAAAGTCATACAGCTGCCGAGTCTCTTCGCTATCTATCAGTCCTCCATCACGGCTTGACACCTCCTTAAACTTATTAACGCTGTCAGTATGAACGTCAACTCGTCCAAATAAATCCCGAGTGCCAAGATTGCGGTTAAAACCTTGGGCTCGTCTCTGATTCAATCCCCAACTATCATCATTGTATTCCCCATATGGCAATATACGTATACCGTTTCTAAACAAGAATACATTGCCGTAATTGACGGGAGACATTCCCATCAGAAGACTGAAGTTATATTTCGCAGCACGATTCAAGTAATAAACAACAATGCGAATATCTTCTAACTGAAGGTATTTATTATCCTCTTCTATCTCATACATCAGCACGCCGCGATCGGTCAGATTTGTTACTATCTTTCCATCACGGAGAACACTCTCTATCTGCGTGGTCTTGATTTTCAGAACATCTGATATGCTGTTTCTGATAGGACCGTTCAGTATAGAATTCTCCCACTTGGCCACATCAGCCCGCTCTCGATCATTCAACTCCACATATCGTGATCTGGCAGCCTCAATCTTTCTCATTAATTGGTCATCGTAGTCTTCAAAGGCAGGAGCTTTCACTTCAATATTAAAGTCATCAGCACCAGAAAGCGGGGTTATCATTTTCTCCAGAAACTTGCGGAGGCTAAATATCTCGCCAACACCCCACTTACCATGAAGCTTAGTAAAACTGAGAGAAGTTCCGTGTGGCTGATTATCGGGGAAAATAAATGTGGTGTCCGTAGATTCGTACTCCACTGAAATGGTATCCATTTCTTCCGTTTGTCGGTTCTCAAATTTTGCCCAATCAACCTTCAGTGTTTCCAGCCTTCCCGTTTCCTCACTAATAGTTTCGATAGTCAGATACCGCGCTAACCTATCGCATGATAATCGTCCTATGCCTTTCGCACCTGCAAAGTTTCTGCGAATCTTGCTGCGATAATTCTCATCTTCTGTACCATCGCTCTTTGCAGAATAGGCTATAAACAGCCATTTATTAATGATATCATCTTTCGACATGCCCTTGCCATTGTCAGCAATGATAATACTGTCATCTCCAAAGGTTATCTCCACTTTCGTTGCATGAGCATCATACGAGTTCTTTACCAACTCCAACACGGCAATGTTGTCACTGGTAATCAGGTCATGGCCCAAAATATTCTTCAGTTCCGCACTGACTCTGAATTGCAACTCGTCCATACTAAATCAAAGTTTTTAGAACCAATCCTGCCTGCTGTGCAAACAATGGTGGAATAGCATTCCCTACCTGGCTATATCTGGGCACCTCTTTCTTACGCATATCGCCTCCTGTCGTATACTTACTCTTAAACTCATACCAATCTGGGAAAGACTGAATTCTTGCACATTCGCGTACAGTCATAATACGAGGTTCTTGATAGTGAAGATAGTCATCCGGCATATTAGTAATAGTCGGTGCGACAGACCGTCCGTCTAAGATAAATAAACCTCGCTGTTTGATTCCCCATTTTTCTCTGGCCTTACCATCAATGCGCTTACCCTTTGTGGGATACTCCTTTATAAGCCTGTCAAACATCGCCAGCTTTTCTGCAGTATGCTTGGCAAAGCTATGGCTATTTGGCACATTATCTTCAATACCAGCTCGCATATACCGTTGATATGCCGAATCAATTGGCCCATATAGTCCTGATTTGAATCCTTTACGGTCAGGAGTGTCCACCTCACCATAGGAGCGCAACAAATCAGAAATCGCCTCTGTAATATTAGCGTTCTGGTTCAAGTCATGTTTGGCCAGAAACTTCTTTCTATTAACTTTTAGCCTTTCCAGAAAGATTTTTGCCACGTCCTTTTCGCCATTGAGAACACCAACAAGGATAAACCGTTTTCTACGTTGAGGAACACCATATTCAGAAAAGTCAATCACTTGGGGGCAAACATCATATCCCATCTCCTGCAAGCGATTCACCACAACCACAGAATAAGGAACTGCATCGGCATTCTCCCTTTTATCAAAGGGATAAGTAAAACCCTTTACATTCTCAAAAAGTATTATTCTGGGCATCACCATCGAGATAAAATCTATGTAAGCAAATACTAGTTGATTCCTTATATCATCGGCCACCCTTTTACCTGCCATGCTGAAACCTTGGCAAGGCGGTCCGCCCGCGACAAGATCTATAGTTCCTCGAAGTCCAATCAGTTCTTTATCGTATTTCTTGTTAACCTCAAGAATATCCAACGGTTCTTTTGGTAACCACTTCGGCCAGGAAAAGTGTCTTTTCCTGTCAATAAGGTTATATCTGAGAGTCTCAAAAGCGCACGGATTCTTTTCAACAGCAAACACACCATTCCATCCCGCTTGATATAGACCAAGCGAAAGGCCTCCGCAACCAGCGAACAAATCTATTACGGTATATTTCTTCTTTCTCATTAAGACGGTTCTTCTTAGACTCTTTCTTGATTATCATCATACTTCTTTGCAAAAATAGCGATTTTCTCTCACTCCAACTGCATTTCATTACGATTATTATTCTTTTTTAACCTCAAAACGGGTTATTTGTAGCATATTTGCACTACTAATTCTTATCTTTCTTCCCTTCCATTTCTATTAGTAATTAATCTTCTTCCCTTACCCGCTATTCCATAGAGCTTTGTTCTTATCTTTTGTCACATTTTGGTCGTTCGGCTTTGCCACTTTGCTTGCTCAAAAGGACCTCTCTTTCTCGTTACAGTGCAGCTATGTTCTGCTTAGCCACTAGAGCCACCTTTCATTTTGTGTCATACTCGCAGATAATACCATTAGAGATATTTCCCCCAAGTTACATTTTAGCATCATTGTACGCTGTTCGGTCGAAAGTATCTCATTAATACATTTCCCCATTTTATCTAGCACAGGTACCTCTTTACCCATTCCCCGAAGAAGTTCTAAGGTTTCAGCAAGTGCGTTCTTTGGACTGTCAACGCCTCAATTGTTGGTCCCTTGAAAATCAAGTGATTCTCGGGATGCTGTTCTTCGTACGGATTAATCAAAAGCGGTTTCTTTTGAGAAAGATCACTTCTCGATGGTTTAAACCTTATACTAGGGTATTCTAAAGGGAAGTATTTTTGTTTGTATTTTCATTCTTTGATTTGTTGAATTTCACTCCCTAATCAGGTCATATTTTCTTTAATCACAATTATTATTCCATCTTTATACTTAGCGATAGTTCTAATAATCTCTAAGTCCATCACTCTTACAATTTAAACGTCACTCTCAGTAGGGCAGTGCGGCCACAGAGACCATAGTCAAAGGTGTGGGTGTTGATGCCATCAAAGAGTATATTGACTGGACAAATGCAGAGATTCTGGATACGTTGTGTGAAACACAGTTCAGGTCGATTGTTGAGATTATAATGGAGCGAGTATGAAGCAGGATGAGAGATGGTTGACGAGGTATAACAAGGTGATGGTGTATATGGGACACGAGCACCGTAAACCGTCAAAAAAAACAAATTGAGACTTTCTCCCTCGGCACCGCGATCGTGAAGAACTATACCCCAAAGAGTCGGAAAATCCCGAATTTTACTTTATAAGGAATATTACTATTCCCTAACCCTATAAATAGGGAATTATATTCTTTGATAGTAGAGGATTGAGATTCCTTATGTGACAGAAGGGGAAGTTTGACAGCAGAGTTTTACGCAACCAAACTCTGGGAATTGTGCAGTCAAACTCTATGAACAATAGTGGTTAATCCATCGTGTGATCTTATTCCCATCATATTCCTGACTGTCGGTAATGACCGCATCGACAGGAATCTTGGGTGCGGGGGTTCCATCATCGACTGTGATGGGGGATGTTTCCACGCGAATCTCATCCCATAAACCTTGGTCAAGGAAGGATTGGAGGGCTTTGGAACCACCTTCCACGATGAGTGATTGTATTTGCTGGTCGAATAGGTTCTTTAGGTCGAGTGGATGCTGATGGTCGAGCACTAATCGTTTGGGATCTGGTCCTACCCATTCCCGTACGTTCAGCAAAGGATGTTCACGCTCGTTGGTCACCCGTCCCACTAGGATTGCATCTTCCTCAGCCCGCAGTTTATGTACCAGCATCTTGGTAAAAGGTGTGGAAATGGCGAGGGGCTTGCCATGATCATCGATGAAACCGTTATTTGTCTGCGCCCATTTCAGGATGATGTACGGTCGTTGCAGACGGTGATAAGTAAAGAAACGGCGGTTCAACAACTGACAATCCTTCTCCAATACGCCCACTGTTACCTCCATACCCGCATCGCGCAGTTTCTGGATTCCCCTACCCTGCACCTCAGCAAACGGATCGATACAACCCACGACCGCCCGTTTCACTCCTTTTCGGATAATCAGGTCGGCACAGGGTGGTGTCTTCCCATAATGTGAGCATGGCTCCAGCGACACATAGATCGTTGCCTCCTTCAGCAGCGGTTCGTCATCTTTCCTGACGGATGCAAAGGCATTCACTTCAGCATGACCTTCACCGCAGCGCACATGATAGCCCTCACCGATAATACGTCCGTCGGCAGACACAATGACTGCGCCCACCATCGGATTCGGCTTGGCGTTCTGACGACCGTTGGCTGCCAACTGCAAGCAACGTCGCATGTACCGCTCGTCTATTTCCTGCTGACTCATACTTTTGCAAAGGTATAATAAAAATGTGATATGCCGAAATGATTAACGATAAATCCATCATCATTTGCATAATTGAAGGGAAATGCCTACTTTTGCAATCAGAAAGAACAGGAGTGCGTGTGAAGTACGAAGACCTTTGGCAGCAGTTGTCATCTATCTACGAGACGGGCGAGGCGAAAGCGATCGTCCGCTATCTATTGGAGATCCGTTATGGGTTGTCCATGACCGACATCATGTGCGGTGCCGTGGAACAGCTGCCAGAGGAAGAGCTGAGAGGACTGGTTGAACGTCTGCTACAAGGCGAGCCCGTGCAATATGTGACGGGCATAGCTGAGTTCGGTGGCAGACGATTCCATGTGGAGCCAAGGGTATTGATTCCACGACCGGAGACCGCTGAGCTTTGTCACAGGATCGTATCCTCATTCCACACTCCACACTCCACACTCCACATATTAGATATCGGAACGGGCAGTGGCTGTATTGCCTGCACATTAGCCGCAGAGATTCCCAACAGTGAGGTAACCGCTTGGGACATCTCCGAAAAGGCATTGCACATCGCAGCAGAGAACGCCAAACGTACCGGTGTTCACGTGTCGTTCGAACAGCGCGACATCCTCTCAATTGTCAATTGTCAATTGTTAATTGTCAATTCACAATGGGATACCATCGTGAGCAACCCTCCTTATATATGTAATAAGGAACGTGCAGGGATGGAACAGAACGTACTCGACTACGAGCCATCGTTAGCTTTGTTCGTACCCGACGAGGACCCACTGCTATTCTACCGAGCCATCACCCGTTTTGCCAAGACAGCCTTGAAGGATGGTGGTAACATCTATTTCGAAATCAACCCCCTCTATGCTGAGCCGCTGAAGCAACTGATGCAAGAAGAGGGATTTGCTGATATCATGCTCTATCATGACTCCTTCGGTAAACAACGTTTCGCCCACGGCAGAATCTATAACAAGCAACCATGATGAAAAAGACCATAACAACAGAAGAAGCATACAGCAAGCTCTCAGCCCTCTGCGCCTCCGCCGAGCATTGCTCAGGCGAGATGGTGGAGAAGATGCAGCGGTGGGGACTGTCGGAAAAGGCTCAGACTGAGATCCTGGCAAAGCTCACCGAGAAGCAGTTCATCGATGATGAGCGATTCTGTCGTGCCTTCGTGAAAGACAAGATACGATACAATAAATGGGGGCGCAGGAAAATCGAGCAGGCCCTCTATATGAAGCATATCGACAAGGGTATTCAGCAACGGGTATTGGATGAGATCGACCCATCAGAGTATGTGGAGATCCTCCGTCAGCTGCTGCAACAGAAAAGGAAATCTGTTGATGCCACCAACGACTATGAGATGAACGGTAAGCTCATGCGATTTGCGCTGCAACGCGGCTTCACCATGGACATTATCCACCAGTGTATTGACGATGATCAGCTTCTTTAGACGACTCACCGATTTGATCTCCCCACGGGCCTGTCCGGTATGCGGCATGCGGATGACTGTGACGGAAGAGACCTTATGCGCCTCGTGCAACCGTCATCTACCCCGTACCTTCTTCTGGGAACATCCCCTTGACAACGAGATGGCGCAGACGTGCTGGATCCAGATTCCTGTAGAGAAGGCTACCGCCTTGTTCTACTATGAGGCACAGTCGGAAGCCAGCAGACTGATCTACCAACTGAAATACAAAGGACATCCCGAGATTGGGGAGCAGTTAGGGAAAATGGCTGCAGAGGAGATGAAGGAAAGCGGGTTCTTCGAGGATATCGACGTGCTTGTTCCCGTTCCGCTAACCCAAGAGCGGGAAAAGGAGCGTGGCTACAACCAAAGCGAAGAGATTGCACAAGGCATCCATCTCGCTACAGGTATCCCTGTGGTTGGCAGTTGCATCCATCGAAAAGCGTTCGCAGGCAGTCAGACACAGAAAGACCGCCGGTCGAGACAGGAGAATGTGGAAGGTGCCTTCCAGCTGCTCCGACCCTCAGACCTAACTGGAAAGCACGTATTGTTGATTGACGATGTAGTAACCACAGGCGCCACTCTTGTGGCCTGCGGACAAGAAGTGATGAAAGCGAAGCCCCGTGCCATCAGCGTATTCTCACTGGGTTACACACGAGACTGATCGCTTCTTTTTACCATTTATAGTTGGTCCTCCACAGGTTCGGCAGGAAGCGGAAATAGAGGAGATGCCGCCATGTCACGAGATCGTGCGCTCCGCCACCACCTACATAGAACTCATGCTTTACACCTAACTTATCGAGCTGTTCGTGCAACCGCTCATGACGAGCCATGAACCCCGTCTCGTAGGTTCCACCTCCGATGAAGAGATAGTCGATGCGGTTGTTCACATCGGGCTCATTGACAACAGGTGTTTCCGACAATTCGATGGCTGCAGAGAGGATTCCCATGGAACCGAACACATCGAGGTTACGCAGTCCTACATACTGCGTCATACGTCCACCCATGGAGAGTCCGCTGAGAGCACGGGCGTGCTTGTCCTTGATGACACTATAGTGAGACTCTACATAAGGAATCACACACTCTATCAGCTCGCGCTCCACCAAGGGGAAGGCCAGTTCAGTGTGTTGGGGATGCGAGCGAGTCACCATCTGGTCGTTGGGGAAGCACACAATCATCTCACGTGCCTTTCCCTCGGCAATGATATTGTCGAGGATGAAGTTCGCCCGTCCGTGCATCACCCACGTCTCGGTAAGATCGCCCGAGCCACCCATCAGATAGAGCACAGGGTACTTCTTCTTCGGGTCGTAGTTAGCCGGTGTATAAACCATCATGTCACGGAGTCCGTTGGTCACCTTGGAATAGTAATAATGCGTGGTGACGCTACCGTGAGCCACTTCAGGCTTCGGGTCGTACCATGCCGGTTTGTCATCATGCACGAACAACATACTGAACGAAGGCATGGCCGCATGACCGGTGAACTCGTTGTTTGCATCGATGTTCTGCACACCGTCGATGATGATATAGTAAAGGTAGATCTCTGGACGCAGCGGTCCTAACGTCAGGGTCCACACGCCGTCGTCGCCTTTGGTGAAGTCAGCTCTCTTACGTGCCTCCGGTCCTACAAACATCGAGCCCGTGAGCTGCACGCTTTTGGCTTCTGGTGCTTTTACGCGGAAGATGACGGTATGGTCGTCACGCACCTCAGGTGAGAGCACTTGCGTACTAAAGGGCAGGATGCCCTCGGTGTTACGCTGTGGATCGTACTGGATATTGACACGTGTTTGTTGTGCCAACACGGGCACTGCTGCAAGAAGGTACAGTGCCAGGAACAATAGTTTTTTCATCTACTTTTTATGTTATTAGTGTTTTGTCTGCAAAGATACAATTAAGTAGAAACAATACAAAATAAATAACATGGAAACTGTAAATAAATTTGCGTTTTCGCTCGTTTATGCGTAACTTTAACTACGTTGAAAGTACTTTCACTCGACTATCAAAAGAAAAACACGTTTTCCTTTTGATTTGTGCTCGCTTAATCGTACCTTTGCACATGAGATCATGAAAGCACATCCCCGTGCCATCAGCGTTTTTTCGCTGGGATATACAAAGAAAGAGGATTTGAGAATGAAGACAGAGGACAAGATTACCGAGCGACCCTCACATTTCGACCATCTTGAGCAGATGTCGGTGAAGGAACTGCTGCAGCACATCAACGAGGAGGATGCGCTGGTGGCTGGTGTGGTGCATGAGGCGATACCACAGATAGAGGCCTTGGTGGAAGCGGTTGAGCCGAGGATGAAGCAAGGTGGCAGACTCTTCTATGTAGGCGCCGGCACCAGTGGAAGATTAGGCGTATTGGATGCCAGTGAGCTGCCTCCCACTTTCGGTGTGCCAGAAGAATGGGTGGTAGGACTTATTGCCGGAGGTGACGAGGCCTTGCGGCACGCTATCGAAAAGGCAGAGGATGTGCCAGAACAAGGCTGGCGTGACTTAGAGACTTATCATCCAACAATAAATGACACTGTGATTGGCATTGCCGCCTCTGGTACCACACCCTATGTTATTGGGGCTGTCAGTGAAGCCAAACGACAAGGATTGTTGACAGGCTGTATTACCAGTAATCCCCAAACCCCGTTGGCTGAGGTTGTCGATTTCCCCATTGAAACCATTGTAGGACCAGAGTTCGTAACAGGCTCCAGTCGTATGAAAAGCGGAACGGCCCAGAAGATGGTGCTGAACATGATTTCCACCACGCTGATGATTCGTTTGGGACGTGTAGAAGGTAACCGCATGGTTAAGATGCAGCTGAAGAACGCTAAACTTGTAGATCGCGGTACACGGATGATCCAAGAGTCGTTAGGTATTCCCTACAACGAGGCTGAACGTCGTTTGCTGGAAGCGGGCAGTGTGGATGGGGTGTTGAAAGATAACCTTTAGCTTCGCCGAAAGTACTTTCACTCGAAAATGAAAAGAAAAGTAATCTTTCCTTTTGCATTTTACTCGTTTATCCGTACCTTTGCACAAAAATATGAATATGGATACATTGAAGAAAGCATTTGCCAGGAAACTCCTGGAAGTGAAAGCCGTTAAACTGCAGCCCAACAACCCGTTTACATGGGCCAGCGGATGGAAGTCACCGATTTATACTGATAACCGCAAGACCCTTTCCTACCCGGAACTGCGCACGATGGTGAAACTTGCCCTGACGCACATGATCCTCGAACAGTTCCCTGAGGCAGAGGCCGTTGCAGGTGTGGCTACAGGAGCTATTGCTCAAGGTGCCTTGGTGGCTGATGAGCTGAACCTGCCTTATGTATATGTAAGACCCAAACCGAAAGATCATGGTATGGGTAATCAGATAGAAGGTGAGCTGCCCGAAGGTGCGAAAGTGATTGTCGTGGAAGACCTGATCTCCACGGGTGGCTCCTCTCTGAAAGCCGTTGACGCCTTGCGCCGCGCCGGCTTTGAAGTGGTTGGTATGGTGGCCAGCTACACCTATGGATTCCCCGTAGCTGAAGAGGCATTCCGTGAGGCTGGTGTCAAACTGCTGACCATCTCCGACTACGAGCATGTGGTGGCAGAAGCATTGTCAACAGGTTATATCGCCGAGAACGATGTAAAACTCTTGCAAGAGTGGCGGAAAGATCCGGCAGGATGGAAAGTGTAAGGGACTTGGTCAAAGGGATTCGGTCAAAGGCCAAAGGCTAAAAGCCAAAAGCTAAAGTAATCATAATTAAAGTTCAAAGCTAATAGGATGAGTACATTCGAGAGTAGCGTAAAGATTGTGGAATATCCTCAGGAGAAGGTGTATGCCACGTTAAGCGACCTATCCAACCTGGGTAAGCTGGAAGGTAGGTTCCCAGAAGATACGTTCCAAGATTTCGAGTTCAGTGCAGACAGTGTGAGCATCAGTGTGCAACCTGTAGGTAAGGTGGCCATGAATATCGTTGACCGCGAAGAACCGAAATGCATCAAGTACGAGACGATACAGTCGCCTGTACCTTTCAACCTCTGGGTACAACTGCTTCCTGTTACAGAGACAACCTGTAAGATGAAGCTTACCATCAAGGCCGACCTGAATCCGTTCGTCAAGGTTATGATTTCAAAACCGCTGAACGAAGGATTGGAGAAGCTGGCCGATACGCTGGCACAGGTGAGGTATGAATAAGGGATTCGGTCAAAGGTCGAAGGGACTTGGTCAAAGGTCGAAGGCCGAAGGTTTAAAGCTAAAGTAATCATAAAGTTCAAAGTTCAAAGATCAAAGTTCAAAGAACAAAGCTACGAAGATGAAACTGTGGGAGAAGAATTATCAGGTGAACGAGGAGATTGAACGCTTCACCGTAGGTCATGACCGCGAGATGGATCTCTATCTGGCTCCATACGATGTGTTGGGCTCGATGGCGCATATCACCATGCTGGAGAGTATCGGACTGTTGGAAAAAGAAGAACTGCCCCAACTGCTGAGTGAGCTGCGCAACATCTACCGACTGTGCGAAAACGGCGAGTTCATCATCGAGGATGGTATTGAGGATGTACACTCGCAAGTGGAGCTGATGCTGACCCGTAAGTTGGGCGACATGGGAAAGAAGATCCATAGCGGACGGTCGCGCAACGATCAGGTACTGGTGGATCTGAAACTCTTCACCCGTCATGAACTGAAGGAGATTGCCGATCTCGTCAAGATCCTGTTTGACGAACTGATCGCCAAGAGTAATCAGTATAAGGATGTGCTGATGCCTGGATATACGCATCTGCAGATTGCCATGCCTTCCTCTTTTGGACTGTGGTTTGGTGCCTATGCTGAGAGTCTGACCGATGATATGCTCTTCCTGCAGGCTGCCTACCGCATGACCAACCGGAATCCCTTGGGATCAGCTGCCGGCTATGGTTCATCGTTCCCGCTGAACCGTCAGATGACCACCGATCTATTAGGCTTTGACTCGATGGACTACAACGTGGTCTATGCCCAGATGGGACGTGGCAAGATGGAGCGCAACGTCGCCTTTGCTCTGGCTTCAATCGCAGGAACCATCGCTAAGATGGCCTTTGATGCCTGTCTGTTCAACTCACAGAACTTCTCGTTTGTGAAACTGCCCAAGGAGTGTACCACTGGTAGCAGTATCATGCCGCATAAGAAGAACCCTGATGTGTTTGAACTGATCCGTGCCAAGAGCAATAAGATACAAGGACTTCCCCAGCAGGTGATGCTGATCATGAACAACCTGCCCGTGGGCTACTTCCGTGATCTACAGATTATCAAAGAGGTGTTCCTGCCTGCCTTTGACGAACTGAAGGACTGTCTGCAGATGACCGCCTACATCATCAACAAGATGGAAGTGAATGAGCATATCCTCGATAATGTGATGTACGACCCAATCTTCTCGGTGGAGGAAGTGAACCGTCTTGCCGCCAACGGTATGCCGTTCCGTGATGCTTATAAAAAGGTAGGACTGGATATCGAGGCTGGAGCCTTCCATGCTGACAAGCAGATTCATCACACCCACGAAGGAAGCATCGGTAACCTCTGCAACGATAAGATCGAGGCACTGATGAAACAGATTCTCGGCGAGTTCCATTTTGAACGAACTGAAATCGCCATTAGGCGATTAGTTGACAGTTGATAGTTGATAGTTGATAGTGATAGTGAAACGTTGGGTAATAGGGCTATTAGGACTATTCGTCTTAGGTTCGTGCGGTAAGAGTGAGTTCGAGTATTCGCCACACCGTGCACGACTGGTTTATGACAACAGTGTACATCTGGATGCTACCCTCTCGGTAGCGATGAATGCCATGGCTCCAGGTATCTTCTGTCGTGTATCTCTTTCAGGCAATTACTTCATCTTTACGAACAATCAAGGACAGAGCAGTAAGCAACCCATGACATCCGTGGAACAGCAGCGGATTCCCATACTGGGTGTTAACAACGAGAGTGGAGTGATTGTGGGGTTCGGTCTGCTGAACGACCCGGCAGTGTTCTATGCCTATGATGCACAATGCCCGAACTGTTACGAGAACGACAGTCGGCCACGCTACCTGTTATCCATGACTTCCGACGGAAAGGCCAAATGCGGAAAATGCGGACGGGTGTATGACATGAACAACAGTGGAATCGTTACCGATGGCGGTCCTGGCGAGAAGCTATATCGCTACCATGCCTCCACTACAGGTCCCAACGGTATCCTATCTGTAAATAATTAGACGTATATATTAAAAGGTGCAAAAAATTTTGGCTTTTAGAAGAAATCCCACTATCTTTGCACCGTTTTAACAAATCCACAGGCGGAAATAGCTCAGTTGGTAGAGCACAACCTTGCCAAGGTTGGGGTCGCGGGTCCGAGTCCCGTTTTCCGCTCCATTCATGATAGCGATAACCATGCCGCAATGGTGGAATTGGTAGACACGAGGGACTTAAAATCCCTTGGCCAGTGATGGCTGTGCGGGTTCGAGTCCCGCTCGCGGCACCTTTAAATCTTTATTCATTATGCGCAAAAATCTGATTTTATTCGTTTCTGCTGTCGGCATGATCATGATGACCTCATGTTCCTCGAAGCTGGGTGCTCTCTCCGCCGACAATTTCAATGTTGTTCCTAACCCCATGGAAACAGAGGCAGGAAAGGTTCCTGTAACCATCAACGGTATGTTCCCCGAGAAATACCTGAAGAAGAAGGCTGTTGTTTCCGTGATTCCTGAGATCCGTTGCAGCAACGGTGATGTGGTTCAGGGACAGAGTGCTTCATTCCAAGGCGAAAAGGTTCAGGGTAATGACCAGACCATTTCCTATAAGTTAGGTGGAAACTACACCATGAAGAACATCTTCACTTATATTCCTGCCATGCAGAAGAGCGATCTTTATCTGACCTTCGATGCCAAGGTAGGAAAGAAGAAGGTAAGTGTTCCTGCCGTGAAAGTAGCAGAAGGTGTTATTGCCACCTCTGAACTGTACCGTAACCTGCTCACTTCAACAGGTGCTTGTATTGCTCCTGATACGTTCCAGCGCATCAATGCCCACAAGCAAGAAGCACAAATCAAGTTCCTCGTCAACCAGGCTAACCTGCGCAAGAGCGAGCTGAAGAACAACTCTGTTACAGAGTTCGTGGAGATGCTGAAGAGAATCAACCGTGAGCGTGAGACCCTTGCCATCAAGGATATCGACGTTTTGGGCTTCGCTTCTCCTGAGGGTGCATACGACTTCAACGACAAGCTGGCTAACAAACGTCAGAACACCGCTGAGCAGTATGTGAAGGATCAGTTGAAGAAGACCAAGGTGAACACGGATATCAATGCCAAGTATACGGCAGAGGACTGGGATGGATTCCAGCAGTTGGTACAGGCCAGCAATATCCAGGATAAGGATGTGATCCTCCGCGTGCTCTCCATGTATAAGGATCCGCAGGAGCGCGAGCAGCAGATCCGCAACATGTCTGCCGGCTATCGCGAGTTGGCCGACGGCATCCTGCCAGAACTTCGTCGTTCACGCATGATCATCAACTACGAGACCATCGGTCGCAGTGATGAGCAGATCCAGCAGCAGTATGTAGCCGACCCGGCACAACTCAGCGTTGATGAGTTGCTTTATTCTGCTACGCTGACTGATGATGTCAACAAGCAGGAAGAGATCTACAAGACCGCTGCCAAGTTGTATCCCGCCGACTACCGTGCACTGAATAACATTGCTGCCCTTGAGTTCAACAAGGGTAACAACAGTGCTGCCAAGGAGTACATCAATCAGGTGTTCAATGTGCTGAGCAACGCTCCTGAAGCCAATGCCAACCTCGGTATGATGGCTCTGCAGAACGGTGACGTTGCCAATGCTGAGAACTATATCGCCAAGGCTACCAATGCTAACGGTCTGAACAACGTGCTTGGTGCGCTGAACATTGCCAAGGGTAACTACGCAGAGGCTGCCAAGAACCTGGCTAACTCCGAGAGCAACCTCGCTGGTCTGGCTGAACTGCTGAACAAGAACTATGCTACTGCTGAGGTTATCCTGAACAGTGTGAAGAACAAGGATGGCATGACCAAATACCTGCAGGCACTTGTAGCAGCTCGTCAGGGTCGTTCCAGCATCGCCTCTGGCTTCCTGAAAGAGGCTCTGAACCTTGATCCGAGTCTGGCAGCTTATGCCGCTAACGACTTGGAGTTACTGAACGTCAGCAAATAATCACACTTCTTCATGAAGCGATACAGCTATATACTACTCGCCCTGATTCTGGTTTCATGTGGAGCACCCAGCGGTCAGTTCAAGATCGAAGGACGTTTCCTCAACCTGAACCAGGGTGAGTTCTATGTATATAGTACCGACGGACTGATCAATGGGGTGGATACCATCCATACCACTGGTGGTCGCTTCAGCTATCAGATTCCCTGTGAGGATAAGGGTACGATCATGCTGGTGTTCCCCAACTTCTCCGAACAACCCATTTTTGCAGAATCAGGTAAGACTGCTCATGTCAAGGCTGATGCCACCCACCTCAAGGAGATGGTGGTGGAAGGCTCTGATGCCAATGAACTGATGAGCCGCTTCCGTCAGGCTGTGGCCACCGCGTCACCACCTGAGACGGTTCAAAAGGCGGCATTGTTCATCAAAGACAACCCGAAATCACCAGTCAGCATCTACCTGCTCAAACAATACTTCATCCTTTCAGCCACGCCCGACTACCGTCAGGCTATCCAACTGGCTGATGTATTGATCAAGGCACAGCCTGAGAATGTCAAACTGATCCGCCTAAAGCATGACCTCGACATTTTGAACACCATGCAGGTTAATGCCAAGATGCCTTCATTCACCGCCGTTGACATCTACGGACGTAGTGTTTCCGATGCTAGTCTGCGAGGAAAGGTAGCTGTGGTTCATGTCTGGTCATCTTGGAACTACGAGAGTCAGGACATTCTGCGTCGTCTGCGCAATCTATATACAGATAACCGTAGTCAGTTGGGCATCGTAGGTATCTGTATTGATGGTTCTAAGCGCGACTGCCGGAACTTCCTGAAGCACGACTCGGTACCATGGCCTACCATCTGCGACGAACAGATGTTCGAAGGTCAACTGATTGCGAAATTCGGTCTTTTATCCATCCCCGACAATGTCGTCATGGATACCAATGGAAAGGTTGTTGCCCGCGGATTGAATGCAAATGAATTACGCGAACGGTTAGAGAAGATGCTGAAGAAAGACTCGCCATGATCTGTTTTCTTCCCTAGCTCACAACCGATTTATCAACTTAATCATAAGTCTAATATGTTAGTAAAAACATTCTGTGCAGCCGTTAACGGCTTAGACGTTACTACCGTAACCATCGAAGTAAGCATGACAAGAGGAGTGCTCTATCATCTCACAGGACTGCCTGACAGTGCCGTGAAGGAGAGTCATGACCGCATAGCAGCTGCTTGTCAGAATATAGGATACAAATTCCCAGTGGCCGACATTACCGTAAATATGGCTCCCGCCGACCTCAGGAAGGAAGGCAGCGCCTACGACCTTCCTTTGGCCATTGCCATCCTTGCCGCCAACAACAAGGTGGAAAGCGGTCATCTCCACGAGTATATGCTGGTAGGAGAGTTAGGACTCGACGGTAAGTTGCAACCCATCCGAGGTGCTTTGCCCGTTGCCATCCGTGCCCGTGCTGAACAGTTCAAAGGACTGATCGTGCCGATACAGAACATCCGCGAGGCGGCGGTAGTGAACAACATCTCCGTTTATGGCATGGAGAGTTTGATGGACGTTATACAGTTCTTCAACGGCTCAAAGTATTACGAGCCGACGGTCATCGATACACGGAAGGAGTTCTTTCAACAGCAGTATCATTTCGATCTGGATTTCTCTGATGTTCGCGGACAGGAGAATGTGAAACGTGCCATGGAAGTTGCCGCTGCTGGAGGACACAACCTGATCATGATCGGACCGCCGGGAAGTGGTAAATCCATGATGGCCAAACGACTCCCCAGCATCCTTCCTCCACTATCGTTAGCAGAGAGTCTTGAGACTACCCAGATCCACAGCGTGGCAGGCAAGTTAGGACATGGCATGAGCCTCATCTCTCAACGGCCGTTTCGCTCCCCACACCACACCATCTCGCAAGTGGCACTCTGCGGAGGCGGTAACAATCCCCAGCCCGGTGAAATATCCTTGGCCCACAATGGAGTCCTCTTTCTGGACGAGATACCTGAACTGAGCAGATCCGTACTTGAAGTTCTGCGTCAGCCCTTGGAAGACCGAAAGATTACCATCAGCCGTGCCAAGTACAACGTGGAGTATCCCTGTTCCTTCATGCTCGTTGCCTCCATGAACCCCTGTCCTTGCGGCTATTACGGAGACGTCACCCACAACTGTGTCTGCACCCCAGGGCAGATCCAGCGGTATATGAACAAGATCAGCGGACCTTTACTCGACCGTATAGATATCCAGTGCGAAATCCAGGCTGTTCCCTTTTCGGAACTGTCGCAGATGGAAGCTGGCGAGCCAAGCGAAAAGATACGCGAAAGGGTTATAAAGGCACGACAAATCCAAGAAGTTCGCTTTAAGGACTACAAGGGCATTCATTGTAATGCGCTGATGACCGAGCACATGCTTCACGAATATGCTGAGCCAGATGCCGACAGTCTGAGTATGCTCCGCATGGCCATGGAGCGTCTGAAACTCAGTGCCCGTGCCTACAGTCGTATTCTAAAGGTGGCCCGCACCATTGCTGATCTTGACGGCTCAGAGAATGTACAGAGTACGCATATCGGCGAGGCCATTGGCTACCGCAGTCTAGATAGAGGTGATTGGGCAGAACGTGGCATTACATGTGGATAAGTACAAATTATTTTGGCTTTTTCGTCGAATATTCGTAACTTTAACTACGTTGAAAGTACTCACGTTCGGAAAACTGCAAATAAATTTGCATTTTCGCTCACTTAATCGTACCTTTGCACCCAAATTCAATAAAAATGGAAGAGAACAAGAGATTCAAGCGCACGACGGTGACGTCGGCGCTACCATACGCCAATGGTGGTGTGCATATCGGTCATCTGGCCGGTGTATATGTGCCTGCTGATATCTATGTGCGTTATTTACGACTGAAGAAGCGCGAAGTACTGTTTATCGGTGGTTCGGATGAGCATGGTGTGCCCATTACTATCCGTGCCCGTAAGGAAGGTATCACTCCGCAGGATGTTGTTGACCGTTACCACGAGATGATCAAGAAGAGTTTCGAGGAGTTCGGTATCTCATTCGATATCTATAGTCGTACCACCAGCGATACCCATCATAAGTTTGCTGCTGAGTGGTTCCGCAAACTTTACGATGAAGGAAAGCTGACAGAGGAGACTACCACCCAGCTTTACGATGAGGAAGCGAAACAGTTCCTGGCCGACCGCTATGTAACAGGCGAGTGTCCTCATTGTCATAATGAGGGAGCCTATGGCGACCAGTGCGAGAAGTGTGGTCGTGACCTCTCTCCTACTGAGCTTATCAATCCTAAATCCACCATCTCTGGCTCTACTCCCGTCTTGAAGGAGACCAAGAACTGGTACCTCCCCCTGAACGAATATCAGGAGTGGCTGAAGCAGTGGATCCTCGAGGAGCATAAGGAATGGCGCCCGAATGTGTATGGACAGTGTAAGAGCTGGCTTGATATGGATCTGCAGCCCCGTGCCATGACACGAGATCTCGACTGGGGTATTCCCGTTCCTGTAGAAGGAGCTGACGGTAAGGTGCTCTATGTATGGTTCGATGCGCCCATCGGCTATGTATCGAACACCAAGGAGCTATGCGACCGCGAGCCTGAGAAATGGGGTTCATGGGAGAAATGGTGGCAGGATGAAGATACGCGTTTGGTGCACTTCATCGGCAAGGATAATATCGTGTTCCACTGCATCATCTTCCCTGTGATGATGAAGGCTCACGGCAAGTATATCATGCCCGACAACGTGCCGGCTAACGAGTTCCTGAATCTGGAGAACGACAAGATCTCCACCTCTCGTAACTGGGCTGTATGGCTGCACGAGTATCTGGTGGATATGCCTGGTAAGCAGGATGTGCTGCGCTATGTGCTGACCGCCAATGCCCCGGAGACCAAAGACAACAACTTCACTTGGAAGGACTTCCAAGACCGCAATAACAACGAGTTGGTTGCCGTATATGGTAACTTCGTGAACCGTGCTTTGCAGCTGACCAAGAAATACTGGAATGGTGTTGTTCCCGCTTGTGGCGAACTGACGGATGTTGACAAGCAGGCCTTGGCGGAATTCAAGGACGTGAAGGAGAAGGTTGAAGATCTCTTGGAGAAATTCAAGTTCCGCGATGCCCAGTTCGAGGCTATGAACCTGGCTCGTATCGGTAATAAGTATATTACGGATTGTGAGCCTTGGAAGGTTTGGAAAGTCGATCCGAAGCGTTGCGAGACCATTCTGAATATCTGCTTGCAGTTGACAGCCAACCTCGCTATTGCATTCGAGCCGTTCCTGCCGTTCAGCAGTAAGAAACTTCGCGAGATGCTTCACATCGATTCTTTCGAATGGGAGCAGTTAGGTAGCACAGATCTTCTGAAGGCTGGTCATCAGTTAGGCGAGCCCTCACTGCTTTTCGAGAAGATTGAGGATGAGACCATCCAGAAGCAGCTCGACAAGCTGGAAGCTACCAAGAAAGCCAACGAGGCAGCAGCCTACAAGGCTGCACCCATCAAGGACAATGTGGATTTCGAGACCTTTGAGAAACTCGACATCCGTGTAGGTCTGGTAAAAGACTGCCAGAAGGTGAAGAAGTCGAAGAAACTGTTACAGTTCACCATCGATGATGGCTCTGGCACAGATCGCACCATCTGCTCAGGTATTGCCGCTTTCTACGAGAACCCAGAGGAACTTATCGGCAAGCGTATCCTCTTCGTGGCCAATTTCGAACCACGTAAGATGATGGGCATTGAGAGTCAGGGAATGATCCTCTCAGCCGTCGATGCAGATGAGAGCCTCAGCGTGGTGACTACTACAAAGGACGTGAAACCAGGTAGTCAGGTTGGATAATTCAACTATTGTATTCCTATAGTCATTGACTCTAGTTTTTATAAATAGAATCAGGCTGCACTTACGTGCAGCCTGTTACTGTTTCCCTACTACTTGAGTCTTTTTCAACCTGCAAAACTTTAACGACTGTGTCAATCATTCAGATAAACTGAAGATGACTATATATTGTAACTAGTTATGTGTTTCGTGTGCAAAGATATGGCATATTTTTCAATAGGCAGGTACTCAAATGTTTTCTTTTAGTAGTTAAAATGTTAAGTGGTTGTTTTTTTTGGTTTTTCGCTCGGTTATTAGTACCTTTGTCGAACGAAAACAGCCTCTTTTGACTGGTCTAATAGTTCAATGGATAGAACAAGTCTCTCCTAAAGATTAGATCCGGGTTCGATTCCCGGTTGGACCACAAACTACTAAACACTACCATTATGTTAGGAGCCATTATCGGAGATATCGTAGGATCGCGTTTTGAATTCTCTGAGCCTCCCAAGCCCGGATTCAAGTTATTTACGCCCGAATGTAGTTATACAGATGATACGATCTGTACAATTGCCATTGCTGATGCCATCATGAACGGTAAGAGTTACCGCGCCGCCCTTTTGGAGTGGTGCCGCCGCTATCCCCATCCCATGGGAAGTTATGGGGGAAGGTTCTATGAATGGATTAACAGCGACGATCCGCAGCCATACAACTCTTTTGGTAACGGATCAGCCATGCGTGTCAGTCCGGTGGCATGGCTCTTCGATGATTACGAAGATGTTCAGGAACAGGCGCGTCTTACTGCCATGCCCTCACACAACCATCCTGAAGGCATCAAGGGAGCAGAGTGTATAGCCACCCTTTGCTACTGGCTGCGCACTTGCAGAATCACCAAAGACGAGGTGGAACGCAAGGTGGAGAAGAAATGGGGATACGAGATCCTGTCGTTGCGTGACATCTATAAGATCGGCAGTGAGAACCATTTTGACGTCACCTGCATGGAAACAGTCCCCATGGCTATCCGTTGTTTCCTGGAGAGTCAGAACTTTGAAGACGCCATCCGCATAGCAGTCCTTGCAGATGGTGATACCGACACGAAGGCAAACATCACAGGTGCCTTGGCCGAATCGTTCTACGAAGTACCGGAACAGTTGATCGAGCAAGCCTTTGAATACTTGCCAAGTGAGATGTTGGACATTATCACGCAGTTCTACCAGCGTATCGGAGAACAAATCTAAACATCAGGACTCTTTGAAGAAGGAACGGATGGAACGAAGATAGGGAGTGATTTCCCGTGCCATTATCCTGCCCCATGGCGACACATACTGACGTGAATAGGTGATGGTGAGTCGTTTCTTGGCTCGTGAGATGGCTACATAGAATTTTCGTGCTTCCTCTCCCTGAATGGCGATTTCATCGGCATAATAGCTGGGGAACTTCCCTTTTACGGCATCATACACGATGACATTGTCGAATTCCAAGCCCTTTGCCTTATGGACTGTGGAGACAAAGACCCGTTCGCGCATGCTCTTGCTACCACAGAGATCAGCTTCCTTCATGGTATTAATCTCCTGCAGATGTGCTGATAGCTGTTCGTACAACGACTCTTCCCCTTGAAGCATGTCCTCAGCGAAATAATCCAGGATGTAGGGCAGTTTGGGAATCTCACCAATTCTTCTGATCTCACGTAATTGTTCAAAGACATACTGCATCTCATGTACCAGATGGGACGCTTCGTCTCTTTGGAACAACAGCTGACAGGTATGCGAATAGATCGGTCCATAGAGATTACGCAGACGGGCGGTCACAGTGGCATAACGATGAAGGAATGCCAATTGCTCCTCAATCAACAGCTTTCCCCTACGGTAGCACTCATTCACTACGCTTAACGTAGCAAGGATGTCATCGTTTGCCAAGTGCGAGTTTTCTCCTTCCAGATGAAGGGTTGTCAGCAGGTTCTTCAGTTTGTAACTCTTCAGTTGCGGAGCCACCAGATGCATCAGTTTCAGGGAATCATAGTAATGAGGCCATAGTTGTTCCATCCTACAACCCTGACAATACCGTTGCATATTGTGGTCCATGATCTGGTAGTCGTAATTTACGTTATGACCTAAGAGTATACTTCCTGCCGCAAACTCCGCAAAACGGGCCATTGCCTCACGATGACTCAGATGCTCATGACTGGCATATTCTTCAACTAACGGATTAACGGTATCGCCCAACATGGCGGGAATCTCACGGTCGGTTTCGATAAACAGATTGAGTTCTCCTGTTACTTCACCGTCTTTTACCTTGATGGCAGCAATCTGCACCACATCATCTTCAAAGATGTTCAGACCAGTAGTCTCCGTATCGAAGATCACAAACTCCCGTTGGGTATAGTTCTTCAGAAACTCATTCAGATAGGAAGAGCCATCATACTCCAAGAAATCTACAGGTGAAAGCGCGTGGTTCATCACCTCATGGGCAAACTGTCGTGCTGCCGAATGACTGCCGAAGAGTTTCAGTCCTGTGAAGATCCGTGCCCAGGCAATGAAGTTATTCTCCTGCATCACCACATTGAAATGGGAAAGTAGCAGACGCACATCCGGTGTACTGAAGACATCGATGCCGGAGATCTTGAAATGGGGCACGCGCAACATATTGCTCACCTCATCGGCATCCGCATTAAAGGCCACCACAACAGCAATCGTCTCGTCAGGACTTTCCTTATATAACTGCTCTACTCTTCGAGCCACTTCATGACACGAATTGATCGTGTTCTCGTTCTCCACCAATACTACTTGATTGGTTACTTCCTCCTTGGCACCATCTTCCTCGTACGAGCGAGGCAACAAATCCTTGGCAATACCCAACTGCTGCTCGCCATAGGTGTTATAGATATCCAACAAGTACTTCGGAGAACGGTAGTTGACATAGAAGTTATGCAGTCCTGTGGTTCCACATCGCTGCCTCAGCATGTTCAAAGTATCGAGCTTGGCCCCCATGAAAGAAAAGATAGCCTGCTGTGCATCACCCAGATATACCACCGTGGCATTCTCTGCAGTAAACAGATCAATGATCGCCAGCTGCAAAGGATTCAAGTCCTGCACTTCATCCACCTGTATCCAACGGAACTTCTTCAGTGGCTGTTCTTCTTCTGAATCCTGTTTACGTGCGGTCACCTCATCATAGGTTGTGAGCAGCAGATCCTCAAAATCGAGCAGATCATGCTCCCGTTTGTACGTTTCATAGCACCAGGCAGCATACAACGCCTTGACAAGCGCCTGGGCCTCAGCACTCATGTATATCGGCTGACTGGCGTAATGTTCGATATGCTCATACAGTTCAATGACTGAATCCTGAGAATACGACAAGCTGAAATCCGTACACAGCTCTCGCAAAGCCATGGGGGAAAGGGCATCACGGTGAATCATCAGATCACTGGGATAATGCTTGCGACACTGGTACATCAGATGCTGAAGGTTCATCACCTGAGCATATCGCTGTCGTTGTTTATTGTCACCTAAGACATGCAACTCATCCTCTCCCATGTAGTCGGCAATGATGCTGATGGACATGTCGTTGTCGATAATGGTGGTGCTCTCAGCCACTAACTGGTTGGAAAACAGGAACTGCGAACAGAAACGATGGACATTTCCGACAAACAGCTGACTGGTATCCAAAGGACCTACCGATGCTTCTATCCGCTCCTTCATGCCCCGCGAGGCCCTGTTCGTGAAAGTAAGACAAGCCATATCCTCAAAGGGTACGCCACGTTGATGGGCTCGAAGGATACGCTCCGCCAATACGGCCGTCTTTCCGCACCCTGGAGGAGCCAAGACCAAATGATAACCGCCCGTGGCCTCTATCACGGCCAACTGTTCCTCATTGAATTGTTTCTGGTTTTCCATATTATTATTCTGATTGTGTTTGACGATGAACAAGACCCTTCATCCAATTGCCGCGGAACATGCGCCACAAGAAGAGGATGCCCCTGAAGGTTAACTCTATGGCCATGGCCGTCCATACACCCCGTAAGCCATAGTCCTTGGCCAGCCATGCCGCCAAGGTGAGTCGTACCAGCCACATGGAACAGAGGTTCATAACTGCAGGACGCAACGTATCGCCTGCTCCTACAAAGACGCTATAGCATACAATGGAGGCTGCAAACATCGGCTCTGCAAAGGCCTCGATGCGCAAAACGGATGCGCCAAGATCTACGATCTCCTGTACAGGAGTCATCAATGCCATCAATTGGGGAGCTAAGAGATACATGATAGTACCCATCAATGCCATGACCAGCATTCCTGAGAACACCGTCATCCTGGCAAAACTCCTGCACAACTCCCTTCGTCCTGCCCCCATACTCTGTCCGACAAGTGTCGTGGCCGCCTCACCCAGTCCGTAGCCTGGCATATAACACAAGCTCTCTGCTGTGATAGCAAAGGTGTTGGCGGCAATGGCGATATTCCCCAAAGGAGCGACAATCATTGTACTCACGATCTGTGCACCACTCATCAAGATACTCTGTGCTGCCATCGGCAGACTGATGTGCAAGGCGTTGCGGATATAGTCCCAGTTGAAGTATTTGACTAAGATTCTCTCTTTCACCAAGGCCAGTTTATCGCTCTTAACGATGGCATAATAGGTCTGTACACTTCCCACGATAATGATGGAAAGGGCTGTTCCCATGGCCACACCGAGAACGCCGAGATGAAAGATAAAGATTAAAATGAAATTGAACGTCACGTCCAACACGCACATGATGATACTCAACATACTCGGAATGCGCATGTTTCCGGCACATTTCAGCATACCGCCCGACAGTCCGAATAGTTGGAAGAAAGGTATTGCCAGCATGAACACAGAGATATAGGTGGTAGCATCGCCAGCTATATCAGCCCCACCACCCAGCCAATAGGGTAAACGAGGTGCTATAAGGAGACCTGCCACCATGATGCACAAACTGAAAACCAGCGTACACAACAGTCCATGTCGAAACACATCTCGCGCCTTATCGAAATCGTTTGCCCCAATGAAATGAGCTACCTGTACGGAGAAGCCCATCGAGGCAGCACCCGTCATACTACCGCAAAGCCATGTGCTCGACTCCACCAAACCGCACGCGGCAGCTGCCTCCACGCTGATTCGTCCTACCATGGCCTGATCGATGAAGAACATCATGACACTGGTAATCTGAGCCAGAATGGAAGGAATACTCAATTGAACGATCAGATTGAGCTTCTGACCGCCCGTCATCGACTGTCCATTACGGATCAGTTCCAACAGCGCCTCGCTTTTCTTTACGGATAAAGACATAGGGTGACAAAGATACGAAAAATCGAGCGCAGGACAAAAGAAACGAGTTCCTTTTTTTGTTGAAGAGAATAAGTTTCCTTGAGCAAAGCGAAAAACTTCGTAAGTTTGGGACAAAGTTATGAAAATGTTCAGTATTTTTTTTGTATCTTTGCAATGTCATTCAAATACTAACTAAAGAAAGAACGGATATGAAACAAATTACCTTAACCTTTATTTTGACACTCATAGGAGTCTTTACAAGTGTCAGTTTGCATGCCGACGATAAGCAATCCGGTAACGATTCAGATCGCATCAGTGTGAACACAGCCTGCGAAAATGCCCAGAAGTTTATCAACTCTCTTAAAGCAACAGGACATCAAGGAATACGTAAGGCACCAATGAAACAAGCAGACCTCACATTGTGCGCTGAACGACCGAACATGTATATTTTCAATGTAGGAACATCAGAGGGTTTCGTGGTAGCTTCGGCTTGTGGTGCAACACGTCCCATCCTCTGTTATAGCACCGATGGACAATGGGATGATAATAGTATGCAACAGGCATTAGGATGGCTTTTTGAGCAATATGATACAGAAATAGCCAACATCAAGAAAAATAGAGCCAGAGCCGCCAACGGCAGCATTAGCAAGATTCCCATAGATCCGCTGATCAAGACAAGGTGGCATCAGGATGCACCATATAACAACAAACTGACTGCTTTCTCTTGGGACGGCAATACTTATCATGTCAAGACGGGCTGCGTGGCAACAGCCATGGCTCAAATCATGAACTACCACCAATGGCCCAAGACCATCAAGCAGACTATACCTGCAGTGAACCACGGACAGGTGATCGGCGAGGATGCAACTGAAGTTATAGTAAACGAAGTTCCTGCAGGAACGGAAATCGATTGGAAGCACATGAATGCTGAAAGTATCTGGACAGACAGCGATCCAGCTATCATCAATGCTATATCTAGCCTGATGAGCTATTGTGGCACCGCCGTCAGAATGTATTACGGTGAGTTTGATTCCTCGTCACACAATCTTAGCGCAATGTATGCATTAAAGCATTATTTTGACTACGATCCCACGATCTATATCGCTGACCGCTCGAATTTCTCCTATTACGATTGGTGTAACATGCTCTACGACGAGTTGCGTGCAGGTCGCCCTATCCTTTACAACGGACAGAGTAACTATGGCGGACACTCGTTCATCATCGATGGCTATGACGGGAATGAAATGTTTCACTTTAATCTCGGATGGAATCTAAAAACATCTGTCTATGCCATTCTAAGCAGCGTGGGCCACGACTCTGCCATCGACAATCCCGACGCATATGATAGTCCTGATGGCTATGTCTTTCACCAGACAGCCGTTATGAACATTCAGAAATCGGGACTGAGCACAGGCACCTATCACGTGTCGCTGACCAGCAACTACTACTTTCAGTCGGAGAATTCCGTCTCTTGTACCTATTTTAATAATGAGGATGAAGGCTACACCTTCGATTTGGGAATAGGCTATCGCGACAACGACGGCAATATTCAGGTAGCGAAAGCCATTGAAGGCGTGAACATTGCGGCAGCATCTTCTAATACTCAACAATACAAGGCTTCATCACTCAACATGGCCAAAGGAACTTATCATTTACTGCCTATCGCACGTCTTAGCGGAGGCTTGTCTGAATGGCAATTTGTTTCCAATGAACTTGACTATCAAGTTGCAAAGGTATCCTCCAAAGGTAAGGTAACCTTTACAGAACACAAACGGTTAGCTAATCTAACTGCAGAAGCGATGACCTTCAGCGGACATCCATATGCAGGTCAGGAACTCTATGTGTTTTGCAACATCAAAAACAATGGTGAAGAAGACTTCTTTGACAAACTCTATTTTTTCTGGAATGATAATCCTGCCAACAAAGGCATTGATGCAGGACACTATCTGCTCTGGTCGCACGCCACCGTCAATGCTGGTGGCACTGCTCCTGTGGAGTTTTATTTCACGCCCGAACGTGCCGGTGATTATACCGTGTGGGTGACCACCGATGCTGCAGGAGAGAACGTAGTGGCCCAGGCAGAAGTGACAGTGGGGAAGAAGATGCCTTATCAAGTGAACAACGACACGCCTATCACACTATCGAATATCAAGGTGGCCAATCTTCAGAATGGCGTTATCTTAGGTAATGATGTAGTGGTTGATTTTGATGCAACCAATACCAGCAAAAAAGACTATTACTATGGATTTGTGGATATAGGTGTCATCTTATACCATGACGGTTATTCTCAAAATGAACTCTATCCAGATGGTATTATCAAGAGTTACGAGATAGCACCTGGTCAGACACGTCATTTCCAGTTTGGCATTCCAAACGTACAGCCTGATTACGACGTCAGTATTAAACTGTTAATAGGAAGTTGGGATGCATCTTACACTTCCGACATATACAAAATGGAACAGGCTGTTTTAGCCTATACTCCCGATGGCGTGAAAACACCTGTCAAGGCTGCCGCTTCTTTTACCGTTCCTAAATCGGCAGGAGCCGTTGACCTCACCATGGTGGCGCAAAAGGTGAAAAAGGTGGTCCCCAACAGTAATCCCAATACCATCTATTATCTCAATGATGGCGATGCAATACCCGAAGGACTCGAAAACCACAATATTGTCTTTGGCGACCATTCCGACAACATCGTCCTCGATGGAACCTACGGCGTGGCTGTTCCCAAACAGTTCACCGCCCGTTCGGCAAGCTTCACCAAGCAACTGAAGAAAGGAAAGTGGAGCACAATTTGTCTACCCTTTAGTTCCAGCCTCTCCAACAAACAATTGGAGATTGCCGTTGTCACTGACGAGGATGTCAGCCATATCCACACCAATCCCACCAAATGGTTTAATGCCTATCAAACTTGCTTTATCAGGAGTAAGAAAGATGGAGCTCAAACACTTTCTGGAAGTAATGTACTGTTTCCCAAGCAAAACAATGCCATCGTCACTTTAAACAACTATAAGGCACAGGGAGTCATGGGACAAACCACCGTCAAGAAAGTCTATGTACTCAATGACGACGGAACAGCTTTGTCACTTAAGTCATCTGTTAAGATGGAACCCTTCACCTCGTTCTTTGTCGTTTCCAAACGTGGCACCGTTGCTTCCTCAACTATCACTCTCGACTTCGACAGTACGCAAGAGGTGGAGAATGGCATCATAGATGTTATTGCATCAGACAAGACTCCTTCAGAACATAGCTACCGCTATAACTTGTCTGGACAACGCGTCGGTCATGACTATCGCGGCATCGTAGTGGTAAAGGGTCGTAAAATACTGGTTAAATAATTATTGGCATTCAACATGGATCATTGACATGACCTGCTTGACCTACATCAAGAAAACAGGAATAATAAGATAAAAACGAAGAAAAAACATTGCTGTGTGCGAAAACAGTCGTAACTTTGCACTCGAAATCAAGAGGTATTAGAAGGTAAAGATTGTATAAAGGTTCGATAGTTTTTTCATAGGTTTTCATAGGTTTTTAGTTTTAGGTTAGAAAGGTGATTCAATAGGATTAGTTAAGGTAAGTAAAGGTTGGATAAGGATAACACGATGCCCGTGAGGGCGGGACTATACATAGAAGTTGAATATATTAAATTTCAGGAAAGGGTAACAACATGAGTATTTCAACATTGTGCGCCCTGTTTGCAGTCTTCGCAATTACAGGCATGTGGTTAGACCATGACATGCAGAACCGCTGACACGGTCAACACCACTTAACAAGAAAGTTCTTAAACAATGAATAAATGAGGAGCGACAGTGACTGTCACTCCTCATTTCTTTTATCTCATTTCTTAAGGCTTACGATAACCCACAAGTCTTAAGTCGAAAATCAGTGTGGAATAAGCGGGAATACTGCCAGAACTGCTGCCATATCCCAGTCGGTAGGGAATATAAACCTTCCAATGGTCACCTATATGCATGTGCTGCAGCGCTGTTGCGAACCCGTCAACAAAACTGTTAACCGTTCCGGAATAAGGCTTTGATGTAGCCGCATTGAATGATCCCGACCAACTCTTGTCAAACTCATAACCTTCCGGATAAGATGCTGAAGGCATCAAACGACCGGAATAATGGATATACACAGAGTCGGTATAGATGGGACAACCGCTACCTGTACCCGATTCAAGAACCTGCACAACGATATGGTCTTCTGCCTTCGTAGCCATCTCCTCATTGAGACTCCACTGGGTAATGACCTTCCATTCACCTGTACTGCTGCTCTTGGCACGGTTATACACCTCATTAAAAAAGGAGTCGTTACGTTCCTGCCAGTTGTCGAACTCTGTGATCTCTTCATCACTCTCGCTGCAGGAAGTGAGCAATGCCATGGGCAGCACCGTCAGTACTGCCCACGCAAGCATCAGTATTCTCTGATAGGTGGTTTTCTTCATATTCCTTGATGATTATTGAAGCTTCTTCAACAAGCTGGCAATGCTCACCTTGTCCTCGATGATACCCAACAATTGATCGATGCTGACACGCTCCTGCTCCATCGTATCACGGAAACGCAGTGTTACGGTATTGTCTTTCAGTGTGTCATAGTCAACCGTCACGCAATACGGTGTACCCACAGCATCCTGACGACGGTAACGCTTACCGATGGTATCCTTCTCATCATAACTGCAGTTGAAATGGAACTTCAAGTTGTCGATGATTTCGCGAGCCTTCTCTGGCAGACCGTCTTTTCTTACCAGCGGCAGTACAGCCAACTTAGTAGGAGCAAGGGCTGCAGGCAACTTCAAGACCACACGGGTCTCTCCATTCTCCAGCTGCTCCTCCTGATAAGAGTGGCACATGATGGAGAGGAACATACGATCCACACCGATAGATGTCTCGATAACGAACGGAGTGTAGCTCTCGTTAGTCTGGGGATCGAAGTACTTGATACTCTTGCCACTATATTTCTCATGCTGAGAGAGGTCGAAGTTCGTACGGGAGTGGATTCCCTCCACCTCCTTGAAGCCGAACGGCATGTGGAACTCGATATCGGTAGCAGCATTGGCGTAGTGAGCAAGTTTCTCATGATCGTGGAAACGGTAGTTCTCTGCGCCGAAGCCCAGAGCCTGATGCCAAGCCATACGGGTCTGCTTCCACTTCGGGAACCACTCCAGTTCTGTGCCGGGCTTTACGAAGAACTGCATCTCCATCTGCTCGAACTCACGCATACGGAAGATGAACTGACGGGCCACGATCTCGTTACGGAAGGCCTTACCGATCTGGGCAATACCGAAAGGAATCTTCATTCTACCTGTCTTCTGTACGTTCAGGTAGTTCACGAAGATACCCTGCGCCGTTTCCGGACGGAGGTAGATCTTCATGGAGTTGTCGGCAGAAGCACCCATCTCGGTAGAGAACATCAGGTTGAACTGGCGTACATCGGTCCAGTTGCGGGTACCGCTGATCGGACAAACGATCTCTTCATCGATGATGATCTGCTTGAGTTCATCAAGATCCATGGCGTTCATGGCTGCAGCATAACGCTCATGCAGGGCATCACGCTTCTGCTGGTTCTCGAGTACACGACCGTTGGTCTCACGGAACTTCTGCTCGTCAAAGCTGTCACCGAAACGTTTCTTGGCCTTGTCGATCTCCTTCTGGATCTTCTCCTCATATTTGGCAATCTGATCCTCGATGAGTACATCAGCGCGATAACGCTTCTTTGAGTCGCGGTTATCGATGAGCGGATCATTGAAGGCATCCACGTGTCCGCTGGCCTTCCATATGGTGGGGTGCATGAAGATGGCCGAGTCGATACCCACGATATTATCGTGCAACAGTACCATACTCTTCCACCAGTATTCCTTGATATTGTTCTTCAGCTCAACACCGTTCTGACCGTAGTCATAAACAGCGCCTAATCCATCGTAGATCTCACTGCTGGGAAACACGAAACCATATTCCTTACAATGCGATACGATCTTCTTAAAAACGTCTTCCTGTGCCATAATTAATTACTAAAATTTCGAAATTTGGCGCAAAGTTACTGCTTTTTTCAAAATTTCTTTGTATTTTTGCGTTAAATTTGAGTAAAATGGACGACGAAATCAAGAATATAGAATCAGACGACACACTGAGTGAGGACAGCCACTCCGACTACAAGCCTGTTGACCGCTTCGATGCAGCCGCCGTACATCACCTGAGCGGCATGTATCAGAACTGGTTTCTCGACTACGCATCCTATGTAATTTTGGAACGTGCCGTGCCTCATATAGAGGACGGTCTGAAGCCTGTGCAACGCCGTATCCTGCACTCCATGAAACGTATGGATGACGGTCGTTACAACAAGGTGGCCAACATCGTGGGACACACCATGCAGTTCCATCCTCATGGCGATGCTTCCATCGGTGATGCATTGGTGCAGTTAGGACAGAAAGACCTGTTGGTTGACTGTCAGGGTAACTGGGGAAATATCCTCACAGGCGACCGTGCCGCAGCACCTCGATATATTGAGGCACGACTGTCGAAGTTCGCTCTCGACGTGGTGTTTAATCCCAAGACCACCGAGTGGCAGCTAAGCTACGACGGTCGAAACAAGGAACCTATCACCCTGCCTGCCAAATACCCGCTGCTGCTAGCCCAAGGAGCAGAAGGTATTGCTGTAGGATTGAGTTCGAAGATCCTCCCCCATAACTACAATGAAATCTGCGAAGCCGCTATCGCCTATCTGAAAGGTGAGCGCTTCATGCTGTATCCCGACTTCCCCACTGGCGGAAGCATTGATGTCAGCAAATACAACGACGGTCAGCGGGGTGGTATGCTCAAAGTGCGTGCGAAGATCGAGAAGCTCGACAACAAGACGCTGGTCATCCGTGAACTCCCCTACTCCAAGACCGTAAACACCTTGTGCGAGAGTATCACGAAAGCCATTGAAAAAGGAAAGATCAAGGCCAAGCATGTTACCGACCTCACCTCAGCCGAGGTGGAGATACAGGTTCATCTGTCGCCAGGCGTCTCCTCTGATAAGACCATCGATGCCCTCTATGCCTTTACCGACTGTGAGATCAATATCTCTCCCAACTGCTGCGTGATCGAGGACAACAAACCGCAGTTCCTGACCGTGAGCGATGTGCTACGGCACTCCGTTGATCGCACGATGGGACTGCTGCGCAAAGAACTGGAAATCCGCAAGCACGAGTTGTTGGAACAGTTGCATTTCTGCTCTTTGGAGAAGATCTTCATCGAAGAGCGCATCTATAAGGATAAGAAGTTTGAGCAGGCACCGACCATGGATGCAGCCTGTGAACATATCGACGACCGGTTAACACCGTATTATCCGCAAATGATCCGCGAGGTGAGCAAGGATGATATCCTCAAGCTCATGGACATCAAGATGGCACGAATCCTAAAGTTCAACAGCGACAAGGCCGATGAGCTAATTCTCCGACTGAAAGACGAGATTGCCGACATCGACGATAAGCTGGCACACATGGTACGTGTCACCATCAAGTGGTTCCAATATCTAAAGGACAAATATGGAGCTGAGCATCCGCGACTCACTGAGATCCGTAACTTCGATACCATTGAAGCAACAAAGGTGGCAGAGGCCAACGAGAAACTGTACATCAACCGTCAGGACGGATTCATCGGTACAGGACTGAAGAAAGACGAGTTTGTATGCAACTGCTCTGACATCGACGATATCATCATCTTCTACCGCGACGGTAAGTATAAGATCATCCGCGTAGCCGAGAAGATCTTCGTAGGCAAGAATATCATCTACCTGGCTGTATTCAAGAAGAGCGACAGTCGTACGATATATAATGTGGTATATCGCGACGGACGTAAGGGTTTTTATTTCATCAAACGCTTCAACGTGACCAGCGTGACTCGCGATCGTGAATACGACCTTACTCAAGGGAAGGAAGGTAGCAGGGTGCTCTACTTCACTGCTAACCCGAACGGAGAAGCAGAGGTAATCAAAATCACCTTCGAACCCAGCGTGCACAAGAAGAAACTGTTTATCGACAAAGACTTCAGCGAACTGGTCATCAAAGGAAAGAACGCAAAGGGCTACCTGCTGACGAAATATCCCGTGCATCGCATCTCGTTGAAGAGTCATGGGCGTTCCACACTCGGCGGAAGGAAGATCTGGTTCGATCCGGATATCAACCGCCTGAACTACGATGAGCACGGACAGTTCCTCGGAGAGTTCCATGATGATGATCAGATCCTGGTGATTCTGAAGAACGGTGAGTTCTACCTCACGAACTTCGACGTGTCGAACCACTACGAGAACAATATCCTGCGCATTGAGAAGTACCAGCCCGATAAGGTGTGGACGGTGGTTCTCTATGATGCCGACCAGCAGGGCTATCCCTATCTCAAGCGATTCGTGGTGGAAGCATCGAAACGCAAGCAGAACTTCCTAGGTGAGAATGCCAATTCCCAGCTGATTCTTCTTACTGATACGGTTTATCCGCAAATCAAGGTGACCTTTGGTGGAAACGACGCCTACCGCGAACCTTTGGAGATTGATGCGGAGCAGTTCATCGCTGTAAAAGGCTTCAAGGCGAAAGGAAAGCGCATCAGCACATGGGCTATTGGCGGCATCGAAGAGCTGGAACCCCAGCGTTTCCCTGAGCCAGAGGAGACGGATGAAGCAGAAGAGTTAGTTGATATGGATGATTCTGAAGATACAGAAGGCCCGGATAATCCAGAAATTCCGGAAAATCCGGAGAATCCGGATAACCCGGATAACCCAGAAACCACCGATAGCCACCGCCAATTAAGCTTGTTTGATGACTTATAAACAACTGCTCATAGGGATTGTCTGTGTTACAGGTACGCTTGCTGCCACGGCACAGGAGGTTAACTACAAGGTTGACATGGTGGGCATCGGCTCCACCAACATCCTTGACACCTATATCAGTCCTGAGAAATATTCGGGCACCGAACTGCGCTTCCTCAGTCAGTCGCACCGCCAATGGATCAAGCACCCCGCATGGAACAGTCAGTCAACATTTTCTGTGTCATTCCAGGAAGCGGCGCAGCGTGCTGATAACAGCAATGAACTTGGTGGACTCATCACCGTAGCACACGCTATCCGTCATGCCTGGCAACCTAAAGACACGTGGCGGATAGAAGCTGGCGGACAGGTCGAGGGCGGTGTAGGCTTCCTCTACAACACCCGCAACACCAACAATCCTGCTCAGGCCCGTGCTTATCTGCATGTAGGACCAGATGTGATGTCCTCTTGGCGGTTTCCGCTGTTCCGCAAGCAATCCCTCCTTCGTTATGAGTTATCTGCACCGCTCTTAGGACTGATGTTCAGTCCGAATTACGGACAGAGCTATTATGAGATCTTCTCTCGTGGCAACTACGACCATAACATCGTGCCAACCACCCCCATCTGTGCACCATCCCTACGACAGCAACTGACACTCGATGTTACGACCAAACGATTCACCTTCCGTATCGGTTATCTGGGTGACTACCAGCAGGCGGAGGTGAACAAGCTGAAATATCATACCTATTCCCATATGCTACTCCTCGGACTCGTCCGACCTTTATCCCGTTAAAGATAGAAACATGAACCGTCGTCAATATATCTACCTTCTCATAGTGCTATGTCCACTACTCTTTTCCGCCTGTATCGACGAAGAGGAGTTCCCCGATAGTCCTAACGGTAACTTCGAGGCTTTGTGGAAGATCATGGATGAGCACTACTGCTTCTTCGATGAGAAAGGAGTGAACTGGAATGATGTCCATACGAAATACCAAAAGCAGCTGACAGCCGGCATGAGCGATGCCCATCTCTTCGAGGTATGCGCCAACATGTTGTCGGAACTCAAAGACGGTCATGTGAACATCTTCTCTTCTTTCGATATGGCCCGCAACTGGTCGTGGCACGAGGACTATCCCGAGAATTATGATGAATTACTCATCAACGGGTATATGGGAACCGATTATAAGATCGCCTCCTCGCTCCGCTATAAGGTTTTAGATGACAACATCGGATACTTGCGATACTCATCGTTCCAAAGTGATTTCGGGGCAGGGAACATCGATCATGTATTGCTGGAGTTTGCGCCTTGTCAGGCCCTTATCATTGATATCCGCAACAACAGCGGCGGTCTGCTGTCGGTTGCAGAAAAGTTGGCGGCACGATTCACCAACGAGGAGATCCTTGTGGGTTATATGCGACACAAAACGGGAAAGGGGCACAACGACTTCTCCGACATGGAGGAGCAGCGCATCAAGCCCAGCAATGGTGTGCGGTGGCATAAGCCCGTGTATGTGCTTACCAACCGACAGGTATATAGTGCCGCGAACGAGTTCGTGAAATACATGAAATGCTGTCATGCCATCATCGTTGGTGACCATACAGGAGGTGGTGCTGGAATGCCCTTCAGTAGTGAGCTGCCCAACGGATGGGGCGTACGCTTCTCTGCCTGTCCGATGTACGACATTAACAAGCAGAGTACCGAACAAGGAATTGCCCCCGATTATTCAGTGGCCTTGACGCAAGAAGATGCTGCCCGCGGTCTTGATACCATCATCGAGTTCGCCCGAAATCATGCAGCATCCCATTAATTTTCAATTCCCAATTCTCAATTTTCAATTTTCACTTTATATGATTTCCCTCCGCTCCCTCTCTATAGGCTATCAGCAGAAGAACAACCAGAAGGTTGTAGCAGAAAACATCACCTCCGTTATCCGTCCCGGTGAGCTCACCTGTCTTATTGGTCCTAACGGTGTGGGAAAGTCAACCTTGCTCCGCACCCTCAGTGCCTTTCAACCGCTGTTGGCAGGAGACATCTTAGTGAATGACAAGAATCTCGCTGAGCTAACCGACAGACAGATTGCCCGACTGATCGGAGTGGTACTCACCACCAAGCCTGATGTACAGAACATGACCGTTAGTGAACTGGTGGCATTAGGTCGTGCACCCTATACAGGTTTTTGGGGACGACTGAACAAGAAGGATGAAGACGTTGTCAATGAGAGCATCCAGATGGTGGGAATCGAGGAACTCAGTCAGCGAATGGTGCAGACACTCTCTGATGGTGAACGACAGAAGATGATGATTGCCAAGGCATTGGCACAGCAAACACCCGTGATCTACCTCGACGAGCCCACGGCCTTCCTCGACTACCCCAGTAAGGTAGAGATCCTGCACTTACTGAAGAAGCTCAGCAGGGAGACACAGAAGACTATCTTCCTCTCCACCCATGATCTGGAACTGGCCTTGCAGATGGCCGACACGCTCTGGCTCATGCAGCCCCAACAACCCATCGCTATCGGTTCACCGCAGGAGTTAGCCTCCAACGGCAGTCTTGGACAGTTCCTCAACCGTCCTGGTCTACACTTTGACCCAGAACATATGAGCATCCAGGTACAGTTGTGATTCATTCCCTTTCCAGTCCATCATCTTCGTCCATATCCTCCCAGATGTCGAAATATACCGAGTTCTCTTTCGACAAGATTTGATCGGAATCAGTGATCTCGGTCTGCGACACCCCTAAGGTTTTATCAGATGACTGTCTTTGTAACGTTGCTTCCATCTCTCCTTCCACTCTACTGATCCAAGGTTGAACATATGTTTTCATGTGTGTTCCCTTTCGTATTTCATTCGTTGATGATGTGTTTCTTTCCGTTTCTAATATACAGGCCTTTCGTGGATGGTCGCCCACTGAGTTTTCTGCCATCGATAGTATACCATTCAACATCTTCCTGATGACAAACGCGGACGATATCAGTTGTTATACCACGGTGCTCAACCAGACTCATCGTGAGACATCTCGACAGGGATGCTTGTTCCTGTGCAATCTGCAGATACACTTTTCCTGCTGGTATTACCACATCTTGTCCTACTAGATAGAAGGCAACTACACCATCGATGTTAGCAAGAGAATAGATGGTTTGGCGATTGCCAGTAACAGATCCGTCACTCACCTTCAGCAGATTCCCTTCCACGGCACTCACCCCTTGATTGGCATAGCTCAGGTAATAGATTCCCGGAGCACCATGTAAGACAACTGGCGTATTTTTGGGAATGACATTGATACTTGAAAGGATAACCTCTTCTGTGGATGCTTGAGTCACCGTATAGGCCATCAAACCGCTGGTTACACGGAGATTTATCTTGGCAGGTGCCACAAAGGACACATATCCTGCCCCACCCACTACAACCTGCTTGGCCTTCGTAGCCACCTTTTTATATAAACAGGTCTTGATATGATCGTTTTTCTGGGTATATACTCCGAACTTAGAATAATACGGGGAAATGAAGTAGTTTTTCCTATTGGCACAATCCACGCTCACACCATTCGACGTCGCATTGAATGACCATTGTGCGTTCCAGTCACTCGTTGACATCACCTTACTCCGCAGATAGTTACTGCTTCCATCGTAATAGATGAACTCACTACTGCCCACATACTGAATACAATAGATATTCTCTTTCACATTCACCAACCGGAACTCGTCGGGAACCGAACTCTTATCAGGGTCGATGATGAGGTAATCACCCTTCAGGTCATCTTGCCGGATATTCATGGCCCCAAGGAAACTCCCGTTCGTCTTGCGGATGGCATGAGTACTACCTTCATCACAGATGATATACGCATCTGTCTCATTGAGTTCACTGGGCGAATAAACCTTTTGATACACCTCGTCGGCACACACAACACTGCTGCAGCACAACAATGCATACACACATAAAAGTCTGAAGATTTTCATGTCTTTCATTCTTTAGTTTAACATTAACAATCAGCGCAGCTATCTTGGAGACACTTCCTCCAAACATCAACATACGCTTTTACCAATGCAAAAGTAATAAGAAATGATGAAACTCAGCCAAACAAACACAAGGATTTGGCTTTATTTAACAAAGCGGAGTGACATAAACGATACAACAACCAAATATTCCCAACGTGGGAACAGTTTATTCCCAGCGTGGGAACGTTTTATTCCCAACGTGGGAACATTCAGTTTTTCGTAATTTTGGCTATGCTGAACTTATAAAGCGCTCAGTAATGAAAAGAAAATCTTGTTTTTATTTTGTATTACTCTCGACTTTTCGTAATTTTGCAGCGGCTTACGAAAAACGGGTAAGTTTATGCGCCTGTGGCGGAATTGGTAGACGCGCCAGACTTAGGATCTGGTGTTTCACGACGTGCAGGTTCGAGTCCTGTCAGGCGCACTGGAAAAAGTCGGCATAGCTCAGCTGGTTAGAGTATCACCTTGACATGGTGGGGGTCGTTGGTCCGAATCCAACTGTCGACACAAAATAAAAAGAGGTGAGATTTAATTCTCACCTCTTTTCTTGTTTATTATTTCTTTAATCCGTTTACCTTAATTAAATACTCTCCAATCTGCACGGCATTAAGTGCTGCACCCTTGCGGATCTGATCACCAGAGAGCCAGAAGGTGAGTCCGTTCTCGTCAGAGAGATCCTTGCGAATTCGTCCTACATAGACATCATCCAGTCCGGCTGTCTCTAACGGCATCGGATAAACAAGGTTAGAAGGATCGTCCTTCAAGGTTACGCCTGGAGCAGCAGCCAAGGCCTCACGAGCCTCTTCCACACTGATAGGACGCTCTGTCTCGATCCATACGCTCTCGCTATGACTGCGCAGGGAACTCACACGGACACACATGGCCGAGCACTTGGCATCGGTATGCATGATCTTCTGTGTCTCGTTGAACATCTTCATCTCTTCCTTGGTATAGCCGTTAGGCTGGAAGACGTCAATCTGAGGAATCACGTTATAAGCCAACTGATGCGGGAATTTCTTTACGGTAACAGGCTTACCTTCTACAATCTCACTGTATTGCTGCTCTAACTCAGCCATGGCGGCAGCACCTGCACCACTGGCACTCTGATAACTGGCCACGTGGATGCGCTTGATATGTGAAAGATTCTCCAGTGGCTGCAGACAAACCACCATCATGATGGTAGTGCAGTTGGGGTTGGCAATGATGCCACGAGGACGGTTCAATGCATCTGCGGCATTGCACTCAGGCACCACCAGAGGCACATCATCATCCATACGGAAAGCACTGGAGTTATCAATCATCACTGCTCCGTACTTGGTAATGGTCTCTGCAAATTCCTTGGATGTGCCAGCACCTGCTGAGGTAAAGGCGATATCAATGTCCTTGAAATCGTCATTATGCTGTAACAGCTTCACCTCAATCTCCTTACCACGGAAGGTATATTTCCTACCTGCTGAACGTTCGCTACCGAACAGTACAAGCTCATCCATCGGGAAGTTACGCTGATCAAGAATACGTAGGAACTCCTGTCCTACTGCGCCACTGGCACCAACAATTGCTACTTTCATATTTTCTGCCTTTTATGTTTTGGCTACAAAATTACAACTTTTCGGGCGATTATACGCAGAATTGAATGGAAAATTCGTAATTTTGCACTCAGAATGATAAACTTTACCTCATATTTCCCCATTACCGACAGTACATGGATCTTTTTCATCGTACTGCTAATCATCCTCTTTGCGCCGATGATTATGAGTAAGCTGCGCATTCCGCACATCATCGGAATGGTGCTGGCAGGTGTCGTAGTGGGAAAATATGGCTTGAACATTCTACAGCGTGACGGCTCTTTTGAGTTGTTCGGTCAGGTTGGTCTTTACTATATTATGTTCCTGGCAGGACTGGAGATGGATCTGGATGGTATGAAGAAACACATGAAGCGGATGATCATCTTCGGTCTGCTTACCTTCCTGATGCCCTTCATCCTGGTGTATTTCGCAGGAATATACATGATGAACTACTCCAAGGAAGCCACATTACTGCTCTGCTGCATCATGGCTTCTAACACCCTGATTGCCTACCCGATTGTCTGCAAATACGGTCTGCAACGCCATAAGGCGGTAAGTCTGAGCGTGGGTGCAAGTATGATTGCACTGCTGTTGGCACTGCTGTCACTGTCATTGTTTGTGGGAGTTATCGAGAAGTATCAACAGGGTAAAGGACTCGGTAGCGTGGCAGTACTCGTGGTATGGATACTGGTCAAACTGTTTCTTTACTGTGCAGCTACCACATTTGTCATCCCCAGAATCACCCGCTGGTTTCTGCGAAGGAATGCAGATGCTGTAACGCAGTTCATCTTTGTGCTGGCTATCCTGTTCCTGAATGCAGCAATGACATCACTTATCGGTTTGGAAGGAGTGTTCGGTGCTTTCTTCGCAGGACTGCTTCTGAACCGCTATATACCGCGTGTGTCGCCGTTGATGGCAAGGATTGAGTTCATTGGTAATGCCATCTTCATTCCATATTTCTTGATAGGTGTGGGTATGCTCATCAATATCAGGGCACTGTTTGAGAGCTGGCATACGGCCTATATCGTGGCTTGCATGGTAGTAATCGGTACGGTGGGCAAGATGATTGCCGGTTATGTGGCGGGCATTGGCTTCCGACTGCCATTATCCCATGGACACATGATGTTCGGTTTGACCTCGGCTCATGCCGCTGGTTCTATCGCCATCGTTATGGTAGGTATGAAACTCATGGTGGAAGGACAGACAATGGTGGATGCGGAGATGCTGAATGGTGTGGTAATGATGATCCTGTTTACCTGTGTGATCTCCTCCATTGTCACTGAGAAAGCCTCGCAGCAGATCGTTCTTGAAGACACGCCTGTGAATGAAGAGAAGTCTGGTGATGACGAGAAGATTCTGCTGGCAATCAAGAACCACGAAAACATGGAGACGCTGGTGAACCTAGCCATCCTAATGAGGAACGAACGATTGAACCGCGGAATAATCAGTCTGAATGTCGTGTTAGATGACAAGAATACTACCAAGAACCAGAATCAGGGAAAGGTGCTGTTGGAGCAGGCCACGAAAGCAGCAGCTGCAGCAGATGTGAGGATGCAGACGCAGAGTCGTATCGCCACGAATATCGCCAACGGCATCATGCACGCCTTCAAGGAGTTTGATGCCAGTGAGGTAATCTTAGGGATGCATGAGCAGACATGTGAATCGGACAGTTTCTGGGGGATGTTCACAGAGGATCTGTTTACGGAACTAAACAGACAGATCATCATCGTTAAACTGGCACAACCTCTCAACACCATACGAAGGATACAGGTGGCTGTGCCGAGTCGTGCTGAGTTCGAACCAGGATTCCACCGATGGATCGATCGCCTAGCTCGCGTAGCAGAGAACCTTGAATGTCGAATTCAGTTCCACAGCAAGTCATCCACCCTATCGCTCATCAGTCAGTATATCCAGAACGTCTATCCTGATATCAGAGCCGACTACCAACAGATGGCCCATTGGAACGAGTTCCCGCAACTGGTGCAACAGGTGAACGATGATCATCTGCTAGTGGTGCTGACAGCACGTAAGGGAACGGTTTCTTATAAGCCCGTGTTCGAGAAGATGCCGCAGGAACTGAAACAACACTACCATCAACAGAACTTGATGATTATCTTCCCGGATCAGTATGGGGAGGCAATGGATACGATGTCGTTCGCTGCTCCACAGAAACACGAACAACTCAGCGCCTATACACAATTGCGCGACTGGTTTACAAAGAAAAAGATAAAGCATTAGTATTATGATAGATATTAAAGATGTAACAAAGAGTTTTGGGAATCTGAAGGTGCTCAAAGGAATCACCCTCCATATCGACAAAGGAGAGGTGGTAAGCATTGTCGGTCCCAGCGGTGCAGGAAAAACTACGCTCCTGCAAATCATTGGCACATTAGACAAGGCCGACAGCGGTGAGATACGTATCGATGGCAAGGAAATCAGCAGCATGAGTAAAAAACGCTTATCGGATTTCCGTAATACACATATCGGCTTCGTGTTCCAGTTCCATCAGCTCCTTCCAGAGTTCACGGCATTGGAGAACATCATGATTCCTGCTTATATAGCAGGGAAGAGTAGAAGCGAAGCGAAGAAACGTGCCATGGAATTGCTGCAGTTCATGGGACTGACAGATCGTGCCTCACATAAGCCCAATGAACTGTCTGGCGGAGAAAAACAACGTGTCGCAGTAGCAAGAGCATTAATAAATAACCCCGCAGTCATCCTTGCAGACGAACCTAGCGGAAGCTTAGACTCCAAGAACAAAGCGGAACTACATCAATTGTTCTTTGATCTTCGCGACAAGTTCGGACAAACCTTCGTAATCGTTACGCACGATGAAGAACTCGCCAGCATCACCGACAGAACCATCCACCTTCGAGATGGCGTTATCATAGATCCAACAGAATAAAAGCTAGTAAAACTAGTAACTCTTGTTAAACTAGTAATAATAGCCATTTCTATAAAGAAAGAAGGAGCATCACAATAGCGATGCCCCTTCTTTTTGGATAATTTATTTATTAGTCCTCTGATTACTCGGGATTAGCAATACAGATAGATACACGGTTCAGGTCATTCTCAGCGAACGGCTGAACAGTGTCACCATAGCTATCGTAGGTAATACGATCAGCAGAGATACCGTACTTCTCAATCAGGTCACGAACAACAACGTCGGCACGACCAGCAGCCAGACGAGCGTTGATCTGAGCGTTACCTGTACCCTTGTCAGCATAACCGCTAACAGTTACCTTAGCCTTCGGATACTTCTTCATGTAGTCAGCGATATCCTTGATCTTAGCCTGCTCAATGTCAGCAACAACGATAGAGTTGATGGTGAAGAAGATGTCACGACGGATCGGCTCAATCTTCTTGGGCTCCTCGATGAACTTCCAAACGGTGTCATTGTGAACAACATCACGATAAACATCGGTGTATATAGCCTTGCGACTCTTGCCAAGGTTGATGCGGAGACCAGCCAGTGCATTGAAGTACCAGTCAGGATTGTCAGCATGCTTTGAGTTGTAGTGGTCATTAATGATATTGGCATTACCCTCTAACATCAGACTGATTGCGTCGCTCAAACGGAAGTTGAACTCAAGACCGCCACGTCCAATAGGACTCAAAGAGTTAGCACTGTAGATGTGCTGCATTACATAACCAGACTTTACAAGATTCTCAGCATCTTCATTGTCTGTAACAATGTTAGCACCAGCGCCCAAGAATGCGGTTACATTGAGGACACGATCCGGATTCCAACCACAGAACAAGTTGCTCAGGTTGAACATGAAGTCGATACCAGGAGCAAAGTACTTGATATCATAAGTAGTATTCTCAATTCTTCTGTCATTGAGAATGTAGGTCTTCCAACCACCCTTGCTGGTAAGACCGTTTGCAGCAATACGAGCAGCAAATACAGGAGTGAACTGATAACCTAAGCCAATCTGGAAGTTAGGAGCGATCAGATCCTTGAACATTGCCTCACCGAGAGTATACTGTGCACCACCCTGAAGATCCAGGAATGCATGGCTCTTGAACTGATAGGATACATCCTGACGGTCAAGAACCTTCTCTACACGCTGGTCAACACGGTCAACCACCTTACGAGTCTGAGCCATTGCAGTTGTGCTGGCTGTCAGCAAAGCAACTGCCAAAAGTGTTCTGAATAATTTCATAGACTATAAATTTAGTTTTTAATTAAAGTTCCGTGGGTTCCAATCTTGTCGGTCATCGTATCAGCCATTGTCAGATACCAACGACCATCGACGCGAACAGGTTTGAGAAAGAATTGTGCCGTGTTGGGGCGTGGATCACCTTTCTGTTTCTCGAAAAGGGTCACCACATAGCAGGCTATATTGTCATACTCTTGCGAATAGACAATGCGCTGAAGCTCGTATCTGACGCCACGGAAACGCTTGATCATTGCAAGCTGCCTCTGCTTCAACTCCTTCGGCATGGGAATGATTTTCGGACCATTCATATAGTAGAGCATATCTACAGCGTCATCGAACTGATTATCGCGCAATAACTGCAGGTAGTTATCTACCAAAGCTCTTACCTCTGTAGAGTCAGACTGTGTCAGAGAAATAGCCGGCTTCGTAAGATACTCCTCACGATACTCATCGAGCGTTTTCTTCTTCTTACCACATGAACAGACCATGCAAAGAGCAAGTACCATCAGAATGGTGAAAAACAGATTCTTCTTCATTTCAATTGTTTTTGTTAAAAAGGGGTGCCAAAGATTGACACCCCTTTGAATGTATCTAATAGATGTTATCTATCGATGATTAGTACTTCTTTGCAGAAGCATCAGTACCAACAGTCTTCTTAACCTTGATGCTAGCCCATACCTTGAAGGTAGTAGAAGCCTTGTGACCCCATCCGTAGTAAACAGAGATCGGAACGAAGATGTGGAACTCCTGAACGTTACCACCATTGTTGGTGTACTCAAGAACTGTCTGCGGAGCCTGATTACCAATAAGCTTAGCACCGTTGAAAGTCTTCAGTGTATTATCGAGTGGCTTAACCTTCAGATACGGATCCTTCAGTGAAGGAATCTCAGTAACCTTGTTCAGTGAGAAGTTCTTGATGATTGAAGGAATAGTCTGCTTGTCGTTCAGTGCAGCCTCGATAGCATCACGATCGCTCTTCTCCTTAGCGTGGTCAGTGCAAATGTTATTATAATCGATGCTAATCTGTTCGATATTGTAGTAATCCCATCCAATCTCACCTTCCTTGAAGGTATAGTTTGTATTGTTACCATCCTTCCAGTCAACGTCGAGCTTGATGGTGTAGTCACGCCAATCCTTAGCCACGAGCAGATCGATCGGGTTCAGAGTCTGAACGGCATTGAATGCATCGTCCCACTCATAGTTCTTACCCCAAACGTTAATCGGGCGGAGGAACTTAGCATTGAAGTAACGATCCTTCAGCAAGAGCTCATAGCAATCGTCGTTGGTCTTGATCAACAGGTAAGCTGTGAAGCTCTCCTTGTTTACACCATTCTCAAGATAGAACGGTGTGCTCTCGCCTTCTTTAGCCTTGTTGTTACCGAAGTCATCGTAGCGACCAGCATGGTTCAGAATGTCATTAGCGCAGTCTGCGTCAATCATGCGGATGTACGGCTGACCGTCCTTATCGGCGATGACAGCAATCTCATCATTGTGCTGGTCGAGGATAGCCTTCTTGTCAGCACTCAGATGGAGTGAGTACTTAGCACCAGAATAACCAAATACGTCCCAAGAACCATTTACATGACTGAACTCAGCATTTACACCCTGAACAGGAAGTGTGAACTCGAAGTCGATGTTCTTGTTGTTCGTGTAGTCATACTTGTTGAAATTCTTCTCCTTACCGCCCATGTTCACTGAAACGATACCGTTGAGGAAGTTCTCATAGAGAGGACGCTCGAATTCGATGCTGTTCGGGCAACCTACACCAAGGTTCTTCATTCCATTCTCAGCAGGTGTCGGAACATTCTCGAGAATGTCGATAGCAGTACCTTCCTTCTCAGAACCATGCTTGTAGCTGTTCAGAGCATACCAGTGAGAGAGGTCTTTCTTCTCAACCTTACCATAAGCGAAGTGTACCTGAGGAGCAGGAATATTCAGTGTTACATAGATTGCTGACATATCCTTGTACTTCTCATCGATGCCCTTCTTCACGAAGCGGATAGTTGTAGAAAGCTGGTTAGGTGCAATACCGTCACCTTCGCTCTCCAACAAGGCAGCACGTGCAGCATCAGCATTTGCCTGACCAGTGATAGCCTTAGCAATTGATGCATAGTCTGTACCAATAGCCCACAGAATCACGTTAGTCTGCTTGTCCTTCGGATCGTCGATTGTAATCTTGGTATACTCAACATCACCCAGAGGATTAGCGTCGATCTTCCACTGACCACCAGCATTAACGAAACGCTGTGCGTATGTAGCGTCCTTCAGATCAATCTCATACTCATCCTCGAACTGCTTCTTGGTGTAACCGTTCTCGCCAAGGATAGAGAGAATTGACTCCTCAACCTGTGACCACTTAATGCCACCCTTAGCAGTACAGTTCATCCAATAGTCGTCCTCGATAGTCAAAGCAACCGGCTCAACCATATAGTTATCGGTAATCAACAACTTGATGTAACCAACCTCAAGAACCTGATTCTGCGGATCAACAATCTCAACCTTGATCAACGGTTCACGATCGATGGCCTCACGAGTTGCAACCTTATCCAAGATAGTAGAATAGCTCTTACCTTCCTTGTCGTACTTCACTGAGCGCGGAGTCAGGATAACCTCATCGTAACCGAAGTCAGCAGCAGAATTCTCAACAGCATCAATAGTGATGTGACGAGACTCACCTGTCTCATGGTTACCGTCCTCATAGTCAACTACTGAGAAGACATACTTCAGACCCAACTTCTTGAAGGTCTCAGCATCCATTCTCTGATCGTAGCTAGACCAGATGCTGTTAACACCGATATAGGTGAAATGTGTCTCAACGAATGGGAGGATATCCAAAGTCTTGTTGTAAGGAATTGAGTGGGTGAAGTCCTTGTCAATTGCCTGCTCAGCATACTTGAACATATGACCAGCATTGTCATTCTTCTTGGTATACCAAGCAACGTCAGAATACTTATCATAATTACACTTCAAGACAGGATTCTCCGGTCCATTATCAGCGATAGCTTGGATGTGCAGAAGAGCGGGAACAACAGCAGCATAGTCAGAAGTGATTGTAGCAGTGTCACCCTTGGTCATCTGAAGTGCGATGAAGTTCACAGAGTCTCTTACGATAGCAACCTTAGACTTCTTACCCTGGTTGAAAGCAGCACCGTCGAAGTAGTAAACCAGATCCTCAACATAGTTCTCCCAATCCTTGATTCTGAAGGGAACCTCCAACAGACCATTGTTAACAGTATACTTAGCACCGTCAGACTCGATAGGAGCTGCGAAACTCTCTGCCATACTGTTCAGGTAACCAGTGTTACGAGACTCAACCTCGTCAACAACGGTAGCTGTATTGGTATAGAAGCTCAGCTTATAGTCATCAAGCTTCACTGTAGTCGGGTTAACATGATAGGTAGCAATTGCATTAGGAACGAGCTTAGCAGTTCTCAGAGCGTTGAACTTCTCAACAACACTGCGGAAGATAGGCAGCATAGTGCCTTCACCATCAGGACCAGCAGGGTTGTAACCCTCACCCCTATAGTCATAGCCGCTATAGTCATCACTCCAAGTAAAGCCATCTTCCCAAGTAGGAATTGTAGCAGAAGGAGCATTAGCACCGTCGTCGAAACGCCAGTCAAGTCCTTCGAGTCTCTTACCACTCTTGTCGATATAGTAGTAAGCCTGCTGCTTGCCCTCACCCTTACAGTAGATAACCGGCTGATAATACAGAGCAGGAACCTCAATTGTTGCGAGACCAGCCGCATAACAACTTGGCTTCAAAATAATAGATGCCAAAGTCTTGTCAATCAGATACTGAATGATATTGATATCGGGACCAGCTTCCTTATTGATCAATTCATCAGCCTTAGCAATTAGATCCTTCAATGTCTTAACGTCAGCATCAGTCAAAGCATCTGCAGGATATGAAGTTTCAACGATTTCCTTCATATCTTCGATTTTCTTCAACAGTTCAACCAACTTGTCAGGATCGATGTTCTCTTTCTCGAGAGCTTCCTTATAAAGGTTCAAAGCATCGAGCTGATTCTGCAACTGCTGTGCAGCGGTGGCAACTTTATTATCGACGTACTCAATTGTTGCATATTTTGCAAGAGTTTCATCGATAGCATTAACCTTCTTCATCAGTTCAGCCAGACCATCTGCAGTAATGCCCTTATCCTGAAGTGACTTGATATAATCAAGTGCATCCTTGATAGCCTCAGCTTTCACATAATTAGCAAGCTCTGCCTGAAGTGCCTGCAGCGTAACATAAGCTTCCAGATCAGACTGCTTTACGTAGCCTTCCAAAGAAGGAATGTCAGTCAGTTTTGCATAGCCATCCAGTGAAGGAATGTCAGACAGTTTTGCATAGCCTGCCAAGCTCTGGTGCTCGGTCAGGAACTTAGCGTGCTCTGCCTGGCATCTAGCCTGGCATTCTGCCAACTGCTTTTGAAGTTCGGCTCTCAGGGCTTCGATATTGGCAGCATTCTTGCTAATGTCGTCATCGTAGTCCTTACAAGAAACGAACATGCTCGTAGAAGCCAATGCGAAGGCCACTAAGAGCAGCGTACTAAAAATTTTCTTTTTCATTAGACTAAAAAATTAAATTAAACTAAATATATACTTTATGCTAAATTCTCTCAACGAGTCACACCTCTCCAGTGGAAAGATGCCAATAATTTGTGCAAATATACGCTTTATTATTATGTTGCGCAAACAATTCTCTATCTTTTTTCATAAAAAGAACAAAATTTAACATTTTTATTGCCTCTTGCCCTAAATATGAACGCATTTCATGCTAAAACATCAGCATTTACGCGTATTTTGAAAGGTGCACACGATTATCTACACTAATCATTTCCAATTTCACTCATTTTAATCATTCCTCCTTCTTTCTCCATAGGCAATTATTGTTTTTAATGTTTCGCGCGTGCGCGCATTATTATAATAAGGTGTCCCAGCTATTTCGCCAACACTTTCTTTCCATTGATTATATAGATACCCTTCTGTGGCTTTACTACACGTTGTCCAGTGAGGTTATAGATAGCACCATCCTTTGTCTCACCAATCTTCACATTCAGAATACCGCTGGCTTTGTTCAAAGAGACCAAATAGCTCTTCTTGCTAGCAAATTCAGGAGTATTGCCATTGTAGTTGATGATCTTACCACAGACAATCACCTCATCTTCCACAGCAATCTGCTCATCTCCTTCTTGCCAAGCCTTATTGTCAAAGTAATAGCTACTGTACACTGTGAACTCCGTACCAGAAGAGCCATCTTCAGAGATGTTATAGGTAGCAGTACCGTACTTGGCACTATACTCAAACTTGATGCTGCAGATCTTGCCCCTTACATAGAAGTCTTCAGCGGACTCTTTGTCACCGATAACTTCGGCTGCAGAGATGGCAGAAGCAACACTGATAGGACTGGTTGACGTTCCGTGATTCAACTTGTCTTCAGGATTCTCCTGTGGACCGCCTTCATCAGATGTCTTTCCGTTTAACGAGAACAGATAGTTCTTCTTGTCAGCAAACTCTGGAGTATTGCCGCCATAAAGAGTTATCTTGCCACAAACTATCACCTCATCACCCACGGATATCTGCGTCTGACCTTCCTTCCAGCTCTTACTGCCGAAATAATAGCTGCCATAAACTGTGAATTCTTTTCCAGTGCCTTCTGAACCATCGTCAGAAATGTTATAGGTAGCAGTACCGTACTTGGCACTATACTCAAACTTGATGCTGCAGATCTTGCCCCTTACATAGAAGTCTTCTGCGGACTCTTTGTCACCGATAACTTCGGCTGCAGAGATGGCAGAAGCAACACTGATAGGACTGGTTGACGTTCCGTGATTCAACTTGTCTTCAGGATTCTCCTGTGGACCAGAAGATGTATTACCTATTGTCAAAGTAGAAGATGTTCCAGAAGATACTTTCAAATAAGCCGTATTTGCAGGAAGATAGGTATCACCTTCATTCACGAGTGAAAGCTCTCCGTTTTTCACTGTCAACAACCGCATGGTCTTTTTATCAAAGGCAGTACGCACAATGTGTTTGCCACCTGCATTATGGTTGAAATAAACACCTTCCATCAGGTTTGTGGTAAAGGATGATGAAACTGAAGAAGACAGAGGTTGCAGTTTATTTTGGGCTGGTGAAGAAAAACTACTCTCGAGAATTACTGGTGTTTCTGCTGGTACATTGGAACCGATATCCACCAAGTTCACCTTATCGCCAGAGATCTCAGAAACCACGTATGCCTTCATGCCATCCGATAGTTGATACGGAAAATCTGTATAAAGCGTCGTATAATACTTGCCATTGGCATTTAGGTCCATTTTCACACCGAAATAGTTGTTACCGTCGTTTGTGACAGGTATGATATCCCAAATACCTTTTTCCTTCTTGGCTTTTGTTTCACTGTCAGCATAGCCAACTGAAGCACCAGACCCTGAATCGGTCAAGTATGCATTCGCATAACCCGTCATTCCACCAGCAGATCCTTTATACGTCACATATACCAAATAAGAATCTGTTGTGACGGACTTAATAAGCACGTTCGTCTTATTAATAATCTTACTGACTGATGTTCCCTGTGCGGAAAAGTCATAATAACCTGCGCCCTTATCAGTAAGACCAATAATTGTTGCCGGATCGCCTACCACATTATCAAATCCAGAGACCATCTCCACAGCCTTCACGTCTGCGGTCTTCTTTGATATATTCACTGACCCTACGTTGTCCCTTACGGAGACATATCGTTTGGTTGCTGTGTTCTGAACACGATAATACTTATATTGTTCTGGAGCTAACTGTCCCCATGCACTACTGAAAACAAATGCCAGTAGTACGGTTATCCACCATTTTGTTTTGTTTATCATACTCATTAGTCTTTGCTTTCTCTATTATGCTGCATAATAAAACAGTGCAAAGATATGAAAAGATATGGAAAAACAAAACTTTTTTCACAAAAAACGTGCCAAAATGCTATAAATTAAGCAAAAAAGCCCCTCAAACGAGGAGCTTTTCAATAAAAATAGCCTTTTTGCTTAGAATTCCGCATTCTTGGGAGTTCTCGGGAATGGTATCACATCACGGATGTTCTGCATGCCTGTTACGAACAGGATAAGGCGCTCAAATCCAAGACCAAAGCCAGCATGAGGACAAGATCCATACTTACGGGTATCAAGATACCACCACAGCTTATCGGTCTCCATTCCACGATCGGTAATCTCACCCATCAGCTTGTCGTAGCTTTCTTCACGGACAGAACCGCCAATGATCTCTCCAATCTGCGGGAAGAGCACATCAGTGCCTTGCATGGTGGGTCCAGGAGCCACACAACCCTTGTAACCAACCGATCCTTCACCCTGCTTCTCGTTCTGTTTCATATAGAACGCCTTGATACATGCGGGGTAGTCGGTCATGATTACCGGTTTCTTGAAATGCTCCTCAACCAGATAGCGCTCATGCTCACTGGCCAGATCATCACCCCACTCGCAGGGGAACTCAAACTTCTTGCCATTCTTGATGGCTTCCTGAAGTATCTCAATACCCTTTGTGTAAGGCAAACGAACAAACTCCTCTTTCAGTACGCCTTCCAAACGAGGAATCAGATCATGCTGTGGCGTAATGAACTTATTGTTGTTGATAAACTCCAAGTCGTCCTTGCATTTCTCCAAGGCCCATCGTACGCAGTACTTGATGAAATCCTCTTCCAGGTCCATCAGTTCCTCCTGATCTAGGAAAGCCACCTCAGGTTCCACCATCCAGAACTCAGCCAGATGTCGGGGTGTGTTAGAGTTCTCTGCACGGAATGTAGGACCAAAGGTATAAATAGCACCCAATGCCGTAGCACCAAGCTCACCCTCCAACTGTCCGGATACCGTCAGGGAAGTCTGCTGACCAAAGAAATCATCATCATAGATAATCTTCCCGTTCTCATCCTTCTGCAAGTCATACAGGTTCTTGGTCGTCACCTGGAACATGTTTCCTGCTCCCTCGCAATCACTGGCCGTGATCAGCGGGGTATGGAAATAGTAGAACCCATGCTCATGGAAATAGGTATGGATGGCCATGGCCATGTTATGACGAATACGCATCACGGCTCCGAAGACGTTGGTTCGAAGACGCAGATGGGCATACTGACGCATATACTCGAAAGTCTGCCCTTTCTTCTGCATCGGATAATCGCTGCCGCAAAGGCCATATACCGTAATCTCCGTACACTGTATCTCAGAAGCCTGACCCTGTGCCGGACTCTCTACGAGCGTACCTGTTACACCTATGCAAGCTCCAGTAGTGATATTCTTCAGCGTTGCCTCGTCCACACGACCAGCATCCACCACAATTTGGATGTTCTTGATGGTTGATCCATCGTTCAGGGCGATAAAGTCAACAGCCTTACTGCTACGGTGCGTGCGCACCCAGCCCATCACAGTGATCGTCTTTCCATAATCGGTGCTTTGGAGCGCATCGATGATCTTTGTTCTTTTCATATGCATCTATTATTCAAAAGCGCCCATGCGCAACATCTCCACTTCCTTTTCGGTCAGGAAACGCCAGTCACCACGACGCAGGTTCTTTTTGGTAAGACCGGCAAACTGTACACGATCCAGTTTCACAACACGGTAGCCAAGACTCTCGAAGATACGGCGAACGATGCGGTTCTTTCCACTGTGGATCTCCACGCCCACCTGACTCTTGTCATTCTCGTTGCAATACTCGATGGCATCTGCGTGTACCTCACCATCCTCCAGGTCGATACCCTCCTTGATTCGTTCCATATCCTGAGGATCCACGTTCTTGTCGAGGAATACATGATATACCTTCTTCTTCAGGAACTTCGGATGAGTAAGTTTAGAAGCCAGGTCACCGTCGTTGGTGAGCAACAGCACACCTGTTGTGTTCCTATCCAGACGGCCTACAGGGTAGATGCGCTCAGGACACACGTTCTTTACGAGATCCATCACGGTCTTGCGCTGCTGAGGATCATCACTGGTTGTTACATAATCCTTGGGTTTATTAAGCAACACATATACCTTCTTCTCCAAAGATACAGGAGCATCGTGGAATACCACTTCATCTGTGCGCAGAACTTTTGTTCCCAATTCGGTTACCACCTGTCCGTTGACAGTTACAGCACCAGAGAGGATGAACTCATCAGCCTCACGGCGACTGCAGATACCTGCGTTGGCCAAATACTTATTCAGACGGATCGGCTCATTCGGATCCACATTCACCTCTTTGTATTCGATACGCTTCTTCAAGCTATACTTCGCATTCGGATCATAGCCACCACGCTGCTGACCATAACCGCCACGCTGCTGACCATAACCGCCGCGCTGCTGACCATAACCACCACGCTGCTGACCATAACCGCCACGCTGCTGACCATAACCGCCACGCTGCTGACCATAGCCGCCGCGCTGCTGACCGTAACCGCCACGAGGACTATAACCGCTCTGCTGACGGGGCTGGTAGCCACCTTCTCCTTCATTGAAGTTTGGACGGGGACGATAACCCTGCTGTGGACGCTGGTTGTAACCACCCTGACGAGGTTGGTAACCACCTTCACCCTCATTGTTATTATAGTTAGGACGGGGACGATAGCCTTGCTGACCGTGCTGGTTAAAGCCACCCTGGCGAGACTGGTACCCTCCCTGATTGCCATAGTTATTACGAGGACGGAATGAACGTTGTGCCGAGCTATCCTGTTGTAAGCCGGCTCCGAAACCTTCCGGACGGAATCCTCCATCCTCTTCTTTGTTACCCCTGTTAGCGCCATAAGGACGAGCAGTGTGTATACGCGGACGCGGACTGCGTCCCGGTGTTCGATAGTTGGAATAGCCAGTTGTAGGACGGTAGCCCTCACGGCCTCCCTCTTGCTGGTTCTGTTCAGCAGACATTCCTTCAGTTTTGTTTTCTAATTCTTCTGACATGGTAATAATGATAATAATAAAACAATAAATTAATAAATATAAAATAAAGAGATGCCTAATCGCTTAGGCAAAAGTTAAACTCCTGTATAATTATCAGGTGTGATAGCCATCAGTTCGGCCTTTACCTTATCATCTACATCCAATGACTGGATGAATGCATGAATCGCTTCCTCTGTCATATGTTTATTGGTACGTGTAAGAGCTTTCAGTGCTTCATACGGATGCGGGTATGCCTCACGGCGCAAGATGGTCTGGATGGCTTCGGCCACCACTGCCCATGTGTTATCCAAATCTCCGGTTAGCTTATCCTCATTTAAGATCAGCTTACGCAATCCCTTCAGTGTACTCTGGATGGCAATCATGCCATGACCCAATGGAACTCCGATGTTGCGCAAGACGGTAGAGTCGGTCAGGTCACGCTGCAAACGACTCACGGGCAGTTTCTGCGAAAGAAACAGAAGTACGGCATTGGCCATTCCCATATTTCCCTCCGAGTTCTCGAAGTCGATAGGGTTCACCTTATGTGGCATGGCACTGCTTCCCACTTCCCCTTCTTTGATCTTCTGCTTGAAATACTCCATAGAGATATACATCCAGAAGTCGCGGTCAAGATCAATGATGATGGTATTGATTCTCCGCAGTGCATCGAACAAGGCGGCCAACTGATCATAGTTACTGATCTGGGTGGTGTATTGTTCACGCTGCAGACCGAGTTTCTCGCTGACGAAACGGTTGGCGAATGCCTGCCAGTCATACTGCGGATAAGCCACATGATGTGCATTGAAATTGCCCGTTGCCCCTCCGAACTTAGCCGTAAACGGCACGTTCTTCAATGAAACAATCTGCTGTTCCAGTCGATAGACGAATACCTGAATCTCCTTACCCAGTCGTGTAGGAGAAGCAGGTTGACCATGAGTCCTTGCCAGCATCGGCACATCACTCCACTGCTCTGCATCTTCTTTCAAGAGGGTCACGAGTTCCTCCAGCATCGGGATATACGCATCCTCCAGCGCTTCTTTCACAGAAAGAGGAACACTGGTATTGTTAATGTCTTGAGAGGTCAGGCCAAAATGAATAAATTCCTTGTATTTGTCGAGGGTAGGACATGCTGCATCCTTTGATATCTCATCGAATCTCTCCTTGATGAAATATTCCACAGCCTTTACGTCATGATTGGTGATCTTCTCAATGTCTTTCACTCGCTGGGCATCAGCCACGTTGAAGTCACGATAGATAGAGCGCAGACGACCAAAGAGTGTCTGGTCGAAATCTGCCAACTGAGGAAGTGGCAATTCACATAAGGTAATGAAATACTCAATCTCTACCCGTACACGGTAACGAATAAGCGCATACTCTGAGAAATATCCTGCCAACGTCTCTGTCTTACTTCTATATCTACCATCAATCGGTGAGATGGCTGTCAAAACATCAAGATTCATCACTGTCTTTATACGTATTTATACTATGGACTGCAAAGGTAGCAATAATATTCGATAATCCTGCTAACACATCCTCATTTTTTCGACTCTAATCAAAAAAAACTTCCAGCCATAAGACTGGAAGCTATTTTGTGGGCGTTGACGGATTCGAACCGCCGACCCTCTGCTTGTAAGGCAGATGCTCTAAACCAGCTGAGCTAAACGCCCTTTTTTTCAAAAGCGCTGCAAAGGTACGATGTTTTTTTTATTCCACCAAATTTTCGAAGGTTTTTTTTCGTTTTCTGTGAAAAAAGAATGGGAATAGGTTGTTTTAGCAGCCCACTTTCGTATAGTCCGCACATTGCGGACTCCCAGTCCGAAGCTTACGGACTCTCAGTCCGCAACGTCGCGGACTGGGAATCCGTAAGTCACAAACTCATCACGAACTTGAATCTTTACAGACGATACAAGTCACTTGCCGCAATCAGATCCACTTTCTTCTCCTCGAGGATACGGTCGCAGCTGTCAAGATCAGTAGGACGAATAACGATATTGGCTACGTCACCATTGGCAAAGCTGTACATATACTCGATGAAGACGCCATTGTCTGACAGGTATTTCAGCACCAAGGCCAGTGAGCCACTGGTATTCGGACAAGTAAAACCGATCACATCCGTGATCTTCACGGCAAACCCTGCTTCCTTCAGCACCTTGTAGGCTGCATCAGGATCAGAAACGATACAGCGCAGAATGCCAAAATCGCTATTATCTGCAATACTCATGGCTGACAGGTTGATGCCTGCACTTCCCAATACATCTGTTACTTCGGTCAGACGACCGCCTTTATTCTCCAGGAAAACGGATAATTGTTTTGCTTTCATATGCTTCTTTCTATTTGATTGTCAGGTAATTGTTATTTAAAAACACGATTATCGAATACACGTTTGGCCTTTCCTGTACTCCGTTCGATGCTCTTCGGCTCAACAAGACGTACCTTGAAGCCAATGCCAATGACGCTACGAAGCTCTGATTCCAGTTTCTTCTGCAGACCCACCAACTGACCCATCTCGTCTGTGAAGTATTCTTCCTTCACCTCTACCTTCAATTCAGAGGTGTCGGTATTGTTCACACGGTCAACATTTAGCACGAAATGAGGTTCAAACTCTGGCAGACTGAGGATGACGGCCTCAATCTGTGACGGGAATACATTCACACCACGGATGATGAGCATATCGTCGCAACGACCCAGGATACGATCCATCCTTACCAACGTACGTCCACATTCACAACGGTCATAATGCAAAGCTGTCAGGTCGTGCGTACGATAACGAAGGAGAGGCATTCCCTCTTTGGTGAGATGAGTGAACGCCAGTTCGCCGAATGATCCTTCAGGAAGTGACTCACCTGTATTAGGATCAAGAATCTCGGGATAGAAATAATCCTCACTGAGATGTGTACCATTCTGGCACTGGCATTCATAACCCACACCAGGACCAGCAATCTCACTCAGTCCGTAGATATCGTATGCCTTGATGCCCAAGGTGCTCTCAAGTTTTGCACGCATCTCTTCCGTCCAAGGCTCAGCACCGAAAGCACCGATCTTCAGTTTGAACTCTTCCCGAGGCCACTCGCTCTCTTGCAGAGCCTCACCAAGGAACATGGCATATGATGGCGTACAGCAAAGCACGGTGGCTCCAAAGTCATGCATCAGCGTTATCTGTTTCTGGGTATTACCAGAAGACATGGGGATCACACTTGCCCCAATATTGGTAGCGCCATCATGCGCACCGAGTCCACCTGTAAACAGGCCATAGCCGTATGACACCTGGAAGATGTCCTCTTTAGCGGCACCATAGGCGGTAAAGGCACGTGATATACTCTCTGTCCACATAGCCACATCCTTACGGGTATAAAGAACCACCACAGGCTTTCCCGTTGTACCCGAGGAAGCGTGGATACGTACTATCTGACTCATCGGCACTGCGGCCAATCCAAAAGGATAGTTGTCTCTCAGGTCGAGTTTATTGGTAAAGGGAAGCTTCACAATGTCATCAATACTCTTGATGTCACCGGGCTCCAGTCCCATTTCCTGAAATTTCTTACGGTAAAACGGTGTGTTATGATACACATAATCCGCCATTTTCCTTAAACGCTGGCTCTGGATCTCACGTAATTGCTCACGATCCATGCACTCGATACTTTCATTCCAAATCATCACTTAAAATCATTATTAATTTGATTTGGGCACAAAGTTACGAAAAAACGAGAGCAGAACAAAAAGAATTCATTCTTTTTTTATGCCGAGTGCATTGTAAGTTCGCGGATAAGTCCGCAAAGTTACAAAAAATCGAGAGCAGAACAAAATAAACTTGTTTTTTTTTCCGAGTGAATTGTAAGTTCGGCGAAGCCAAATATACAAAAAAATCTGCATCCCAATGACAGAATGCAGATTTTTTTTGATTTTGTTATCAGATTAATCTTCTGTGATCTGAACAGTTGCACGACGGTTGAAGTCAATCGGAGTCAGGATCTCAACACCACCGAAGTGAGCAGTTGTGATCTTCTCGGGCTTCACACCCATGTTGATCAACTCGTTCTTCACACGCTCTGCACGCTTGTCAGAGAGCCACATATTGTGCTCAGGAGTACCAGTAGCGCTGTCAGCATAACCCGTAACGAGGATGTTACGATCGTTCTCGATAGCGAACTTAGCAAGAGCCTTCACGTTTACGAGGTCCTTCAGCACAGCAATCTCTGTCTTGTTCAGGTTGAAGAATACAGAAATCGGAGTAGTGATGAAGTCCTTTACGCTCTGAGTAACGATGGTCTCCACGGGCTCTGGAGCGGGCTGGTTGCGCAGACGCTCGATTTCAGCGTTTGCATCAGCGAGCTGTGCGTTCAGAGCATCGAGCTGAGCCTGACTGAGCTGCTTGATAGCATCAACATCAGGAACAGGATCCCAGTTTGTCTTTCCCAGGTTGTAGGTCAAACCCACCTCAGCGGTGAACCAGTGGTCGTGGTTCTTCTGGTTGTGGCCACCCCATACATTACCTTCACCTTCGAAGTCGTCACCACAGATGTTGTAACTAAGGTCGAGGTTGAGTTTAAACTTGTCGTTCAGTCTCCAAGTGTTCTGGATACCAGTACTGATACCAAGCTCCCATGTATTGTATGAACAGTTACGTACGATGCCCAGACCTGCATAAGGAGTAACGTTCCATACACGAGTCTCGTTATAACCACAGAACAGGTTGCTCAAGTTCACCATGAACTGCTCCTGAAGGTTGAAGTACTTGATACCATTGCAATACTGATCGCCCGGAATTGACATCTCACCAAGACGTGCATCGCCATAGCCTTTGCCATACTTACCGATTACACTCTTTCCCCAAAAACCAGAGAGCTTTGTACGCAGACCCAGAACCGGAGTGAAGCGCTTACCAACAGCAAATGACAAACCATAGCTGCGACGGAAGTGCTCTAACGGACTCTTTGCATAACCAAGAGATTTCTCTTCATTGGAGTAAAATGCTGTATAAGATGCGTTGGCCTCAACAAACCAGTTACTCCAGAAAGAATTCATCACGAATCCATCCTTCAACACAGGAGTCTCCTCCTGAGCCATTGCTGCTGTTGAAAAACTAACAACAGCAAGAAGCATTAAAATTTTTTTCATAAACCTGATATTTTAACTTCAATAATAATAAAATTCTTAAGAATCCAGTCTATTTGCGCACAAAGGTAACGTTTTTTTTTAATTCCACGATACTTTTTTTAAGAAAAAGTGCAATTAAACTAAAAAAAATAAATAAAAAACCATTTTTAACCGCTTTTATGTCAAGATTCAGAACAAATGCTCTATATCTTCCTGTTTTAAAATACTCAGCACAGGTTTCCCATCCGGCGTATAATTCACTTCTTTGCAAGCAAACAACTGATTAACGATTTCCTCCATTTCCTCATTGGAAAGGACTTGTCCTCTGGGGATGGCAGCACAGCGGGCCAGACAAACGGCCAGGGCATGATGAATCTCTTCGCTCATGCTCTTTCCCTGTTCTACTGCAGAGGCGACCATTGACTGCACCAGATTCACCATATTCACCCCATCAAGTCCAGTAGGAACAGCATTGATGGCATAGCTCCGATTACCCAAATCGGTCAGTTCAAACCCCAGATGTTCCATCTCAGGAATCACCTTCTCAAGGACAACCACTTCTGATGGTGGAAACTGTACGACTTCAGGGAAAAGCATTTTCTGTGACGTGGAGGAATGGCTCTGGAACAGCTGCATATACTGATCATATAAAATACGTACATGCGCGCGATGTTGGTCGATAATCATCAAGCCAGATTTCACCGCTGTCATGATATAACATCCTTTGTATTGATAGTGGATAAACGACTTCTCCGAAACGACTTCTTGTTCCTCCTGTTGTGCTGGGAATAAAGCTGTTTGTTCAGGCTCCTGTCGTTCCAACCCTTCGTAGAGTTGCTCCCAATCCTTCACAGATGACTGCTTCCAAGTTGCCGTTTGTTGCTTGAACGGGTTATACTGAGGGTCAACACGTAAATGAGGTGTCCCAACATCGCCAATTGATGGATTGAATACGGGAATCTCTGGTTTGCCCACCGTATCGAAATCTATCGAGGGAACATCGTTGAACTTCCCTACAGCTTCCCTAACGGCTGCCATCAGGATTTGCCAGATAGTCTGCTCATTCTCAAACTTAATCTCTGTCTTTGTTGGATGGATATTCACATCGATATCCTCAGCGGGAACATCGAAGTAAATAAAGTAGGGTACTTGTTCCCCAGCAGGAACCAATCGTTCGAAAGCATTCTGCACAGCCTTATGAAAATATGGATGCTTCATGTAACGACCGTTGACGAAGAAGAACTGATACGCCCCCTTTTTCTTAGCCGACTCTGGCTTACCAACAAAACCAGAGATCTTGCATACTGTTGTCTCGACTTCCACGGGTAACAAGTCCTGGTTAACTTTCTTACCGAACACATCAATGATTCGCTGTCGTAAAGCACAAGGGCGCAGATTGAACAGTTCTGTACGATTACTATGAAACGTGAAACCGATCTGCGGATTCACCAATACGATACGTTCAAAGGCTGTCAGGATATTATTCAGCTCCGTAGCATTCGACTTCAAGAACTTCCTTCGGGCAGGAACATTGAAGAAGAGATTCTCTACCAAGAAGTTACTGCCCACAGGACAAGCCACGGGCTCTTGTCCTAGAACCTTACTGCCAGAAAGCGATAGGTGCGTACCCAACTCATCCTCAGCTTTCCTGGTCTTCAGTTCCACCTGTGCCACAGCAGCAATGCTCGCCAGAGCCTCACCGCGGAACCCCATGGTATGCAAGGCAAAGAGATCATCAGCCGAACGAATCTTCGATGTAGCATGTCGTTCGAAGGAAAGACGCGCATCTGTTTCAGACATACCCTTCCCGTCATCTATCACCTGAATAGACGTTCTACCAGCATCCACAACAATCACCTGGATATGCTGTGCACCTGCATCCACTGCATTCTCCACCAGTTCCTTGATTACTGAAGCCGGTCGTTGAATTACTTCACCGGCAGCAATCTGGTTGGCTACACTATCTGGTAAGACTTGTATGATATCTGACATGCTCAATTGATTAAAACAACACCTATCACTATCAATATGATGATCAACAACACCAGGAGTCCTGCATGTGTCTGCCATGTTCCTGTTTGTCGTTTTGAAATATGCTGACTCGTATGACTGGCTGCTTGCAGAAAGGAACCCTTTATCGTGGAGCCTGGCAACTGCTCCTTGTCCAGCAGTCCCAGTTCCTCCTTGGCCCGCATCTCAATTTCCTTAATGCGTTCTTTCCGTTCATTTACATACTGGTAAGGATGTGAGAAACGGCGGGGTTTAGGCTGCTTGAAGAATCCCAACATCACTCTTCCTCCTGTGATGCCTCTTCCATTTCCTGGGAAGTGTCAGGTGGAGGAGGCGGTTCCTGTTTGTTTTCAGAGAAATCCGACAGTTTCTGTAAGGGCGCAGCATGTCGTTCCAGGATTCTCATCTCTGATCCTCTGGCCTTACCGCGCCAATTGAAGATATCCTGTGGGTTCACAGGACGGACATAATCAAACCAGGCAAAATTGCGCAGTTTCATCTTTCCCGGCGGAACCTGTGTGATGGGATAGAGTGTACACTCCGCCGAAGGCATCCATATCTTATGAAGCTTACGGTCCTGCAAGTACATCCGCATCGTATCAGTCTCCGCATAGTTCAGACCGATAAACGAACTATCCTTGTCATCAATCGGATAATAGATGGTCTGCACATTCGAGATGGCATCACTTCGATAGACAGCCCCATCACGGAAATAGGCAAACATCTCTTTAGAGGAAACCTGATTGAAATGGTCCTTGTTGTCGATCTGCTCTACTGATAGTGCCTGACCGATGATATGAGCCCTATCAATGGTTGAATCCTTCATAAACACCTCAATCACCTCTCCCAACAGTTGTCTATTCTCATTCCATGTAATCGGATCCTTGTACATCACCATACAAGAGTCCTTGGTGTCATACACCAGTGAGTCGCACACCGCCTGTACATCCACCCGATACGCCCTCACCTTGTCGAAGCAATGGAACTTCCGCCATACAGAGTCTGTATCGATGTTATAGGTGTACATCTTGATGGAGTCGCCATGTACATATAAGGTATCTTTCTGCGAGTAATCCACGAGCTTGGCCCGTTTGGTTGCGTAGGCATAACCTGTCTTGTCGTTATACCAGAAATAGTCGCAGTACATCTTGTTCTTGTTCACCCTATCGGTATATATCACATTGCCGAATCCCTCACTGATACCACTTTTATCGTTATGATACAGACTATCGCCTATTATTTCCTTCTCCTTATTGATAATTGTGGTTCTGCCAAATAGCTGCGCATTCTCCTTATTGGTATCATAATAACCGGATGTGGAACGGATCACACTCTCGCCTGAGGTGATGGTAGAAGGACCTACGATGTGTGCCACTGATGTCCTGGTATCATAATGCAGGGTATCGGTAGTGAGCAGGAACTTCGGATTCTTGAGGTTCACGTTGTAGTTGAAGATCGCCTCCCGCGAATCGGTATGATATTCACCCCAATCGCTGGTCAGCACATTCTTCTTGTCAATCATCTTTCCCCCCTCAAAGAAATAGCCGAAGCTATAGAGACGGTCATAATCCAAACTGTCCGTATAGAGTTTTGTGGCTCGGTGGGTAAGCACTACATTACGACGCGCCTTGGCAAACTGGTCATTCCCGTCGTAATAAGCATAGTCGCTGTTCAGTGTCAGCGTATCCCCCTGTCTCATCTTCACATGTCCGAAGGCCTCAAAGGAATTGGATGCTTCAAAGAAATAAGCGCTGTCACACGATAAGGTAGCACCTTTGTGCCTGAACTGCACCTTTCCCTTCAGAAACTGTGCATCGGGTTTGGGTCCATAACGGTTATAGCTCAGTACGTTGGCATGAACAAGATAGATACGCTCATCCGTCTTTGCCCTGGGACGGCGTTTCTTTACTGGAGCCTGATGAGATTCAGCCAGACACAGACCGAACAGGCACAGCACCACAACAATCATGGTCCTGTGCCCGCTCAGCAAGTGTTCCAACCATCCTTTCATCTTCATTTGATCCAACCCTCGTATTCAAACTGACAATCCTTGTAACGATCGTTCATCCTTACATAGATATTCTTCAGTTTTTCTTTCACCCATTCCTTCAGGTAGTCATCCCTGCGCTGAGCAAGCACAACGTTCTTCATGGTTTGGAAGTCCTCTGTAATCGTAGCACGATGTCCTTCCACCCTACTCTTCAGTTTAACGATGGCGCACACCGTCTTTCCTTTGGGGGTGATCATCTGGAAGGCCTGAGACACCTCACCCACCTTCAACGTATCCACCACGCGGGCCACATCAGTAGAGTATGCTGACAAGTCCTGCATGCGGAACTTGGAGGTGGTGGTACGACCATCTTCCATTAAGTTTGCCATCAATCCTTTGCTACTCCTCGTATCCTTGTCATCCGACAAAGCCGTTGCTGCATCCTCAAACGAGAACTTCCCTTCACGAATGTCAGCAGCAATAGAGTCAAGACGCTGCTTACCCTGTTCAATAGCCTCTGCTGTCACCTGCGGTTTCAGCAGGATATGGCGACATTTGATCTTGTCTCCACGTTTGTCAATCAGCTGGATGATATGGAAGCCGAACTCTGTTTCCACGATCTTGGAAATCTTGTTCGGGTCGGTCAGGTCGAAGGCCACATTGGCAAAAGTAGGATCAAGCATACCTCGTCCCATATAGTCCAACTCACCACCTTGACGAGCAGAGCCGGAATCCTCAGAATAGAGTCGTGCAAGGGTAGCAAACGAAGTCTCTCCTCTTGTTACACGATCTGTATAGCTACGCAGCTCGTTCTTCACGCGGTTGATCTCCTCCTGTTCGATACGCGGTGTCTTTGTCAGGATCTCCACTTCTACCTCTGTTGGAACAAAAGGAATGCTGTCTTCGGGCAGGTTATTGAAATACCTTCTCACATCAGCGGGTGAAACAGCGATATCCTCTACCAACTGCTGCTTCATCTTATCAATCATCAGACGGTCGCGCAATGTCTCGCGCATCTCCTGACGCATCTGTGTGATAGACTGCTTACGATACTCCTCCAGTTTTTCACGACTGCCGATTCCTTGTATCCAACGGTTGAGGATGCGGTCAACCTCCTGCATAACTTCAGATTCCGTTACCTCCACACTATCGATGGCAGCCTGATGCAGATAGAGCTTCTGTAGGGCGAGCTGTTCAGGAATGGCGCAATCAGGATCTCCCTCCCATCGAATTCCCTCCTCTTCAGCCTGCAGGCGCATCGCTTCCACTTCCGACTTCAGTATCGGCTCATCACCTACTACCCATATCACCTCATCTATAATGCTTGATTCGGGGATGGATACCACCTTGACAGGTCTTTGAATCGTTGTAGAGTCATTGTCTGTTGTCCATGTGCGGGCAGTACCAGGCAGGTTTGCATGGATACTCAAGCCCACCAAGGCGACACAAGCCGCCGACACAGCTATCTTCGTTGATACATTCATGTTCTTTCCTTTATCACTAATGGTCTAATGTTTATTGACCGTTTGCAATACCTCTTTGTTCACCACTACAGTGTAGCGTTTCCTGAGTTCTTCCACCCAGGCCTTCTCCAGCTCTTCCTGGTAGTCAGCCACCACAAGTGCACGCACATCCTGGTACTCCTCAGGACCTTTCTTCAGCAACTTTCCAAATACAGCATCGATGGGATAGTCCTTCAGGGTTGTCACGGTGGTATCCTTCTTGAACACCATCTTGTCGATTACAGAATTATCACCTTTCTTGAAGATACCCTTCTCCACGCGGATGCGGATGATGGAGTCGTTGTTGAACGTATTGCGCAATTTCTCTGCCCACTGACTGAACGGCAGTCCTTTCACGCTCTTCTTCACGGCTTTCACGTCAGCCTTATCCTTTACGTGATAGGCGATACCCTTATAGCGCGGCTCGTCCCAGCTGTATTTCTTCTTGTTCTTCAGGAAATAGTTCGCTAGTCCAAGTTCATCCTTGGCAGCCTTGTCCCATACGGTCTGGTTACTGATCTCATAGAGCAGCAAACCATCGTGATACTCTTGGATCAGGTATTTTAAATCCATATCGTTGGCCGACATCTCAGCAGCCCGTTTCTCCAGTAGTTGTGCCTCAGTTACACCCTGCTGCTGAGCCATTTCCTTAATAACCTCATCAGCCACATGCTCACGACCTCCTCTACGCTCTATAAAGGCCAAAATATCTGTCTTCAGCGAATCGAAGGGCTCCAACTGCTTGCGATCCTTCATGAGGATGATGTGATAGCCGTAAGGCGACTGGAACGGCTGACTCATCTCGCCTTTCTGGAGAGCGTAAGCCTGATCCTCGAACTCTTTAACGGTCTGTCCTGGGCCGACCCATGGTAGCGTACCGCCATTCACGGCTGTACCAGGATCCTGAGAAAGTCGTTTGGCTAGATCTGCGAAGTCAGCTCCGTTTTTGAGTGCGTTATAGATAGAGTCGATACGTACCTTAGCCTTCTGCATCTCCTCGGCAGGAGCCTGCTGTTCCACGTGCATCAGAATATGGGCGGGCATGATCAGTCCCCTCGGACCGATATTTTCCTTGGTATTTTCATACACTCTCATTGCCTCGCGTAACATACCTTCATCAGTCGCGAACGAAGGTTTGATCTGCTGATCGCGATACATGGCAAACTCATCCTTGAATGATGTCAGCGTATCCAGCTTTGCATCCATGGCTGCCTGTACCTTGAGCTTGTAGTTCACAAACAGATCCACATATTCATCCACCGACTTCTTGTCAATCACGCCCTCAGAGTTGTTCTTGTTGTACGAATACTCAAACTCCGAACGTGGCACAGGCTTTCCATTCACAGTCATGATTACTGGATCCTGCGCTAAAGCGGGGCTCATGAATAATAAACAAATAACAAATAGCAAAGTCCGCAAAGCACTTTGTCTAACTTTCTTATTCTTGGAAATCATACTCATCTTCCTTATTGATTATTTTGATGATATAATTATTCTTCTTTCGCGAAGAGCTTTAGTCGTTTGGCCTACTATAGTTCGGAGCCTCACTAGTGATGGTGATGTCATGCGGATGACTCTCGTTCACACCGGCATTGGTAATGCGGGTGAACTTGGCATTATGGAGTTCCTCGATGGTGGCAGCACCGCAATAGCCCATACCAGAACGCAATCCACCTGTCATCTGATAGATCACCTCTTGTACGGTTCCCTTGTAAGGTACACGACCCGCAATGCCCTCGGGCACTAACTTCTTCACATCCTTCGTGTCGCCCTGGAAGTAGCGATCCTTTGAGCCGTGCTTCTGCTCCATGGCTTCCAGCGAACCCATACCGCGGTAGCTCTTAAACTTTCGTCCGTTGTAGATGATGGTATCACCAGGACTCTCCTCCGTACCGGCAACCAATGAGCCGATCATCACGCAAGAGCCACCGGCAGCCAGTGCCTTCACGATATCACCTGAGTAACGCAGACCGCCATCAGCAATCAGAGGCACGCCCGTTCCCTTCAAGGCACTATATACATCGTACACAGCACTCAACTGAGGAACACCTACACCAGCAACCACACGTGTGGTACAGATACTACCCGGTCCAATACCCACCTTCACAGAGTCGGCACCGTTCTCTACCAACATCTTGGCAGCTTCACCTGTGGCCACGTTACCTACTACGAGGTCGATGTTACTGAACGACAGCTTTGCCTCGCGCAACTTCTCCACTACTCCTTTGGAATGACCGTGCGCCGTGTCAATCACGATAGCGTCAGCCCCTGCGTCCACCAAAGCCTGCATGCGCTCCAGTGTATCACTGGTCACACCCACACCGGCAGCCACGCGCAAACGACCCTTCTCGTCCTTGCATGCCATCGGTTTATCCTTAGCTTTGGTGATATCCTTATAAGTGATCAGACCCACCAACCGGTTATCCTTATCCACCACGGGCAGCTTCTCGATCTTGTTCTGCTGCAGGATCTGTGCAGCAGCGATCAGGTCAGTCTGCTGGTGAGTAGTCACCAGGTTCTCTGAAGTCATCACCTCGTCAACTGGGATATCCAGTCTGCGCTCAAAACGCAGGTCACGGTTCGTTACAATACCCACCAGATGGTTCTCATCATCCACCACGGGAATACCACCGATATGATACTCCGCCATCATCAACAGAGCCTCAGCCACTGTGCTACCTCTGCGGATGGTCACGGGATCGTAGATCATACCGTTCTCAGCACGTTTCACGATAGCCACCTCACGGGCCTGTGCCTCAATAGACATGTTCTTATGTATCACACCGATTCCACCCTCGCGGGCAATGGCAATAGCCATACTGCTCTCGGTCACCGTGTCCATGGCGGCCGTTACGAACGGCACGTTCAACCCGATGTTTCTCGAGAACTTGGTTTTCAACTCTACCGACTTGGGCAGTACTTCCGAATAAGCGGGAATCAAGAGGACGTCATCGAATGTCAAACCGTCCATCACAATTTTGTCTGCAACAAATGATGCCATATACTACTTGAAAATTTATTGCGTGCAAAATTAGCAATAAAAATCCACATAGCGCATCCTTTTCACGAAAAACTTACCTTATTAATACGATTTAACGCGAAAGACGGTTAACGACATCAGCTTACCAGTCCTTGTGCCTTCATCTCCAAGTAGCGGTTGATGAGGTTGATGGAGAGATGATCAGGGGTGGTAAGTAGGGAGAGAATACCGTATTGTTTGAGGGTATTCACGATCAGTCGTTTCTCATAGGCGAACTTCTCAGCTATCACATGCTGGAATATCTCCTCAGTATTGTCTGCTGAAGTGGAAAGATACTCACGCAGCTCCACATCCTCGAAGAACACCACGAGGAGTCGGTGACGACGGTTGAGCTGTTGGAGGTAGGAAAGCTGACGGTTCAGACTGGCCATTCCCATGAAATTGGTGTAGAGCACGAGCAGACTCCGTTTGCCTATATGCTTGTTCACATGGGCGTAGAGCGCGGAGAAATCCGTCTCTCCAAAGGCTGTCTGTTGCGCATAGAGCGCCTCCTGCATAGTCTGCATATGTCCCGACTGTCGTGAGGCTGGCACGAAGGAATCAAAGGAATCGGCAAAAGTTATTAATCCCGCTTTATCCTCCTTCCGTATGGCCACATACGAGAGCACCAGTGAGGCATTGATGGCATAGTCGAGCAGCGTCATCCCTTGGAAGGCCTGCTGCATCACACGTCCTTTGTCGATCACGCTATATACCTGTTGTGAGCGTTCATCTTGATACACGTTCACCATCAGCTGATGCTTTCGCGCCGTAGCGCGCCAGTTGATGGTACGGTAGTCATCACCCTGTACATAATCCTTGATCTGCTCAAACTCCGTATGATTACCTACCCTGCGGATACGTTTGATACCCGTTTCCGTAAGGTTCTGATGAATGGCCATCAGCTCGTATTGGCGCAGCATCAAGTAAGAAGGATACACCTTCACCTCGATGGGCTCGCCACAGGTAAAGCGTCGTTGCACCAAACCCAAAAGTGTGGTGGCGAACACCCTTATCCTGCCGAAGGAATAGACGCCCCTGCTGACGGGTCTCAAGGAATAGCGAATCGTCTGTTCGCCGTTGGAAGGAACCTTTTCCTTGAAGCACACATCCCTACGTTGGAACACCACGGGCGCCTCATCAATCACCTCTATATGGACAGGAAAGCCGTAGTGGTTCATCACCTGCAACGTCACCTTATTCTCATCGCCGTTGGAGAACCTGTCGGCACACAGACGCGAAGCCTCGATGCCCCTTCTGCTATACAGCACCACCACCTCAACCACTGTCAGGATAAGGAACACCAGTAGCAGCCACCGTCCTATATTGAACAGCGGTGCCACCAGATACCCTGCAGCAATCAGCAGGATCAGCAGGGTCAGCACGATATAAAACCTACGACTCAGGAACATCTCTCATTCCACATTCCTCATTTCGGCACTTCCACCTTGTTAATCAGTCGTTGCGCCACCTTCAGGGCAGTAAATCCCTCCATTTCAGCCTCAGCCGTGAGGATGATGCGGTGCTGCAGCACGGAAGGAGTCACAAACTGGATGTCCTCTGGCGTCACGAAGTCGCGCCCTTGAATCATGGCCATGGCTTTGGCAGTCTGCAGGATAGCCACTGAGGCACGTGGCGAAGCCCCGAGGAACACCGCCTTGCTCGTACGCGTCTGCTGCACGATCAGGGCGATATAGCGAAGCAGTGACGGATCCACCACCACCTGCTCCATCTGCTGACGCATGGCGAGCAGTTCCTGCTTGGTGATCACCGGATTGATCTGTTCCAAACGAGTCAGCGCACTATTGCGGTGATGACGCTCCAGGATCTCCACCTCCTCATCCAACGAAGGATAGCCCATGGTGATCTTCATCATGAAACGGTCGGTCTGCGCCTCAGGCAGCTTATACGTACCCTCCTGCTCCACTGGGTTCTGCGTGGCGAGGATCGTATAGACATCCCCCATACGATGACTCTTCCCATCGATGGTCACCTGTCGTTCCTCCATCACCTCGAAGAGGGCTGCCTGTGTCTTGGCAGGCGCACGGTTCACCTCATCCACCAGGACGATGTCTGCAAATACAGGACCCGGGTGGAAGTCAAATTCACCGCTTTTCATGTTGAACACCGTTGTTCCCAGCACATCACTCGGCATCAGGTCGGGTGTGAACTGCACACGACTGAAGTCAGCATCCACCAGCTTGGCCACCAAGCGGGCCAGTAAGGTCTTGGCCACGCCAGGCACACCCTCGATGAGTACATGACCATTGGCGAGGATAGCCGTGAGCAACAGGTCAACCGTCTGCTCCTGTCCTACCACCACCTGAGCGATGTTCTCTTTCAGTGTCCTCACCTTCTCTGCGAACTGGGTGAGGTCGGTTCTTGATTGGTTCTCTTCCATATAGTAGTTATTTGATTGATAAGCGATTCCATGGTCTTACGACTCACTGTTGATTCCTCCTCTTCCTCCAAACGACGCATGGTGTCCACCAGCTTTGAAATATCCTGCTCCTCCATACCTGTTTGAGCAGCAATGACAGCGAAACTGCGCAGATCCTCACTCCTGTCGGTGAGATCCACATGCAGCACCCTCCTCATCTCCTCGGAGAAATACGCATATTTCTTCAGTACCAGGTCACGGTAGTCACGTTTCTGATAATAGAGCGTACCGATGAGTCTCACAAACTCCAAGTTCCTGTTCTTGGGCTTCTCCACCTCAGGGATGATACGCTGACGACGTTTTGCGGTGAAGATCATGAATACCAATACCGTCAGGAACGCCAATATCACTGCCCACCGCAAGGGCGGTTGGGAGAGGAAGTAACGCAGGGGCGACTGCTCTTTCTGGGCCGTTGCTGGTGTATAGGCTTCCGTTCTCACGATAGGCAGATCACCTATCTGCGAGAGGATGCGGAAGATATACTCGTGGTTAGGCTTGTCAAGGATGCCATAGTTCGTGAAGAGCAGTGGCGTGGTGGCCACAATCACCACTCCTTTGCCAACAGGGAAGGACACTACCGTATGGGAAGGGGCATCCATGAGGGGAATACCTGTCGAATCCCCTCGATGATAGATCGTTGCCAACTCTTTGAAGCGGATGGAATCACCCCGTTTCCTGATCTGGTATTGTATCATCTGTGGATAGAAATAGTAGTGACGACGCGGATAAACCGAGTCGGCTAACCATTCTACCGTATCACGAGCAAATCCTTTCATCACATAGTCACGAAGTGACAATGACTGATAGGAATGAGTATAATTGAACTGTAGCGTATCGTCCAGGATGCCATTACCGTAGCCACCGCAAACCAGCAAGATCTTATTCCCTTTCTCAGCAAGCGAAAGCAGCTCTTCCGTATCAACCTTACCCAACGACCCCATACTCTCTGCTACCACCATGATACATCGTTTCCGCTTGTCACCCTTCATCTGATAGAACGTCTGGTTCGTCACCTCATAGTCTTGTGACAGCGAGGCCGACAAGATACTATCGAAGACATAGCAGCCAAAGGGTTGCTTGTCGGTATGACTGAAGGTGGGAACCCACTGGAATTTCCTGGGCATGCGGTATTCGGCCACGAAGACGAGGGCGAGGAAGACCACGACGAACAGGATGAACCATCGGTTGAACTTCATGCCTCACCTCCTTCCTCCGTTGTGACGGATGGCACGACGATCTTCTGTTTCAGCGTCTCCTGCAGACGGTTCATCTCGTTGAACAGCGAGGCATCAGCCTCAAAATGCCCGTAGCGCACACGCAGGAAATGATTGGTCAGCTCGCGGAAAGCCGACTCACGACATTCATACACATACTGTGTAGGGGTCTTATACAGCTGCCAGTCGATCTGGTGCGTATCACTCAGGTAACGCAAGGTCTGCAGATACACCCATCGCACCGCACCGGGGTAATCACCACGACTGACAGCGCGCTTGATCTCTGCTTCGAAGTCAATGCCATAGATGGTTTCGCCCTCTTCCTCCTCCGCAAAACGGTTCTTCTTGTTCTTGAAGAACAGCTCAGGACGATACTTATATAGGAACCATAGGATGAGTCCCAGCAACGCCAGTCCTGCCATGATGACCAGCGGGAGCGTGAGATGATGACCAGTCACCTCACCGAAGATGCGCCCCAGAAACTCTTCCAGTTTCTGCATCACCCAATCCCACAGGCTCACCTGCGGCGTCACCAGCTCACGATTGTAGTCGTAAGCCCCGTTGTTTCGCATCAACGAGAGCAGGGTAGTGTCGCAGGATAGCGTGTCCATGACAAATAAAGGTTAAAAGTCAAAAGTCAAAGGTCAAAGGTTAAAGGTCAAAGAGTCTCGAAGTGTTCAATATCGTTCTCTACGGTAACACGGTCGATCTTTTCACTGGCATGACCGTATTGATAGGCGTTACCGATGAAGAGGATAGCATATACCAGATAAGCACCATAGCACTGTATGACACCTAAGATGTAGGTCAGGAAACTGTAGCCTACCGATGAGGTGATGGCATTCTCTGCATCAGCCGCACCGAACATGTTCTTAAAGAGCATCGCTATCTCCCACGGCATCGTGGTGATCATCTGAAGCACAGTGGCTATCAGACTGAGTACGATGAAAACGGCAAGCACACCTCCCCAGGTCTTGAAGCCCAGACGGATGGCCTTGAAGTATGCCTCCAACACATTCACATTCTCAAAGAGATAGATAGGTGCTGCCAGACTGATCGGGACAAGGATTACCAGTGCACCGATATACGTTATGAAGAACAGATAAGGCGAAGCCATGACCATCAGGATGAACAAAGCCACCAAGATACCAACGAAAATGATTCCGATGAGTACCAGGATGACGAATCGTTTGATGTTGCGCATGAGCAGGTTACGGATCTCGTTGAACGTGATGTCGCACAGACGACCCTCGCGGTGCTCGTACAGGTACATCAGGGCATACACCAGACTGCCCAGTATCATGCTTCCCACACCGTAGAACAAGATGGAAGCCACGCCATAGCCTATCATGTCCTGCAGTCCTCCAGATGACAAGATATCTGCGTTGTCAGAGAGTCCTCCCGCCATCTTACCTATCGTTGAGAAATACTGTCCCATCAATCCGTTGAACGCCAACGCCTGGAACAGGCACAAGGGCAGCAGCAGATAGGTGATGAACTTGAACAGCGGTCGTATATTCTCGCTGATGAACGAGAACGTATCGCTGATCTTCTCTCCAAACTTCCGTACCTTGTACAAAGGTATCAGGGGTCTTTGCATCCGCTGGCGACCCTCACCATCCACAATAATCTCCATTTATCTTATCTTCTTTTTAAATTCTTCATTCTTAACTCTTAATTCTTAATTTTACGTGGTAGCCAAATGTAGTAGAAAAGCACAAACGCCAGCGAGCACAGTATCACGATGAGTCTTACCGCTGTCGGCCATTCCGTATGCCGTGTAAAGAAACCCTCGATGAAACCGGCGATTATGAACATCGGCACGGTTCCGATAATGATCTTCAGACCACGCATTGCACTGCGACGGAAAGAGGTCAGTCGTGAGTAAGTACCTGGGAAAAGCCATCCGTTACCCATGGCAATACCTGCTGCTCCCGCCACGATGATGGCAGAGATCTCCAAGGTTCCATGCAGCCAGATGGCGAGCATCGACTCAGGTCCTACCCCTTGCTGGAAGAAGAAGGTCTGGAAAGAGCCGAGCATCACGCCGTTCTGAAACAGATAAAAACCAGTCATGATACTGGTGAGAACACCCATTACGAAGGTGACGAACGATACGTACACATTGTTCACAGTAATGCCGAGGAACATCATTGCCTCGTCCCCACCGTTATACACCGCCATGGGTTCCCCATTCTCAATGTTCTGCAACGTCATATCCACATAGTCATTACCTAAGATCAGTCGTGAGAAATCCACATCATGATACTGCGACACAGCACCAATCAACACGCTCACGGCAAAGATCAGGAACGAATAGAGCAGCTCCTTGCGGGCCTCGTACATGGTATGCGGCACCTCACGCGTCCAATAGGTAATGATGCGCGACCATTTCTCGCGCTTGTTCCTGTATATCTCATTGTGTAAAGCTGAAGAGAGGTTGTTCAGATAGACGGTGATGCGCGACTGCGGATAGTGCGTCTGGGCAAAAGCGAGATCGCTGGTGATATCCGTATAGGCATCAGCCAGCACATCAGGCGAAGTGGTGGCAGCATTCTCCACTACCATCTCCATCTCACGCCATTTGTCAATATGCTGTCTGATGAATGACACTTCTTTCATGGAACACTCGTTTTGCAATAAATAGCTGAATATTTTGCAAAAATAGGAACTTTTTTTTACTTTTGCAACAAAAACAAGGAAATTATTACCAAATGGCATCTTCAGACATTGTAACTGGTCAATATGTACAAATCCAACAAACACCTGCCAGCGTAGGCGAACGCATTGGTGCTCAGCTCATTGACTGGCTGATTCAGGGTATCTTTGCCTTCACCCTTCTCTATCTGATCGATGAGATAGGTGACTATGTGGGATTTATCGGTAACAACTCACGACCGCTTCTTTTCATCTCCGTGCTGATCATCATACTCTATTGTCCACTGTGCGAGATCTTCAACCACGGTCAGACAATTGGAAAGAAAATACTGAAGATGCGGGTGGTGAAGAAAGACGGTTCCACACCCAGCGTGGGTGCCTACTTGATGCGCTGGCTCCTGATGCTTGTTGACGGACCTACGTTGAGCGGACTGGGTATTCTCGTGATGCTGCTCAATCAGGACAACCAGCGTATCGGCGACATCGCTGCTGGCACGATGGTCATCAAACTCAACAGCTACCATCAAATACAGGTAAGTCTCGATGAATTCAACCATTTGAGCAAAAACTACCGTCCTGTCTATCCGCAGGTAACCGACCTCTCCTTGGAACAGATCAACCTGATTACCCGCACGCTGGAACTACCTGATGACGACCCGCGTATCCATGCCCTGGCAGAGAAGGCCAAGCAGATACTACACATCAGCACACCCCACGAACGCAGTGACGACACGTTCCTGTGGCGCCTTGTGAAAGACTACCAATACTATGCCCTGGAAGAAATTTAATTTTTACCTTTCAATCCCAATTTCCCTCACCTGTCGCTCAAAATCCTCGCGGTTACCTAAGGCGGCATTCTTCACTCGTGCCCGATAGTTATAGATCGTGTTCACGGAATAATGCAGGAACTCCGCAATCTTCCCGCTGTCATCCACCCCTAAGCGGATCAGGGCGAAGATACGCAGGATGGTATTCATCCGCTCGTTCTTTTGTAAGGTAACACGTTCCTCAGGCACTAGCAGGGCATTGAAACGCTCTACAAAGGTGGGGAAGAGATGGAGGAAGGCCGCATCGAAACTCTCATAGAGCTCTTCCAATTCCTTGTCCTTGAACTCCTGACTGCGGGTGGCCTGGTAGAGATCCTCATAGTCGCGGTTCTTTACCATCTTGTTCACCCGCTTGCGGAAATTGTCCATTTTATCGATGTATATGGAACATAAACGCAGGAACCGTCCTACATATTCCTCCTTGACCTTGTTCGACTCAAACAGCTGGGCGTTGAGCATCGACAGCTGACGGTTGGCCTCCGACAACTCCTTGTTGGCTACCTTCATCTGCTTCTGCGCTACCGACAACCGTTTGCGCTGCCGGTTTACATAGAGCAGTGAACCGATCAAACACAGGGCAAGCACACTGGTGGCCACCAACATCAGACGGAGCTTGTTCGTAACCTCCTCGTTCTCTTCCTTGTACTGGTTGGCAATGCTCGACAGCAAGGGCGCTATCTGCCAACTACGCTGACGGGAACCATAGATACTGGCACATTCGCTGGTGAAACTGATATAGCGGTAGGAACGATCCACATCACCTTGCAGCATCAGCTGGTTGGCAATCTCCCACATCGAGCCCTGGTCCATCACGCCGTTGCGCACATCCGCCAAAGCCGACTCCGCCAGCCAGTACATCATCTGCACTGAATCCTCCTGCGCCTTGAACTCCAGATAGCGGTAGAGCGCCACTAAGGCATAGCGGTGCGACCCGCGCTCCGTCATGGCCAGCCACTCATCATTCACCTTCATCGATGCTTTCAGTTGGTGACTGTTCAGCAATCGCATCTCACGCGCCAACATCACGGCATCATCATCGGCAGGAAGCGATTCCAACATCAGATTCTCGTAGTAGTCGGCCTGCTTCCTGTATTTCTCGCGCATCTCATCCAGATGCGTGTAGTAAGCCAGCTCGTTATATACATGTGCGTAAGCCCTGTAGTACGTCCCGGAATGGTCGTTCACCTCCGAGAGGATATTCAGTGCCTCGTCGTACATACCCGTATTCGAGCACCGCAGTGCCATCAGCGAGGCACACAGATCCACCTTCTCGGGCTGGTTCATACGATTGGCCAGATCCATGCATTTCCGAAGGTAGAAGATGGCTGAGTCGTTCTTAAACGGGTAGTATTTCTCGTACAGTTGGAAGTTCAGGGCATATCTTCCCTCATCGTCAACGGTTGTCGTTAGCTTCGACAGCAGGTCGGCCACCTCCTGATCATGCCGCGCCACATACTGCGGAAACTTGGTAATCTCCTTGTCAAGACAACGGTATAGGGAATCGAGGTTCTGCGCAGGCAATATCATGCAAATACACGACAGCCAGCACAAACACAATAATCGTAAATAGCTTTTTCTCATGGTTACATGCTTGATTTTAGGTACAAAGATACGATTTAACGAGCACAATGCAAAAGAAAAATTAATTTTTCTTTTCATTGTCGAGTGCAAGTATCTTCGACGAAGTCAATGATACAAAATAATATACAACTAACCAAATATCATCCCCACAGTATGCAAAAAACCTAAGATCATCCGTTGTTCTTACACAAATCCAAAGCCATTAGGTTCAGTTCCATACATTGTTGTGCGGTAATTGTTTTCTTCTCATTATGATGCTCCCAAGGCGAGAGCATGAGCAAGTGTCCTTTGGCGCATGCATAGAACTGTTCACCATGAGGCTTCGACAGTGGTGTAAATCCGTTTTCCAACAATACGATTGTAGGCAGACCGGCATTGAAGGCCGCTCTCATCACACACTTCTCACCAGGGGAGATAGCTGGGGAAATGAGCACCGTTCCTTGTCTTGCTGCTTCAAGGTATCGCTTTATTTCCATTTCTATATCGCTTTTGCTAAGTCGGCGCGACAAGCGGACGGCTATGCGCCTGGGGGCGGATAATAGCCGACGGTTCCCGATGCCGTTATATATATGAGAGCCAATATGCAAATTGAAGAAAGGGCGCAGATTTTCTGGGTTAGCTCGTTTCATCATCAACCGTCGTGGATTGTCACGTAGGTAGTTCTTCCATGCAGGCAGTTCGTCATAGGAACGAAGAATCAAATCGTTGTAGCCCTTGGCAAAAAGCTGGATAGATATCCCATTATCTTGCGACGGCAAAGCCGCCACCTGCAGAGAATCGCCTTTCCTCGTAGGCTGTGGCTCTGCCGCAGCTAAAGCCCTCTGCGCCCTCCTGCATCCAGCCTTAAACCCCGAGATCACCTGCCCAAGATGCACGGGCAGTGGAGCTTTGACGAAGAGGATACCATGCATGTGGTCGGGCATCATCTGAACAGCCACCACTTCTATCTGTGGGTAATAACCGTGTATGCCCATCCATTCGCTTTGCACGGCACTGCCAAGTTCCGACAATTCAATGCGCGGCTCGTGCTCACTTCCTGCAGGAGCAAAAGCATCACCAACAAGATGACCGAAGAGCGGGCGCCGCCCTTCCACCTCTAAAGTGATCATATACATACGCCGTTCCGTGTAGTCGTGATGGTCATCACGCCGTTTCATCGACGCTTTCTTTTCCCCAGCGTATAGTTTCTTTCTCGCCAGTCGTACCATCTCTTCTACACCATTTCTTTTGGTGTCTTTGTTTGTGGAAACGAAACATCCTTTATTCTTCATAATCTCAGAAATTAAGAGTTATCCAATAATGATGGTGCAAAGGTACGAAAAAACTGATTAAGTGAGAAGTAAACAAATGAATATTTTTACTCGAACCGATGGAGCAGCGAATGCCATCAAGCTTGCTTTTCAGTATTTGTCACCACCGAACAGTTGAACAGTTTCTGTGTGCGAGCTGAAAAAATTATAATATATATATTATCTCCTATTGCTGTCCTCTTGAAAAAACTGTTCGAACTGTTCGTTCGGTCTTACACTGATAAAAACGTCGTGTACTGATTGTCTTGCTCACTGGTAGCGTTTGCCTTGATCTCGATGAGAGAGAACGTCACTCTCTGGGAGCGAGTGACGCGTTCAATGTTTTTTAACGGTATTTCGTGGTTTCCTTAACAGATTTTCACGAGCTACAGGGGTTGAAATTTGGAGGCTGCTTCAAATTGTTGTACCTTTGCACCACTAATCATATAGTAAAATGAGAAAACAAAGATTTATAGCATTCATCCTCGCCACCATCGTATCACTCGGGGCGATAGCACAAGAAAGAGAGTACACCATCAGTGGCGTTGTTCCTGATGGAATGGGAAAGGTCTATCTTTACAAGAGTGAGGGATTGAGCGATCGTGTTTATCTGGACAGTGCAATCATTGTTGATGGGAAGTTTGCTATGAAAGGGAAACAACCTGCCTATGAGCTTTTGAGTATAGGCGACAAGGGAGGGCACAGCTTTATGTTCTTCGTTGACGGTGAACCGATAACGGTGGATTTCGTTCATGACACCTTCAGCGCATCGAAGCTGAACGAAAAACTCCAAGTCTGTATGGATGAAGACAATGTATATACCGAAAACTTTTATCGTTTGTTCATGGCAACAAAGAAAGCTGAAAGCGAGGCGGAGAAACGCAAGATTGAACAGCAGATAGCTGCTAACAACGAGGCCATGAACGAGCGGGCACGACACATGATCCAAGAAAACCACGACAACGTGATTGCGGCCTATTATCTGAATTCGGTAAGTGGCTATATGGACTATGAGGAACTGTCAGCAGCCATCGATAGCACCACCTACTATTTCAACCACCCCTTGATGAACGAGGCAAAGCAACGGTTACAAGTATTGCAACTCCGTCAAGTGGGAAAGCCTTTGACCGATGCGGTATTGGCAGAGCCCAACGGTAAGAACCATCAGCTCAGTGAATGGTGTGGGAAGGGCAAGTACGTACTCATCGACTTCTGGGCCAGCTGGTGCCGTCCTTGTCGGATGGAGATGCCGAATGTGATTCAAAACTATGAGCGCTTTCGTGACCGTGGCTTCATGGTGCTGGCTGTTTCCATAGACGATAAAAAGAGTGCCTGGCTTCGGGGTATCAAAGACTTCGGCACTCCTTTTATTCAACTATCTGAACTGAAAGGCAGGAATTCAGAACTAGCTGCCACCTACGGCATCACTACCATTCCCGCCAATCTCCTGATCGACCCACAGGGTAGAATCATTGCCGCCGACCTGCGCGGCAAGGCGCTGACAAGAAAGTTAGAAAGCCTATTTGAGCAATAGGATGACTTTCTTTATTTGACGAGTTTGAAGCTCACGCTTGTGGAGATATGATCTGACGCATTGCCGATCAAGGCTTTGAACTCACCTGGCTCGGCCACCCAATCCCCTACTCTGTCGTCGTAGAAGCTGAGGGCTGACTTATCGATGGTCAGGGTTACATCCTTGCTCTCGCCTGGCTGCAGATAGACCTTCTGGAACGTCTTGAGCTCCTTAACGGGACGGGGCAACGATGATTTTAGGTCGCTGATGTACAGCTGCACCACTTCGGCACCTGCCCTACTGCCTGTGTTCTTTACCTTGACGGTGAACGAGATGGTCTCGTCGGCGGTGAGCGTTTTCTTGTTAGCCACAGCCTTACCAATCTCGAAGGATGTATAGCTCAAACCATGACCAAAGGCGTACATCGGTTTCTCTTTCTTCAGACGATCCGTCCAGCGGTAACCCACAAAGATTCCTTCCTTGTATTCTTCATCGATAATGGCCCCCTGCTGATCTCCCTCCGTAGAGCGCCATGTGCCCGGATAACTGCCTGTGGCATGCGCCCCGCACTGTCCGAGAGAGGCATACCAAGTATAGGGCAGTTTACCTGAAGGGTTCACGTCGCCAAAGAGTACGGAGGCAATGGCGGTGCCTGCCTCAGAACCGAGGAACCAAGCCTGAACGACAGCTGGTATCTTGTCGAGACAAGGTATAGGCACAGGGTTACCAGAGATATTGACATACACGAGGCGCGGGTTCACCTCCAGTAGCGCCTTGATGAGTCCGTGCTGACCATAGGGCAGATCATACTGCTTACGGTCGTGACCCTCGCTGTCTTGATAGCCTGCCTTGTTAAGACCACCGAAGAAGATAACCACATCGGCCTGCTTGGCCTTTTCCACCGCCTCGGCAGTAAGTTGACTGGCAGTGCGGGTGTCGTTCAATGGACGTCCCACTGACACGCCGTCGAAACTCTGGATGGTGTCGCCAACGTAGCCGCGAGCGTAGTCGAGCCTCACCCCCTGCCCCTCTCCAAGGGGAGAGGGGAGTTTAGAGTTGATAGCATCCAAGGGCAAAATTTCGCGTTGGACCTTCAGTGAGGAGGAGCCGCCACCGACTGTCATCATCTTGATCGCGTTCTCGCCAACAACTAACACACGATTCAGCTTAGAAGCATCAAGAGGCAATAAGGGGGCCTTCTCTCCCCTCCCTATGGAGGGGTTGGGGGTGGCCTCGTTTTTCAACAGCACGATTCCTTCTTCTGCAATCTTCCTAGCTGCATCGTAATGACTCTCCGAGCAGAGGAAGCCATAGGGTTTGTTGCGGTTCATCGTGGTGCGGAAATGGAGGCGCAGCACGCGGCGCACCTTCTCATCCAGTTCACGCGTGGTATATTTACCCTCAAGGATCAGTTGCTTGTAGGCCTCAGCCAAATAATAGCTGTCGTAAGCATTGGTCTTACCCATGGTGAGACCGTCAGTCCAGGTGCCGAACTCCAGATCAAGACCGTTGGTGATGGCCTGCTCGGTATCATGACAGCCGCCCCAGTCGGAAATGACCACCCCGTCGAAGCCCCAATCGTGCTTCAGAATCTTGTTCAGCAGGATCTCGTTATGACAGTTATGCTGGTTCTTATAGAGGTTATACGCTCCCATGATGCTCCATGCCCCACCCTGCTGCACAGCCGCGCGGAAGGCAGGCAGGTAGATCTCGTGCAGGGCACGGTCGGACACAACCACATTCACCTGATGACGATATTCCTCGTCGTTGTTCAGGGCGTAGTGCTTGACACAGGCGGCCACGCCTTTCGACTGCAATCCTTGCACGTACGGTACCACCATCTGCGAAGCCAGATAGGGATCTTCGCCCATATACTCGAAGTTGCGTCCTCCGAGCGGGGTACGGAAGATGTTCACGCCAGGACCGAGGATGACACTCTTCTTACGGTACAAGGCCTCCTCGCCCAGACTCTCGCCATAGAGGCGCGCCATCGAGGGATTCCATGTGGCTGCCAAGCAGGTGAGGGCAGGAAAGGCCACACAGGAGTCGTTGGTCTGTCCAGCCTGCACCCACTCATCCCAGAGCACGTCAGGTCGCACCCCATGAGGACCATCGTCGGTCCACAGATCAGGAATGCCGAGACGCTTCACGCCAGGACTCGAGAACTTCGACTGTGCATGGATGATGGCGATCTTCTCGTTGAGCGTCATCCTGCTGAGCGCATCTTCTACACGCTGCTCCAAAGGTTTGCTCTCATCGAGATATACGGGTAAGGATCTGTCTTGTCCCTTAACTTGTAAAGCACTGATGATGAGCAATGCTCCTGCAAGAGCGAAGGTCCTTACGAATGCGGAGATGAACTGTTTCATTTCTTGATGATTTTTTGATGATTCTGGATATAGATTCCCTTTCGTGGCGGTGTGAGGATACGACGACCGTGGAGGTCGTACATGGCTCCCTCACCACTGTTCTCCATAAGAGTGCTGCGGATACTACTGGTGAGTCGTGCAGCAAACGCCTGCTGGAGATAGGGGATATGGATATTGATAAAACTTTTCAGATCAGCAATATAACTGTCGTAATTGTTGTAATAACTATGTTTCTCCCAATCATACACCTGACGGTTGATAGGCCAGATCTTGAAGTTCTGCGCCTGTGTTTGGCGGACAACCTCCTTCAGACTATCGACATGATCGAGGAGATACTGCTGCAAGCCATCGGCCACAAGCGTGTTCAGACGGTCGTTACAGGCCTTGGCGAACCACGGATCCTGCCACATGCGCTGGAGGATCTTCTCGAACGGACGGTTCCATAAGCCGAGATAGGCTTCCATGTTGCGCAGCAGACTGCGTTCCGAGCTGTTGTCGTAGCCGAGGTCGAGATCCCATAGCGGACCGAAGTGCATCTTCTCTTCTTCGTCCTCTTTGTACATATAGATGCTGTAAAGCGCATCGATATTACCCGTGATCTCCGCCCCCACATACCAGTTGATGAAATCCTCCTCATCGATATAGGCGCGGTAACCTTTGTGAGGATCCATGAAATCGTCGGAGCTGACAGCGTTCTCGAAGGCCTGTAGCCACTGTCCGATGGCAATGCGCTTGCTTACAGTCAGGAACTCATCCTCAGGGTTCTTGATGTTATAGGTGATACCATAGCGCGAGGAGGTGATATAGGGGTCTTCCCTGGAGTTCTCGTTGGCCACCTCCAGCAGCCAGCCGTTGTCCTCGTTCACCTCCACACGTTTCTTATGCACCTGCACCTGATCGGTTATCTGGTAAGTGCCGCGGTAGGTGCCATTCATGTAGAGATCCACGAACTTGGCGCCAGGACAGAATTTCATCCCCATGAACCGTCCGAGGTCGTAGGTCAGGGCATTGCGGATCATGGTCTTGTCACCATGGTTGGCCAGCAACGGCCAGCTCTTGGCATTCGCAAAGCCCTCACCCAGCATACGCTTTTTCTTCTCGAACTTCACACGGTAGGATTTCTTCTCGCAGTTCCACCATGTGGAATTGCCGCGACCACGGATCTGGGTGTTCTCGAAACGACCAATGCTGTCTCCATCCACATAGATGAATGTGCAATAGATATAGTTCTCCTTACTGGTTATGCTTTGGTGGTTTTCTGTCTCGACATACACCGTTGGCACATCGGTTAATTGCTTATATTGCTGCGGCAGCACGGGGCAAACCGCAGCAATACAAAGCATGAAAGTAAGGAAGGATCTCTTTTTCATTTCTTCTGGAATACGCGGACGTAATCGACTTCCATGGTGACGGGTAATGCAGTCTCGTCAACACCCTGAGCACCACCCCAGTCACCACCCCAAGCGAGGTTGAAGATGATGTAGAACGGATCGTTGTAGGGCCAGTCGTCACGACCCAGTCCGCGGTTGTCGTATGAGAGCTGTTTCTTCCCATCCACATAGGTGGTGATATTCTGTGCCGTCCACTCCATCGCATAGGTATGGAACTCACCTTCGGCACCCTTGCAGTACATCTCGTGGGTTACCTGTGTACCATTGCTATGCACATGGGCGGTGGCATGCAGACTCGATGACACATAGTCAGGATGATAGCCCACCTCTTCCATGATATCAATCTCGCCATCGGCTGGCCATGAACGGAAGTTCACAGGCATCATCCAGAAGGCAGGCCATGTGCCCTTACCCTTCGGCAACTTGATGCTGGCCTCGATGTAGCCGTACTTCCATCCTTCCTTCACCTTGGCATATACACGTCCTGAATAGATCTTACCGTCTTCCTTGAAGCAATGGATCTGCAGCTTGCCACCACTGATCTCTGTGACGTAACGACCCTTCGGAGTGGTATGGTTCACGTAGTTCTGAAGCTCATGGTTCACCCAGCCACTTCCCTGCACCTCATGGGTCCAGTCGGCCTTGTTCAGCTCAGTACCTTCGTTGAACTCATCCTGCCACACCAGCTGATAGCCTTCAGGCGCGTTGTACGTGGCCTTCTCTGCAGCTGCCTGCGTAACGGTAACGATCTTCCGCGCAGCGCCCGACATCACCGTGATTAGACCCGAGCGCTCCTCAGCCATAGGGTTCGCAGGTACCATGATGGTCATTGTACCCATCTGGGAAGATGTGTTCTCTGTTTTCACCGTGAAGAAATTCTCACCCATGGCCACACCCCACTCCTTGCCAGTGGTATTGACACTGACCGTATAGGTGCCACCGTCGGCCGAAGCATTGATCGTTTCGGGCGATACACTGAGCGAGATCTCAGTCGGCTTGGGATCATCCTCGCCCCCACCGCAGCCCATGAGGGCTACGGCAAGAGAGAGAAAAACACTACTTAGCATAATACGTTGATGAACGTTTATAAACCGTTTCATTTATCAATTTTCCTTGAAGACGATCTTGCTGATTTTAACCTTCGTGCCACCAGGAGAGCCACCGAAGTCGAAGAACAGACGGATGGCTGATGCGTCCTGACCCTCCTTCAGGGTTGCGCCCTTCAGGGTGAATACGAACGGCTCGCCAGCAGGGATGTCGTGACGACCTTCGCAGAAGAAGTTCGTATCACCTGCATCCGTCAGCTTGATGGTCACACCGGGACAGTCATTGTCAACCTCCATCTCCAGCTGGAAGTTATACGACTTCGCCGCACTGGCAGTGAGCTTGGTGTCGATATGGAACTGACCTTGCCACTGGTTCTTGCCGAGGTCGGCAGGCAACGTGAGTTCCCAAGCATTACCGCTATGAGAGGCCTCTGTGTAGTCGATACCGTGCCAGTCGTCACCAGCTGCAAAGTAATAACCTACGTCACTGAGTGCAGAGCCATCATCCACAGCTTTCCAGAGGTTGTCAGCATCATCATAGTTCATTGACACAGCCTCCTCCAGGTAGATCTTACTGATCTTGACGTGTGTACCGCCAGGAGAACCACCGAAGTCGAAGAACAGACGGATGGCTGATGCATCCTGACCTTCCTTCAGGGTTAGACCAGTACGCTTGAAGATAAATCCGCCAGCAGGCACGTCAACACGCTCCTCAACAAAGTAGTTACTGTCGCCTGAGTCGGTAAGTTTGAAGGTTACACCCGGACAATCATTGTCGGTCTCCATGACGAGGTAGAAGTTATACGTCTTGCTTGCACTGGCTGTGAGCTTCGTGTCGATATGGAACTGTCCTTGCCACTGGTTCTTACCGAGGTCGGCAGGCAGGTTGAGCTCGTAGGTGTCACCATTGTGCGTAGCCTCCTCATAAGAGATGCCGTGCCAGTCGTCGCCAGCTGCAAAGTAATAGCCGAAGGCATCGAACATCGAACCATCGTCAACAGCCTTCCACATGTTGGCACCAGAAGCGTAGTCCCAGTCCATTGTCGGTGTATCACCACCGCCATTGCCACCTTCATCTGGCTGACCAGCGCCATCATCGAAGGCATGGTCCTTGAGTACCATATCAGTGATCTCCACAACGGTTCCTGCCTGACAGCCACCGAAGTCGAACACGAGATCGAGACTGGCAATGTCTTTACCATCCATATTGCTCTTATAGAGCAGATACTCCGTATCAGCCTCGAGAGGAATCACCTCGTCGAAGTAGAAGTTGGTATCGTCAGAAGAATCCGTCAGTTTCACGGTAGCATTGTTCAGATCCTGGTTAGCCTTCAGCTTGATGGAGAAGTCGTAGTTCTTACCAGCCTGTGTAGATACGCCACCGAGCTTCTGCAGCTGGAACTGTGCCTGCCAACGCTGGTTAGACTCATGAGGCAGGTTCACCACAAACTTCTTGTTACCCTCGTTGGTATAGGTGATATCCTCAGCATTGTAGCCTTCCCAACCATCGCCATGGGCATAATAGCGGGAAAGGGTCCATGTAGCATCGCGCAACATATTACCGTCGCTGTCGAACTTATAGCCCTTGAAGGCCTTCGGAGCAGTATCCTCCTTGCTGGTAAGCATAAAGCGCCAGGTGATGCCATTACCCTCGTAGAGCAGTACCATCTCAGAGTTGGTCAGCTTGGTCACCGTGAAGACGGGGTTGTTATACTGATCATCGCTCGAGATATAGGGGAAGAAGGTCTGAGCAGGAAGCTTCAGCACGATCTTGTCGCCATCGACGTCAAAGGCGTAAGAGGCATTCTGTGTCTCTACGGGAGCCATGAAGTCCTGACCGTCGTTAGTGTTGAACTCAGAGAAGACGGAACAGCCTGTGTTGACATACATTGTTCCTCCCTCACCAGGATAATAGGTATAGTTACCATCTGCATCGAAGGTCAGACGGTCGTCATACACACCCCAGTCGGCTTTGTCGCCAGGAGCGGCACTCCACCAGTTACTACCATCAGTACCTGGTTCGCCACAACCCATGTGTCCCTGCTCGGCATAGTTGATACGCCACTCGCGAGAGATGCGGTTGATGTACGGAGTGAGATCGATCTGCGACTTCTCGAACGTGAAAGTCTTACTGATGCTGCCCTGACTGAAGCCGTTGCGGTTACCGAGGCGCAGTTCCACATCATAGATACCAGCCTTGTTGTTGGCCCAGTTCATGGGGTTCAGCGTGGAATACATATTCCCGTTCACATTCCAGATAGCGTATGTTCCCTTCGGCATGTTAGCCACAGAGAAGGTAGCCTGGTTCACTGTCTGATCCACATTCATGTTGATATCCACACCTGAGATGGAAGGAATGCCATTCTGGTCTGGTCCATCGAATGTTTCAGGGGAGCAGGATGTGAGCGCTACGCTAAATGATAAATGACAAATGATAAATGATAAACCTATCAAAAGTCTTCTAAATATTTTATTCATAATTGTCAATTTTCAATTTTCAATTTTCAATTCTTTTAGTAGTTTCCATTCTGCTTGAGAGTACCTTGAGCCGCATCGATATTGTCTTGCGGGATAGGCAGGTAGCGCACATCAGGTGACCAAGCCTTGGTTCTATAGCCACCGCTATCGTTAGCAGGAGTAAGCACAGAGGCAGCCTTGCCAGAGCGGACGAGGTCGAAGTAACGCTTTCCCTCACCCATGAACTCATGACGACGCTCGTTGAGGATATCATCCTCGCTGACGCTCGAAAGGGCAGCAAGACCAGCACGGGCACGCACCTCATTGACATACTGAGCAGCTGTAGCAGCACTGCCACCAGTCTTCAGCAACAGCTCGGCAGCATTCAGCAGTGTCTCAGCATAACGATAAACGCGAAGGTTGTTGTTGAAACCGAGGTCGGCATCAGCCTTCTGGTCCTTGTTGTTGCTCTTACGACACATATACTTGTAGAGGCAGTAGCCTGTATTCATCCAACCTGGATCATCAGATGTTCCGTGTGCGTTAAGGTCGAAGGCAGAGAACTCCTTGCGGATATCACCCTCTTCGAAGCTGGCCACGGAGTGCAACGGAATGGCACTGAAGCCCCATCCTGCATCCACATCCTCGTAAGGATCGCCGGCATTGGCCTTGAAGCTACGCGGACCGTGTAAGCGTGGGAACACACAACCACCAGCACCTAACTGGTTACCCCATCCACGTACGGAGTTGTCATCGTAATAGTTGATCTCCCAGATGGACTCAGCGTTCCACTCACCACTCTCTTCCCAGATATCCTTGTAGTTGGGGGTGAGCTGGTAACGACCGCTCGTGATCAGTTCATTCATGTAGCCGAGTGCTTTGTTGTAACGGGCATTGTCGTTCTGGATCATCACCATCTCAGCATAGATCATATAAGCCAACGGCTTGGTTACATGTCCCTTCTCGTCTGCGGGGTAATCGTTTTTCAGCTGACCGCCACCGATGATATCCTCCAATTCTTCAATCACCTTGCTATATACCTCATCAGCGGTGAGCTGTTCAGAGATATAAGGAGAAGCGAGGTTCTCGAAGTAGCAGGGCACATTGCCGTAGAACTTCCAGAGCTGCAGGTAGTAGAACACACGGAGCAGACGGGCTTGTGCGATATAGTCAGCCTTCTCTGAGGCAGAGATATTACCAGCCTCTTCCACCCAGTCAGCATACTTGATCACATCATTAGAGCGTTTCACGCCAGAGTAGCTGTCGCTCCACACACCCGTAAGACAAACAACAGGGGTACAGGAGTAGTTGAACATCAGCTGAAGCATCGGCTGGTCGGTATTACTACTGCCGTTGGGATACATATCATCGCTCATGAACTCAGAGATGAAGTTCAGGGCGTTATATTGCCAGGTTGACCCATAGTCATACCAGTGCAAAGGTGCATAAGCAGCCACCAGTGCCTCATCAAGGGAAGTCTTGGTGGTATAGTATTCCTCTATGAAGGTGTCGGTAGGACTGGTAACCTCCAAGAAGTCATCGCTGCAACTGTTGAGTGTCAACACAGCGAGCATTCCGAATAATATCTTATTTGCTTTCATAATTTTCTAATTCTAAATTTTTAATTGTCAATTTTCAATTCTCAATTTTCAATTTTCAATTAAAAGGTTAGGTTAAATCCTACACGAAGAATACGCGGCTGCGGATAAACACCGAAGTCAACACCACACGAGGTGGCAGATGAAGAGATTTCAGGATCGAAGCCCCAGTACTTGGTGAAGGTCAGCAGGTTCTCTGCGGCCACATAGAGGCGCAGACGACTGACGAACACTTTCTTTGTGAGATACTCAGGAAGGGTATAGCCCAACTCGATATTCTTCAGACGCAGATAACTGCCGTCGTGGATATAGAGATCAGAGGCCTGCCAGTTGGTGGCATCACCCTGGATATAGATTGGATACTTGTCGGAAGTGCCCTCACCGGTCCAACGACCAAGGAACCATGACGGTAGGTTGATGGCGGGAAGGTCGAGACGACGGGTAGCATCAAAGATATCATTACCTGCCGTGCCCTGCCAGAACATCATGAAGTCGAAGCCTTTCCACATTGCATTGAACGTAACACCGAAGGTCCAGTCAGGTGTGCCCTTACCGATCTTCGTACGGTCAGCATCATCAATCGCACCATCACCGTTCACATCCACGAAGCGGACATATCCAGGACGAGCGTCAGGCTGAATCAACCCATTTGCTCCTGTATAGCTGTTCACCTCATCCCAGTTCTGGAAGATACCGTCGGTCTTGTAACCCCAGAAATAGGGGAAAGGCTCGCCGGCCTCAGCACGTGAGATGTTACCGAGGTTAGACACGTTGTCGTAGGTGTCGAAACCAGCAGCGTTACCAAGTCGTATCAGCTTGTTCTTCAGATAAGAGGCGTTGCCCTTGATCTGGAATTTGGCATCAGAAATATTGAACTTATAACCCAGCTCGAACTCAACACCGCTGTTCTCCATGTCACCCACATTACCGATAGGCTTTGACTCACCCACGTATGAAGGGATGTTCATGTCCTTCAGCATACCGTTGGTCTTCTTCTTGAACCAGTCAACCGTGAAGGTGAGTTTATTGTTCCAAAGACCGAAGTCAACACCGAGGTCATACTGCTCTGACTCCTCCCATTTCAGGTCAGGATTAGCCAGACCGCTGGCCTTTGAACTGGTGTATTCCTTCTCACCACCTGCCATACCGAAGCCGTAGTTGTTACCGCCCTGTGTGAGCACGGTGTAACGGAAGTCACCAATCCTATCATTACCGTTCTTACCCCAACTGAAACGAAGCTTGAGGTTATTCAGCCAATCGTTGGTGCTCTTCAGGAAGCTCTCGTTCATCACGTTCCAACCCAAAGAGACAGAGGGGAAGGTACCGTATTTGTTGTTGGTACCAAAACGACTGGATCCGTCACGACGAACAGTTGCCTGTAACATGTAGCGCTCGTCGTAGTTGTAGCTCAGACGGGCAAAGAGGGATGACATGGTGTGCTTCACACCAGGACCGCCCCATCCGTCACGGTCGCCATCTGCTGCCAAACCAGTAGCAGCATTGATCCAAGGCTTTTCATAGTCCTTGAGGTTATTACGAGAAGCACCCAGTGTCCAACCAGAGTTCTCGAAGGCTGACTGACCCAGCACCACATTGAAGGTGTGCTTGTCGATGGTCTTATCATAAGAGAGCACGTTCTCCAACTGCCATACTGTACCGCGGTCACTTTCCATAGAGGCAGAAGAGTAGTTGCGGTGCTTGGTGGGAGAGATCCAGTAAGGAATAGCATGACTCTCATTACCCCAGAACGACATATCCGTACTGTAGCTTACACGGTATTTCAGTCCGTCCCAGATACCTAAGGTAGCAGAGAAGTTGCTCACGAACTTATGACTCCAGTACTTGGTGGCGGGCAGCATGAACGACATCAGCGGATTGGCCATCTCATTGAAGCCTGCACCGGGGATATTCAGTAGCTGACCGTTCTTATCATACATCGGAACATACTCGTCAGGATAGGTAGAAGTATAGTAATCAATCTGATCCTGAGCATCCTTTCCTGTTACATAAGGTGCAATGACAGGAGGCAATGCGAGGGCTGAACCGATCTCGTTACCCCACTGGGAGTTCACATCAAGACCAGCATTCTTCACTCGTGCATAAGAGAGGTTGATGGCCACATCCAGCTTGTTCAGCCAATTGCGCTCCTTGGTCACGTCAAACACGTTAAGGTTGAAGTTACCGCGCAGTGTCAGACGCTGGTAGTTGGAGCGATCATAGTTACCACCCACGATACCCTCCTGATCAAAGTAACCTAAAGAGAAATAGTAGTTCACCTTCTCTGAGGCACCACTCAGTGTCAGCTCATGGTTCTGTACAGGAGCATTGTCGTTGAAGAGCAAATCCTGCCAGTCGGTATTGGTGGTCACATTATACGGATCAGCATAACGCGGAGCCTGTCCTGCATTCACCAATCCTTCGTTCTGCATCACCATATACCCTGTAGCGTCCAGCACATCACGATGCTTCCAAGCTGTTTGCCAACCCTGAGAGAAATTGTAGTTCACGGTTACGTTACCCAGCTTACCCTTCTTGGTTGTTACGAGGATCACACCGTTGGCAGCACGAGCACCGTAGATAGCACCTGATGCAGCATCCTTCAGTACCTCAATACTCTCGATGTCGCTGGGGTTGATGTAGTCGAGACCACCTTCGATGGGCATACCGTCAACGATGTAGAGCGGGTCACTATTATTAACGGAACCCGTACCGCGTACGCGTATGCGTGAGGCAGCACCTGGCTGACCAGATGAAGAGGTGACGTTTACACCTGCTGCGAGACCCTTTAACGCATTATCCATACGTACAGGGGCTGTACCATCCAAATCATCAGCGGAAACCTTGGCAATGGAAGCTGTCACAACACTCTTCTTCTGAACACCGTAACCGATGACGACCACGTCGTTCAGCAACTGTGTGTCATCACTCAGAACGACACGCATGTTGGGAGCAGCTTTCAGTTCCTGCGAAGTATAGCCAACAAATGAGATGACTAACGTTGCACCAGGTTCTGCACTAATGGTAAAATGTCCATCAAGATCGGTGATTGCACCGTTTGATGTACCTTTCTGCACAACGGAAGCACCAATAACCGGCTCTCCCATTGCATCAATCACAGTACCCGAGAAGTTCTGCTTCTGGGCAAAGGCTGTTACTGACATGATCAATGCCAATAACATCATTAGATACCTTTTCTGTTTCATACTTTGGTTTTTAATTATTAGTAAACAATAGAATCATTCGTTTCTGATGCAAAGATAGAAAAAAAAGGAATCGAAAATACAAAATAAAAACAAAAAGTGGATTCAGAAGAACGGTAATTGTCTGTATTTTGCTATATATCAACGCTTTAGTTTATTTACACTTATTAAAAAGAGTGGACTGAATATAGATGTAAAAATGACACTTTTTGACTAAAAATGACCGTTTTTTGAGTGTATTTTTGCACTCTTCGTTAGGGATTTCCCCAACAGTTTTAGGAGAAATCCTTTGGGAGTGTGGGATTTTTTTTGTTACTTTGCCGTTGAATAAGAAAAATATGTTTAACAAAATAAGATGACAGTTATGAAAAAGATCATGTTGATGATGGTGATGATGGTGACGATAGTTACTTCCGCCAAGGCAATATCTTTTACGCAGGCACGTGAAGAAGCGCTGTTCCTGACCGACAAGATGGCCTATGAACTCCGACTCAGTCCTGCACAGTACGAGGCCGTGTATGAGATCAATCTCGACTACATGCTCTCCGTAGCAGTAAATGATGATCTGTATGGCACCGCCTGGGCTCGCCGTAACAGCGACCTCTGGTTCGTGCTCTCTATCTATCAGTATGAGGCTTACCAGGACACGAACTACTTCTACCGTCCGCTGTACTGGTCAAGAAACCGTTTTGAGTTCCGCATCTACTCCATGTACACAGATCGTTCACGTTTCTACGTGACGATGCGTCCCCACAACTACGACACCTTCCGTGGCGGTCATAACGTGGGTAACGTGAGTCACTATGCCAACAGGAACTTCGACAAGCCAGTGAATATCCGTCCGGCTATGACTGGCAAGCCCAAGCCTACATGGCGTGATGTGCCTTCAAACAGCAGGAACGAGTATAAGCGTCCTACGACGCCTAATAATCCTCCGCGTCCTAACAACCCAGGACAGACAACTACTCGCAAGACGTACAACAACGACAACTCCATCTCGCGTACACGTACTGTAACGACAACAAGGACTACTACCACGCGTACCCCGAGCAACAACAACAGTTCATCGCACGGAACAACAACTGCACCAGGTGCAGGTCAGAGCAAGAGCAAAGGTACGTTTGGGGGAAAGAGATAGAGAAATTAATAATTAATAATTAGAAAAGGGATTAAGACGCGGTCTTAATCCCTTTTCATTTAATTCGCCATGTCACTGAGGAACTTGATGCGGACGAGTCTGACCTCATCTTCTGAGTAGTCAGTACCTAACTCTTCCATGGCTGTTTCCAGATCGTCTGTATCACTCTCACGGAAATACTCGAAGATATCATCCACATGGTCTTCGTCCATCACTTCCTCCAAGAAATAGTCGATGTTCAGCTTGGTACCGCTATAGACGATAGCCTCCACCTCGTCGAGCAGTTCCTCGAATTCCAGTCCTTGTGCATTGGCAATATCATCGAGGGCCACCTGGCGGTCGATATTCTGGATGATCTTCACCTTGAGCATACTCTTCTTAGCAACAGTGCGTACACGAAGATCCTCCGGGCGCTCCACATCATTCTCCTCGCAGTGTTTCTTGATCAGTTCCACGAACTCCTTACCGAACTTCTTCGCCTTACCTGCTCCCACACCTTGGATGTTCTGCAGTTCCTCGAGGGTTACAGGATAAACGGTAGCCATCTGCTCCAATGAACCATCCATGAAGATGACATATGGCGGCAGGTTCAGTTGTTTAGCCACCTTCCTGCGCAGGTCTTTCAGCATGGCATAGAGCGTGGGATCAAGCGCAGAGCCCTGTCCTTCACTCATGTCATCATCATCATCGTCATTGAACTCATTATCCTCCACGATAAAGAAAGGACTTGGATTCTTCATGAACTTCTTTCCTGCGGATGTCAGCTTCAGCAGTCCGTAGTTCTCCACATCCTTCCGCAGATAACCAGCAATGATAGCCTGACGGATAACGGGGTTCCACAATTTCTGATTCAGATCCTCTCCGGAGCCGAACTCCTCCAACTGATCATGCTTATGAGCCACGATATCATCCGTAGCCTTTCCGCTGACGAAGTCGATGACGTAGTCGGTACGGAAGTCCTCCTTGATCACTTGAACAGCCTTCAGCACAATCAGCAACGCCTCCTCGGCCTCAATCTTGGTCTTGGGATGCAGACAGTTGTCGCAGTTCTCACAATTGTCCTTCGTATATTCCTCACCGAAGTAATGGAGCAGCATCTTACGGCGACAAACAGAAGATTCCGCATAAGCAGCCGTTTCCTGAAGAAGCTGTCTGCCTATATCCTGTTCAGCCACCGGCTTACCCTCCATGAACTTCTCGAGTTTCTGCAGGTCCTTGTAGGAGTAGAAGGCGATACATTTGCCTTCTCCGCCATCACGACCAGCTCGTCCTGTTTCCTGGTAATAACCTTCCAGACTCTTAGGAATGTCGTAATGGATCACGAAGCGCACATCCGGCTTGTCGATACCCATACCAAAGGCAATGGTAGCCACAATCACGTCGATGCTCTCCATCAGGAAATCATCCTGCGTGGCAGAACGTGTAGCACTATCCAGTCCTGCATGATAGGGAGCAGCCTTGATCTCGTTCGCACAAAGCACTGCCGCCAGCTCCTCCACCTTCTTCCTGGAGAGACAATAGATAATACCACTCTTGCCAGGATTCTGACGGATGAACTTCACGATCTGCTTGTCAATCTCCTTCGTCTTCGGTCGTACCTCATAATACAGGTTCGGTCGGTTGAACGAGCTCTTGAACTCCACTGCATCGAGGATGCCCAGACTCTTCTTAATGTCTGTGCGTACCTTATCCGTGGCAGTGGCTGTGAGGGCGATGATCGGTGCTTCTCCGATTTCATTGACGATAGGACGGATACGACGGTATTCAGGACGGAAATCATGTCCCCACTCCGAAATACAGTGCGCCTCGTCAATAGCATAGAAGCTGATCTTGCAAGTTTTCAGGAAATCCACATACTCATCCTTTGTCAGCGACTCAGGTGCTACGTACAGCAGTTTGGTCTTTCCTGCCGTGATATCAGCCTTTACCTGATCGATGGCAGCCTTGTTCAGGGATGAGTTCAGATAGTGGGCCAGACCATCCTCCTCGCTCATTCCGTTGATTACATCCACCTGGTTCTTCATCAAGGCTATGAGCGGAGAGATCACGATAGCCGTTCCTTCCATGATGAGGGAAGGAAGCTGGTAGCACAGCGATTTTCCGCCACCGGTAGGCATCAGCACAAAGGTGTTCTTACCTTCCAGTACGTTGCGGATAATGGCTTCCTGATCGCCCTTGAACTTATCAAAGCCGAAATACTGCTTCAGCTTTTGAGTAAGATTCATGTCATTGCTCATAACGATGTAGTCTCCTTTCTTTGCTACAGGTTGATGTATTCAGTGATCCTATGCGCTCTCCAGTTTCTGCAGCCGAGCCTTTGCCAGCTGCCTCTTGGCATAGTCGAGAGAAACCTCGAAGGTCTTCACCTTCTTTGAGGGAATTTCGAACATCGCCTCCATCATCACGCTTTCCACGATTGAGCGGAGGCCACGTGCTCCAAGTTTATACTCCACGGCCTGGTCAACAAGCAGATCCAGTGTTTCCTGCGGGAACACCAGTTTGATGCCGTCCATCTCGAAGAGTTTCTCATATTGTTTCACGATGGAGTTCTTCGGCTCCACGAGGATCTTGCTTAATGCTTCACGATCGAGCGGGTTCAGGTAGGTGAGAACGGGCAGACGACCGATAATCTCAGGAATCAGGCCGAACGACTTCAGGTCTTGCGGCACGATATACTGCATCATGTCCTCCTTGTCGATATTCCTCACGTTCTGCACACTGTTATATCCCACCACATGCGTATTCAGTCGCTGGGCAATCTTGCGTTCAATACCATCAAAGGCACCACCACAGATAAACAGGATATTCCTGGTGTCGAGATGGATGTAGTCCTGATCAGGATGCTTCCTGCCACCCTTGGGCGGTACATTCACGATGGTACCCTCCAGCAGCTTCAGCAAACCCTGCTGCACACCCTCGCCACTTACGTCGCGTGTGATACTGGGGTTGTCGCTCTTTCTGGCAATTTTATCGATTTCATCGATGAATACGATACCATGCTGCGCTGCCTCCACATTATAGTCGGATACCTGCAGCAGTCGTGACAGAATGCTCTCCACATCCTCGCCCACATAGCCAGCCTCAGTGAACACCGTAGCATCCACAATGGTGAAAGGTACATCGAGCATCTTGGCGATGGTACGAGCCAGCAACGTCTTACCCGTTCCTGTGCTTCCCACCATGATGATATTACTCTTCTCGATCTCCACGCCATCATCCGTTGTGGGCTGCTGCAAACGCTTATAATGGTTATATACGGCCACAGCGAGATAGCGCTTTGCCTCGTCCTGCCCGATCACATACTGGTCGAGATAGTTCTTGATCTCAACGGGCTTAGGCACCTTCTTCAGGTCGAACGTATATTTGCCGTCCTGATTATTGCCCTGAGGGTTCAGCAATCCTGTTGACTGTACGATCTCGTAAGCCTGCATCGAACAGTTCTCGCAGATATAGCCGTTGATACCCGTGATCAGCAGTTTTACCTCTTTCTCACTTCTTCCGCAGAAGCTACATACTTTCTTCGGCATGACTTATTTCTTCCTTTTAAGCACTTCGTCAATCATCCCGTACTCCTTAGCCTCATCAGCAGTCATCCAATAGTTTCGGTCACTGTCGGCCCACACCTTCTCATAAGGCGTGTGCGAGTGTTCGCTAATGATGGTATAGAGTTCCTTCTTCATCTTCTGGATCTCGCGGGCCTCGATCTCGATATCAGAAGCCTGACCTTGCACGCCACCAAGAGGCTGGTGAATCATCACACGACTGTGCGGCAATGCCTGGCGTTTTCCTTCCTGACCGCTTACCAACAGTACAGCAGCCATTGAGGCGGCCATACCCGTACAGATAGTAGCTACATCAGAAGAGATGAACTGCATGGTATCGTAGATGCCCAATCCTGCCGTAACGCTTCCACCAGGAGAGTTGATATAGATAGAGATATCCTTTCCTGGATCCGTGGAATCGAGATATAGCAGCTGAGCCTGCAGCGTGTTGGCGGTATAGTCGTCAATCTGCGTGCCCAGGAAGATGATGCGGTCCATCATCAAACGCGAGAACACATCCATCTGCGTCACATTCAGCTGGCGTTCCTCAAGGATATACGGGTTCAGATACTGATTCTGCGCACTGATCACATCGTCAAGTGCCATTCCATCAATGCCCAAATGCTTGGTTGCATATTTCCTAAAATCATTCATAATCTTTTGTATTTAGATAGACAAAAAAAGAAAGTTACCGACCTTTTTTCATCCTTGTGAGATACAAAGATACAAAAAAAGTCGATAACCTTCTCTATTAAGTGCGTCTTTTTTTTCGAAAAAAACTATTTTTAACGCAATTATTTCTCCTCAAAGAGCTTGTTGAACTCGTCGAGAGTAACTGACTTCTCATTGAGTTTAACCACCTTCTTCAGGGCCTCTGTAAGCTTCCTGTCGATGCTGCGGTCAACGAGATTGTCCACATACTCCTTCTTCTTCATCATGTCGGCGGCATAGTTCTCCAAGTACTCCTCGGGTACGTTGTTCATACCATACTGGGCAAACTGGGCACGAGCAGCCTCCTTGGCGGCATCCTTCACGTCATTCTCGTCGATCTTGATCTGGTTAGCGGCTACGAGCTGCTCCTTGATCAGGTGCCACTTCAGTTCCTTGATGCTCATCTCGAAGTTCTTCTCTACGTACTCGGCACCCTTATCCTTGTTGTTGTTCAGCATGATGCGCTTCAGCAGATCCTCAGGGAAGGTCAGGTCGCCCACTTTCTTCTCACAATATTCGCGCAGGTCGGTAATGAAACGGAAGTCGCTATCAGTCACGAACTGAGCCTTCAGTGTCTCAGCAATGCGCTCGCGGAAAGCCTTCTCATCCTTGATGCCACCCTCAGGGAACACCTGGTCGAAGAGCTCCTGGTTCACCTCAGCCTTCACATAGCGAGAGATCTCAGTGATCTGGTAGCTGAAATCAGCGGTGATATTCTCAGCCTCCTCACGACTGATCTTCAGCAGTGAAGAGATCTCACCGTTGTTCTCAGGATAAGCCTTCTTGGGGTTGAAGGTGATGATGTCGCCTAACTTGGCACCATCAAACAGTTTCTTCTGCTTGTCAACCTTGATATAGGTAGGCAGCAGCATGGCATCAGCCACGGTGATACCACCCTCTACGGTGTTACCCTTCTTATCGAGCTCGCGCAGATCACCTTTCAGCATATCGTTCTCTGCATACTCCTCCACCTTGTCGTAATGACCAGCACGAGAAGCATACATCTCAACCTGCTGGTCGATGATCTTATCGTCAACGGTGATATTGTAGAAGTCAACCTTGTCCTTATTGGTCAGCTCGATCTTGAACTCTGGAGCCACAGCAATATCGAAGACGAAGGTATAGGGTGCAGCACCCTCAACGTCAACAGCCTCCTGCTTGTCGCTGGGCATGGGTTCGCCGAGCATCTGGATCTTGTTCTCGTTTACATACTTGTAGATCTCCTCGCCGAGGAGCTTGTTGATCACATCCACCTTCACGGCGGTGCCATACTGGCGCTTGATCATGCCCATGGGTACCATTCCCTGACGGAAGCCAGGCACCTGAGCCTTCTTACGGTAGTCTTTCAGTGTCTTCTCGACATCTTTCTGATAATCAGCCTCCTCTACAGTCAGCGTCATCAATCCATTCACTTTGTCTGGATTCTCAAATGTTACTTTCATCTATATTACCTTTAAATGTTATTTCGAAAAATCGGGGTGCAAAGGTACGCAATATTTTTCGAATAATAATATATAATGTGGAAAAATGTGGTAAAAATCGTTATTTTACCCTATTTCCTCCTGCTTTTCCTCCTCTTCCCTCCGCTTTTTCTCTTCATCGATCAGCTGGAAATCCTTCTTTTGCAATACGAAGTTCGTACCCAGATACTTCTCTTTCACGATGCGGTTAGCCGCGAGTTCCTCAGGACTGCCTTGGAACAATATACGACCTTCGAAGAGCAGATAGGCTCGGTCGGTGATGTTCAACGTTTCGTGCACGTTATGGTCGGTAATCAGGATGCCGATATTGCGGTATTTCAGCTGCCACACGATATGCTGGATATCCTCCACAGCGATGGGGTCCACACCTGCAAAGGGCTCGTCGAGCATGATAAACTTCGGTTCGATGGCCAGACAGCGCGCAATCTCTGTACGACGGCGTTCACCACCCGACAGCTGATCACCTTTGTTCTTCCGTACCTTCTCCAAGCGGAACTCCTTGATAAGCGCTTCCAACTTCTCTGTCTGGTACTGCCGGGGCTTACCCGTCATCTCCAGCACCGCCATGATGTTATCCTCCACGCTCAGCTTACGGAACACGCTGGCCTCCTGCGGCAGATAGCCGATACCGGCACGTGCTCTCTTATATACAGGGAATCCTGTTATCTCCTGGTCGTCGATGAAGATATGACCCGCATTCGGCACGATCAGACCCGTGGTCATGTAGAACGATGTGGTCTTACCTGCACCATTCGGTCCGAGCAGTCCCACAATCTCTCCTTGTCGCACATTGATGTTCACATCGTTCACCACTGTACGCTTTCCGTAACGCTTCACCAGTCCTTCAGCACGCAAGATACTGCCTGCGGATTCCGCTTGCGGTTCCAACACTTCCGTAGCCGTCTGTTCCTCCACAGCCTCGGCATTCTCGATATCATGAATCTCGTAATCCATTCTCTTCCTTTATTTCTGGGGGCAAAGGTACAACGATTTTGCCCAACCACCAAATATTATCTAATCAATATGACCTGCAGATCCACATTTTAAGGAAACGGTCGGATACGTTATATAGTTTTGTGCGTCCATCATTCTGGTAGGTCAGAAGTTGTTTGTCCAATAGGGCGCTAATGGCATACTGGACGGAACTGGGTGATTTGAGTGCATGCTTCTTGACAAAAGCGACCGAAGTGACACCGCTGGCCTTACCTTCCTTGGCAATGGCTATCAGCGTCTCCTTTTGCTGGTAGTTAAGCTGGTTCATCACTGAGGCAAACGAGCGGCCTTTCTCCTCCAGAATGTCACTGAGCGTCTTGCTGATATCTGCTTCGTCTATGGTTTTATCAGCATCAATATATGCGAAAGCATTGTGGAGCACGTTGTGAACATAGTAGGTGTGTCCTTCGAAAAGGTCGTAGGCAAAGGATGCAGCTTCGGGGGTAATGTTGCGCGAGGCTTTGGTGAACTGTTCTGCAACAAAGGCTGTATAAACGTCCTTCGAGATGCAGTCCAGATAGATTTGCTCCGCACTGTTGTAGAAAGGCTTAGCGGCAGAGTTGAACATATTCTCCAGAATATGGCGGTTGCTGCCGGCATAGATGAACAGACAGTTGTTCATTTTCTGTATATACGAGCGAAGCAGAGCCTCGACGTTCTTCTCTGGATAGTTGGCTATCTGTTGGAACTCGTCGATGGCGAAGATGCAAGGTTTGCCAGCATGTTCCAGATAACGGAAAATCTCTTCCAACGTAAGTTCTGGGGAGTGGATGTCGCCGAGTTTGATATTGAACGTAGGCGTGTTGGAAACAGGATCGTAGCCGAAACTACCCGCCAAAGAGTGCAGACCTGCCAAGAACTTATTAAGCACGGTTTTCCCTTTGGGTACCAATACGGAGTAGATTTCCTTGCCGAGAAACAAAACAAACTCGTGGAGGCTGGTAGTAGGATAGATATCCGTATAGAAAGTGTAACAGTTGTCTTTGATGGACGGCTGTTCGAAGACGTGGCGTATCAACTGCGTCTTGCCCATTCTTCGTGGCGAGGTTAACAGGATATGCGCCTTGTTTTCAAGGGTACGTACCATCCACGATGTTTCTTTCTCTCTATCGCAGAAATAGGGTTCCGGAATAATACCGGTGATGTAGAATGGATTCTTTGACCTATGGTCTAAGTGTGGTGTAACAATCTCCATCATAATAGTGCACTATTTTGTTATTATGGCTGCAAAGATAAGCAAAATATTCTAATTATGCAAATTCTATTATAGAAACTCTATAAAACTATCAAAACTATCGAAAAAAAACGAACCTGGGCGCTATATGCTGAGTAATCATTTAGTTATATTCATGATGTTTGGGGTTAATAGTTTCGGTTTTTCTGCATTATTCTAGCATGTAAAAGCCAGAATGTACTGAATAAGTTGACAATTTTTCATCGCGACATCGAACAACATACACGATTATCGTTGGAAACGCTTTGAATAAAGGGGAAATGGCCATTTATAACATACACTCAACATACACAAACATACACTATTCGGGCACCAACATACACGCAAGATACACGCAAGATTCACAAACGAATATTTGTTCCCAACGTGGGAATAAATTGTTCCCAACGTGGGAATAAAAAGTTCCCAACGTGGGAATAAAAAGTTCCCAACGTGGGAATACTGAGTAAGTGGCCTAGTTAGTGGTTGTAATCAGCCTAGTTTCTATGAGAAAGTGGCCTAGTTTCTATACGCAAGTAGCCTACTTAGCAGTGTATGTTGCGTGTATGTTCTTGGGGCTATAGTGTATGTTGGTGTATGTTTAGTGTATGTTGATTTATATAGGAAACCCTTTGTTTATCGTGCTTTTCGGCATTTTGCGTGTATGTTGCGCAAGTTTTTTGTAAACCAAACACGTAATTATACAAATTGGGTGATTCCAATACAAACTATTGAGGTGCCAAATTTGGCACCTCAAGTTCGTATTATTAGCTTTATCACTTCAAAATGATCTTCTTACCATCGCGGATATAAATACCCTTAGCTGTTGGCTTTCCACTCAACTTCCTACCGTCAATCGAATACCAACCTACATGGGCTTTATCATTTATCATTTGTCCATTATCATTTAGAGGCAGAGCCTCGCCAGTGGTGATTCCACTCTCAGATGCAAACAACTTCAGCATCGGGGTTGTTCCGTCTTGCACCCAGATCTCTTCATCACGACCGTTTTGCAAAGCGGTGGCAATAGTGCCGTTTGCAAGTTGTTCTGCTGTAGCCTGAGTGCCTTGTGCTTCACCAAACAGATTTAGATAATAACTGTTTGTAGGTGTTAATGAGCCATGTGTCCAATGATAAGAAAACGTTCCTGCCTGGTTTGTACTATTCGAAGTATCGCTCATCGTACCGATCTGCAGACAGTTAGTGATAGTGAGATTCCCATCATAACAGCCTACGAAACCCGACATAATCTTATCCGAAGATTCCCTTTTCAAACTACCATCGAAGAGACAGTCTGTCATGGAAAGATTAGACTCCCAGCCATGTTGTGCAACAATACCTCCAATATGGTTACCAGTATTACTGCTATTTGTACATTCGATAGATACTGAACTATAACAATTCTGAATATAACTCCATGTTCCTGTACCCACAATGGAAGCAACAATACCTCCTAATCCACTATTACCTCCAACAATACTTCCCTTGACATGAAGATTCTTGATTGTCGCACCATAAATATGACGGATAGGCGCAATGAAGGCTTCGTTAGACACATAGTTGATGGTTAGCGTATGTCCATTACCATCAAACACACCTTTAAAGACAACATTATTGCCACCATACCTCTCATTATCAGTACCACTACCTATCATTGTTTGATCATCACCAAGATCAATATCCGCTGTCATCTTCGCATTAGCAGATGGGGTTGTCTCAACCAGGGCTGCAAAGTTATCCCAGTCTTGTACAGAACCCAACAGATAATAACCAGCGGCATCCTGCTTCAGAGAAGTAAACTGGTTTAGTACAGGTTGATTGGTAATGGGATCCAATACCCAACCATCACCAAGAAGACTAACAATCTCTCCGTCGGTCATATTAGAGGCATTACTTATCCCATCCAAAGAAATACTCCCATGTTTATAATAGGAATTGGTTGTTGTTTCAGTGTTTTGTTTGTCAGTGCCCTCAAACATATAAGGACTAAATTCCGAAATATTTGTATATGTACCATTTTCTAAACAGTTTATAAAAACTGGAGTACTCTTCCCCCAACCCCAGAAAGCAGATGCTTTGCCACGATTACCGCTTACGCCTGTAAATGACCCGATGAATAAACAGTTTCTCATCACAACTTCAGAGGGACCGCCGTATGCTATTGATCCCCCGTTGCCAACAAAGCCCGCAGCATAATCAGTGCTCATGTAGATGTTTGCTGCTACGATACAATTCTCGATGCTGATCTTACCATAAGCTCTTCCAATCAACCCAGACATATGTGTATATGATGAAGAAACTGTGCCTTCAACCTTTAGATTTTTGATGGTTCCTCCATTCACATAATGGAATGGTGCAGCAAACTGAGAACTACCTGTAATAGTGACATTAAGTGTATGTGTCTGTCCGTCAAACACACCTGCATATTTCTTGCTTTCACTACCAATCATCGTTGATACCGCTATATCTGCCGTCAACTTTGCATTGGCCGTTGGTGCTATAGTACCACAATTGATGCTAGACGCAAAGGCGTTCCAATCATCGGTAGTACCAATCAGGTAAGTACCATCAGTATCCTGATCTATTGCCCATGCGCCCACTGAGATTACTGAGAAAAGCAATATGCTGAGAAATCGTTTTAAAATATTCATGACGTATTGGTTAAAAGATTGTTTTTGGTTAATGGTAACGTATTTTCTGCAAAGTTAATAAATTAACTTGAGACTACCAAATGATTTGTAAAGATACTTTGTATATTATAGTGCCATTTTGGTTAAAAAACATAAAGTGCCATAGTTTGTGACAGTAAATGGCATAGTTTCTACCAGGAAGTGCCATAGTTACTACTACAAAGTATGGCAGTCTAACTAAATGATAAAGCATGGGGCTTATTTTGTCCCATTGTCCCAACGTCCCACCGTCCCATTAAGGTGGTTTTCATGTGGTGAAAGGACAAAGGGATAATAAATTATAGGTATATTATAATTATATTATATATATAATATCAATATTATATATAAATATAACCATTCTAGTCTGCATATTGGAAGGTGCTTAATGGGACGTTGGGACAATGGGACAATGGGACGTTTTACAACAAATTTTACATTATTTGTGTTGTATTTCGCTCACTTAATCGTACCTTTAACTACGTTGAAAGTACTTGCGCTCGGAAATAAAAACAAATTTTTCATTATTTGTTTTGTATTTCGCTCACTTAATCGTACCTTTGTAACGACAAAAATGAAGCGTACATTAGTATATAAGTGGCTTCTTGCCCTGGGTAAGTATATCCTGCTCATGGGCAGAACGTTTTCACGACCGGAGCGGATGCGTATGTTCATGAAGAAATACGTAACCGAGATGCAGGCATTGGGCGTGGATTCCATTGGTATTGTGCTGCTTATATCGTTCTTCATCGGAGCCGTGATCTGCATCCAGATGAAGTTGAACATCCAGAGTCCGTGGATGCCCCGATGGGTGAGCGGTTACACTACCCGTGAGATCATGTTGCTGGAGTTCTCGTCGAGTATCATGTGTCTGATATTGGCAGGTAAGGTGGGTTCGAACATCGCCTCCGAGTTAGGCACGATGCGGGTGACACAGCAGATAGATGCCTTGGAGATCATGGGTGTGAACTCAGCCGAATACCTTATTCTGCCGAAGATTACGGCTATGGTAACGATGATGCCCTTCCTCGTGATTTTCTCATCAGCCATGGGTATAGTTGGTGCTTATGCCACCGCCTATATCGGTCATGTGCTACCTCCTGACGACCTCACCCTCGGTCTTACGCACGATTTTGTGCCGTGGTTCCTATGGATGAGTATTATCAAGAGTCTGGTGTTCGCCTTCATCATCAGTAGCGTATCCTCCTATTGCGGCTATACCGTGGAGGGTGGCTCTGTAGAAGTGGGTAAGGCCTCAACAGATGCCGTGGTATCTTCCAGTGTGTTAATCCTCTTCAGTGATGTCTTCCTAACGCAGTTATTGTCATGATCGAAATCAAAAACCTCTATAAATCGTTCGAGGACAAGGAAGTGCTGCACGACATCAATGCCGTGTTTGAGAACGGGAAGACCAACCTGATTATCGGTCAGAGCGGTTCGGGTAAGACCGTGCTGATGAAGAATATCGTGGGATTGCTGGATCCCACTAGCGGAGAGATCCTCTATGACGGCAGAAACTTCGTGGCCATGTCGAAACACGAGAAGGTGCTGCTACGTCGCGAGATGGGCATGATCTTCCAGAGCGCAGCCTTGTTCGACTCCCTCTCGGTACTGGAAAACGTGATGTTCCCTTTGGATATGTTCTCTAACATGAACCTCCGCGAACGCACCAAACGCGCCATGGACTGTCTTGACCGTGTGGACCTTGTAGGCGCAGAGAAGAAATTCCCTGGTGAGCTCTCGGGCGGTATGCAGAAACGTGTGGCCATTGCCCGCGCCATTGCCCTGAACCCCAAGTACTTATTCTGCGACGAGCCCAACTCGGGTTTGGATCCCAAGACGTCATTGGTGATTGACGATCTTCTGCATAGCATCACCCAGGAGTTCCATACCACCACCATCATCAATACCCACGACATGAATTCTGTGATGGGTATCGGCGAGAACATCATCTTTATCTATCAGGGAATGGCGGCATGGAACGGGAACAAGGATCAGATCATGACCTCCACCAACCAGAAACTCAACGATTTCATCTTCGCTTCCGATCTCTTCAAGAAAGTGAAAGAAGAAATAAAGAAGTAGGAAGGAGAAAGTAATTCGTAAATCAAACGACTCTTCATCAATTTAGTTAAAAGTACGCTCAGGATTTTTAAGAAAACCTTCAAAACCCTTGTTTGTGCTGTATGCTATTCGAGCATTCATCTATAGGTATCAGTCAAACCCTCTTTATGCAAGCATAACCATTCTTTGACTAACACCTATAGATAGCCTTCGGCTTTACAGCA
>JAFZBK010000043.1 GCA_017561825.1 Prevotella sp.
CCCACTCGATGAGGCCTACATGGTGCGCATTACTGACAAATCAGACAACGTAGTTTACGAGAAAGCCATCAACGCAGGTAACATCGTAGGTCTCAACATTGATATCTCTGCCTATCCAGAAGGTCGTTACACCGTTACTATCGAGAATAACGGTGAGTCCTTCACAGGCGAATTCGATACTAAGACGACAGGTATACAAGAATTGAAGAGTTCAAGAATTGAAGAATTGAAGTCTATCTACAATCTTCAAGGTCAGCGGGTAACAACTCCAGTGAAGGGTGGTATCTATATCCAAAACGGTAAGAAACTAATCATCAAATAAAAGAATCATGGGAGATACTTTGCTGTTTCCTTGATTATTCCCTACTAAATACGATGTAAACATCAGTTCTACTGGTGTTTACATCATTTTTATTCCCTACTGAATCCCCTACTAACTCCCTACTTATTCACTACTAATCTCCTACAGAAACATTATACATTATACATTAAACATTAAAATTAAGAATTAAGAATTAAAGATGAACTTTTGGAGCAGCGAGAGGAGAGCTAAGCTTGCTTATACTATCCCGAGTCGTGACAAAAGTCATGGAACGGAGTTACATAAAGATGAAAGATGGGGCACTTTCTCATAGTAAATATGGCAGTTACTGCAAAATTCTCTCGAGAATTTACGAGTTTGAACGCTTCTTTCTACTAGTAACTACGTCACTTTCTCACAAATTCTCGTGAGAATTTCAGAGCAAGAACGTCACTCTCTATCAGCAACTGCGCCAACAACGAATTGGAATCGACTAATATATGAACTCAGATCAACGCTTTTGAGCACTCCTTTGTCGTTTTGAACCGCAAATTAGTAGGATGTTAGTAGGGAGTTAGTAGGGAATTTAGTAGGAGAAGAATCCGATCCATATCACTCACTACCAGCACTATACACCACATTTAGTAGGGGATAATCCATCAATCGAGGAATCACGCTTATTTGTTTATAATAACACTAATGGTAAATCACTGTTTCTATATTTTATTTCCATTTTGTTTGGATGTTTCAGGAAAAGTTCCTATCTTTGCATCAGAAAATCCCCCTTGTATGCAAATTACTTGGGTCAGTAGTTGGAAAACTACTTATAACCATCCCGCTCGGGTGAGATATACCGAAGCACAAGCCTCCGAAAGGAGGCTTTATTATAATTTAAAACTATGGAAAAAAAGAAAGTCATTATTTATGTGGACGGCTATAATTTCTATTATGGTCTGAAAAATGGAGGAGCAAGATGGAAAAGGCTCTATTGGTTGGATATTGTGAAGTTTTTCGAACGCATGATGTTGCCAGACCAAGAATTGGTAGAAGTCAACTACTATTCTGCAATTCCTCTTGACGACCAACAGGCAGCAGATAATCAAGATGTACTATTCAGTGCAAATCTGATTAATACTAAATTCAAATTGCACTTAGGAAGATATAAGAAAAAGAAGTTTAAGTGTCAGAACTGTGGTTTCAAGAATAAGACTTATGAAGAAAAAGAGTCGGATGTGAGAGTGGCAACAGGGATGTTGGTGGATGTATTTTCTAAACGATGTGATATCACTATAGTTGTTTCTGCTGATAGCGACATGATTCCTTCTGTAGAGATTATCAAAAACTTTGCCCCTGACCATCCAGTCCATGTTTTTGTACCACCTACGCAAAAATCATTTGCTTTGGCCAGTAAGTGTGACCATGTGGTATGGTTAGGGCATTATAAAGCAAGATTTGTACAATCAATGCTGCCCGAAGATTTGACCTTATCAAATGGACACGTTTTACATAGACCAGCTAATTGGAGATGACGTTTGCATATTTATACGTACGCAAAAATGGGCATTTAGAAACTATGGCACTTTGAGGGAGAGAGTGACGTTCTCTCTCCCCGAGAATGACGTTCCCGCTCCCAGCGATCAAGGCACCCCGCATTTCTATTCAAAAACATGCATAGCCATACATGTTTTTAGGAGGAAGGAGTAGGGAGGAAGGAGTAAGGAGATTAGCAAAATTATCAATTGTCAATTGTCAATTTTCAATTGATTTAACCCCCTAATCCACCTAAAACTCTTGAAACATCGATGTGTAAAGCGTTTCGGATAGGTGGGTTGACATGGTTTAACCCACCTCCAACCCACCTCCAACCCACCTCATTGCTTATCTGAAATACATCTGATTCTTTTCACAAAATGCTAAAACAGGTGGGTTAAAGGTGGGTTGAAAGCATCCAACCCACCTGTCATTTCCCCCTTTGTTTATGGGCGTTTCAGGCCAATCAGGTGGGTTGGTGGGTTAAAATGAATGAATGACGGTTTTTAGTTAATATACAATAAGGAGCCACAAGTGGAGGTTAAATTTCCATAAACATAGGCAACATTATGTGTGTTCTTGCCGTTTTATTCATGATTTTGCACTATAATTGCAGTGCGAAACAGTTTTTGAATGTTGAACTAATAGTAATAGAAAGGAAATAAAAGATGAAAAAAAGTATTGTTTGGATGACAGCTACGGCTGTGGTGTTCCTTGCCAGCAGCTGTGCCAGTAAGAAAGATCTGGAGAACTGTCGGTTGGATAACCTGAACCTGCAGAACGAGAACAAGGAACTGAACACGAGTTATCAGGTTGCTAAGGAGCAGTTGGCTGCCGCCAATGCCCGCGTTACCTCTTTGGAAGAGCAGTTGGCTCAGCAGAAAAAGGCTTATATTGCACTGCAGAAATCACTCGACAAGAGTTTGACGAATGCGAACCAGAACAACATCTCCATCGAGAAACTGGTGGATCAGATCAACGAGAGTAACCAGTATATCCGTCATCTCACCGAGTTGAAGTCGAAGAGCGACTCGCTGAACATGGTGCTCACCAACAACCTCACCCGTTCACTCTCGAAGGATGAGCTGAAGGAGGTGGATGTACAGGTGCTGAAGGGCGTGGTTTATATCTCATTGGCTGACAACATGCTCTACAAGAGCGGTTCGTATGAGATCAACGACCGTGCCGCTGAGACACTTTCGAAGATTGCCAAGATCATCATGGACTATAAGGACTATGACGTACTGGTGGAGGGTAACACCGACAATGTGCCCATCTCTCGTGAGAATATCCGTAATAACTGGGACCTCTCTTGTTTGCGTGCATCCAGCGTGGTACAGTATCTGCAGAACAACTACGGTGTAGATCCGAAGCGTTTGACAGCAGGTGGACGTGGTGAATATAACCCGCTGGCCAGCAATAACACCGATGTGGGCAAGCAGCGTAACCGTCGTACCCAGATCATCATCACGCCGAAACTCGACCAGTTCATGGATCTGATCGACCAGGCTCCGGAAGAGTAAAATTATCTTATGCAGCTTCGCTCCAAGAATTCGTCGAAGCGGTCACGGTAGCCGTTGAAGATATTGATGTCAACCTCACCGTGAATACCATTTACATGGCCATCTGGACTTAGTTGCCAGATGGCCAGTTTTACATCCGGCTTATACTCCCCATAACGGGCAATCCATACCTGATACTCCTCCTTGATATCGTTGGCATCGGCCAGGTATTTGTTGATGAAGTTCTGACTGACATACAAGATCGGTTTCACGCCAAGATGGTTCTCCACGGTCTTCATCCATACACGGATGCGGTTCAGCAATACTTCCGTTCCTCCCATCTCCTTGATGAGGGCAGGCGAAGGCTCCACATCGAGCACAGGGGGAAGGTCGCCAGGACGGAAGAGGGTGTTCTTGATGAAATAGTTGGCCTGCTGCGTACCGCTGGTACGGGTGGAGAAGAAATGATAGGCTCCACAGCGGATACCGTGATTACGCGCATTGTTGTAGTCGTTGACGAAGTATTTATTCGTAATCGTAGTTCCTTCCGTACTCTTGATATAACAGAAGGAAACGGGGTAGTCAACAGTTCCCGTGATACGTTTGTTGCTCTTCGATCCCAGATGTGAGATGCGGATCTTGCTCCAGTCGATACTGTAGGTCTTCTTTCCGATGTCGTGCTGGTAGCGGGAGATATCAATGCCGTAGATATGCTGGGTGGTGTAGATGGGGCGCTCGCCTTGATAGATATTGTCTTTCCATTCACCAATGCGCACCATACCATCAGCATCCAACAGGATGCCGAAGCCGTTACGCTTGCCCTCGTGCCACATGCCGTCGTAGGTTCTGCCTTCAATATCTTTCAGTACACCATGACCTTCAGGAATCCATTGACGGTTGGTCTCGCCCTGATAGGTGCTGTCGTTCATAGCCAGGAACACATTCACCGTATCGGTATTCTGATGCAACAGGGAATCGGCAGTCAAGCGGAAAGTCTCCGACTGTCCATTATCATACACAGCACGTGCTCCTCGTGTCCTTCTATGCTTACGGGTCTGCACTACGCAGGTCTTCCGCTGCGCATCCATCTCCAGGATATGACAGGCAGAGCGTCTTCTGCTGATGATGGTATCGTTGGTCAACAGGAAATACTCCTGTATGAAACGCACCCGCATCTTGTCCAGCTGACCGGTATCAGAGAGGATGGTCAGCACCTTCTGCGTTTGTTCCAAGTCGGCCTTGGCGGTGGATTCATAATCGGCAATGTCGTTGTAACCCTCATCTTTGACATGATGCACCCGCAGAAAGTATTGCAACTCATCGATTCTTTTCTGGAGAACGGAGATGCGGCGCTCAATGACAGGCCGTTGCTGTACCATCGTTTCGCGGATCTTCGCATTCTCTGTCTGCTCCCACTGCTTGGGATTGGTGCCTTCGGTGATGAGTCTTCCGCGACAAAGCGGAGTGAACGTACGACGAATCCATGTACCGTGTACCACCTTACTGTTCTTGGGGATGGCAGTGGCATCAGTGGAAAGGCGAGAGGTGGTCCAGTTATTGTAGTCGGTTAGGTAGAAAGCAGGCTGGCCATCGATGCTCACCTCATAATAGGTGTCGTACTCCAAGCGGGCGATGCTGCCCTGTAGCTGTTCCTCGGAGGAGGGCACCAAAGGGAGGAGTACAATGACGAACAAAGTCGCCAATGTTAAAAACAGCAGCGAGAGTAAGATTCTCACTGCTGTTTTGCTTCTGTATTTTTCCAGTTTCTTAATCGATTTCTTCATCTGGCTCGTAACCGCCCATCTCGCGGATGGCATTCTTCAGCATGGTATATTGCTGATAGAGGTGGTTGACGGCTTCCTCACCCTGGGTGTAGTCGTGCATAGGACTCTTCAGGAAGAAGCTCAGGAAGCGCTGGGTGCCGTAACGACCAGCACGTGCTGCGAGGTCGCTCAGCAGACAGAGGTCCAAACAAAGCGGAGCAGCGAGGATACTGTCACGACAGAGGAAGTTGATCTTGATCTGCATGGGATAGCCCATCCATCCGAAGATGTCGATGTTGTCCCAGCCTTCCTTGTTGTCGTTGCGCGGCGGGTAGTAGTTGATACGTACCTTATGATAGTACTGGTTGTCCTCGTCATTGCCATGACCATAGAGGTCGGGCTGCACATCGGGCTTCAGGATGGTCTCGAGGGTAGAGAGCTTTGACACTTCCTTGGTACGGAAGTTAGCGGGCTCGTCGAGTACCAAACCGTCGCGGTTACCCAGGATGTTGGTGGAGAACCAGCCGCTCAGACCCAGACAACGGGTACCGATAATCGGAGCGAAACCACTCTTCACCAGTGTCTGACCTGTCTTGAAGTCCTTACCGGCAATAGGCATCTTGGTCTTCTCTGCCAACTCCCACATAGCGGGGAAGTCAACCGTGGTGTTAGGAGCACCCATGATGAACGGGGCACCCTCAACCAGTGCAGCATAAGCATAGCACATTGACGGAGCGATATGCTCACGGTCGTCAGCCTTCATGGCTGCCTCAAGGTCGGCGAGTTTGTAGTGAACCTTCTCGTCAACGGGAACATAGATCTCTGTTGAGGCTGCCCAAAGCACAACGATACGGGCACAGCCGTTCTTCTCCTTGAAGGAACGGATGTCCTCGCGAACCTGCTCCATCATGTCCCAACGGTTCTTGCACTGTTTCACGTTATCTCCGTCTAGTCGCTTGGCATAGTTCTTGTCAAAAGCAGCTTTCATGGGGACAATCTTCTCCAGCTCATCGCGAACAGGCTCGATATCCTTCTCTTTGAGCACTTCAGCGTACATGGCTGCCTGATAGGCATTCTGGGGATAGACATCCCAGCAGCCGAAGACGATGTCGTCGAGCTTGGCGAGAGACACGATCTCGTTGTAAGGCACATATTTCTTCTCGTCGCCTTTGCCAATGCGGATCTTGTCATACTGTGTCATGGAACCGACAGGCTTCGTCAAACCTTTGCGAGTCATCAGAACACCTGTCATGAATGTTGTGGATACTGCTCCACAGCCTACTACGAGGATTCCAAGCTTTCCCTCAGCAGGCTTCACATTTGCTTTACCCATTTTTATAATTTCTTTTGATTTTTGTTTCTTAATTTGATGCAAAAGTATAAAAACTATTTTAAAGTTAGTCAGTTTTCACATTTTTTGTGCTTATAATTTCGTTGTTTATGCGAAAAAAGAGCGGAATGCCATGTCCTTGTTCTCGTTTTTCTCGTTTTTCTTTTGTATCTTTGTACCCGAAACATAACATGGATTCGACTGAAAATGATGAAGAGATTCATAAAAGATCAACAATTTGGTGGCGAACGACCGCTGTTCGCCATTCATGATACGCGGTTGGAGAATGTGACCATCACCGAGGGGGAGTCGGGCATCAAGTGCTGCTCCCACATAGAGGTTGATCACTGTCGCTTCATCGGGAAGTATCCTTTGTGGCATGTTGACGACTCTCTCATCACGAATTGCTATTTCGAAGTGGGCTCCCGCTCCGCCATCTGGTATAGTAATGATATGATCATGCGGGATTCCATCATCGATGCGCCGAAGTTCTTCAGGGAGATGAGGAATCTGGAAGTGGAGAATGTCACCCTCAATGATGCCGATGAAACCTTCTGGCGCATACAAGGACTGAAGATCCGAAATGTCAGACTCCATGAGGGCACCTATCCGTTTATGTTCTGCAAGGATATTTATGTGGATGGATTGGAGAGTGATTCCAAATATGTGTTCCAGTATTGCGAGAACGTGGAGGTGCATCATGCGCAGATCACCACGAAGGATTCGTTCTGGGAATGCAAGAACGTGGTAATCTATGATAGTGTTATCGACGGGGAGTATCTGGGATGGCATTCGCAGAACCTGCGGTTGGTGCGTTGCCATATTGCTGGTGAACAGCCGCTTTGCTATGTGAAAGGACTGGTCTTAGAGGAGTGCACCTTCGATGCAGCCTGCGACAGGATGTTCGAGGATTCCGACGTGCAGGCATCCATCATCGGACCGATTACGAATATCAAGAACCCACGTACAGGTCATATCATCGCGGATACCATCGGTAGCATCACCATCGATGAGAATATCCTGCCGCCAGCCGATTGCTTGATAGAAACGAGAGATACTAGCACTACTAGTACAACTAGTTCTATCTCTTCTTGCTCTTCTCCCTTTGATGTTGTCATCCCCCGCCGCCACACCAACAGCGTGAAATGGGATGAGGCTGAACAGGAGGATATCATTCCGCTGTGGGTGGCTGATATGGATTTCCGTGTGCTGCCGCAAATCACAGAGGCTTTACAAAAACGTGTTGATCATGGGGTATTCGGCTATACCCATGTGCCTGACAGTTATTACGAAGCGGTGATCAAATGGTTCAGGGATCGTCATGGATTACAAGGTGTGGAACCGTCTAATATCATCTATACCACGGGTGTTGTGCCAGCGATATCTGCCATCATCCGGGCAATGACACAACCTGGTGACAAAGTGCTCATCATGACTCCTGTATATAACTGCTTCTTCTCCAGCATCCGCAACCAGGGGTGTGAGGTGGAGGAGAGTCATTTGGTTTATGCTGACAGGACATATACTGTTGACTGGGCGGATTTCGAGCGGAGATGTGCTGACAGTCGGGTGCGTGTTTTCCTGCTTTGCAATCCGCATAACCCAGCAGGAAGGGTGTGGACGAAGGAAGAACTGCAACGTATGGGAGAGATCTGCCGTCGTCATGATGTGTTCGTCATCGCCGATGAGATTCATTGTGAACTGGTGATGCCAGGCCATGAATACACTCCTTTTGCCTCGCTCAGTGATTCCTTCTTGTGGAACTCTGCTACTTGTGTGGCTCCCACCAAGGCATTTAATATCGCAGGACTGCAGATCGCGAATATTATCGCGAAGGATCCTGAGATTCGCGAACGCATCGATCGTGCCATCAATATCCATGAGGTATGTGATGTCAATCCGTTTGGTGTGGTTGCCACCGAAGTTGCCTATACGGATGCAGGGGCGGAGTGGCTACGACAGTTGAATGCGTATCTCTTTGCGAATTACCAGTTCTTGCGCGATTTCTTCCGTGAGAACTTACCGTCCTTGCCAGTTGTCAATTTGGAGGGGACTTACTTGGTGTGGGTTGACTGCTCCGCTTTGGGCAGATCATCAAAGGAGATTGTTGATGATCTCTATCAACATCATGGCGTGTGGCTGAACGATGGTATGATGTATGGGGAGAACAAGGGCTCTTTCGTGCGGATTAACATTGCTTGTCCACGTAAGACACTTGAGGAAGGACTGCGACGTATGGCACGTGCTTTCTGTCGTTAAAAACAAGTTCGAAAGAGGACAAAATGTTCCTGCGTATATATATAATAAGGTAAGAACATCTTTCTTTTCTTGTCATTTGTCCTCTTTTTCGAAAATTTTCGTTGTTGATGAAAAAAAGTTGCATAATATTTTGCAGGTTCAGAAATTTGTCGTACCTTTGCATCCGCTTTCGCACATTTTTTTGTTGCGTTGGCGATTAGGATAGCTCTTTGAAATGCTTACATAGACAGAGAAGTAGTACGAGAAGCGGTTGCCGTTTCCAAGTTTGTCTTGGTGATGGCATCCGGGTTATACGAACCGTCAATGATGACAATGTCAGATTGTGATCTGGCGGACTCGATAGATACGAAACGGCGTTCTGGGACAGATAACGTTTTTACAAGGCTTCTAGGAGCGAATGCAGACCCGAGTTTGCTTGGAGTCTGCTGAG
>JAFZBK010000044.1 GCA_017561825.1 Prevotella sp.
CCCACTCGATGAGGCCTACATGGTGCGCATTACTGACAAATCAGACAACGTAGTTTACGAGAAAGCCATCAACGCAGGTAACATCGTAGGTCTCAACATTGATATCTCTGCCTATCCAGAAGGTCGTTACACCGTTACTATAGAGAATAATGGTGAGTCCTTCACTGGCGAATTCGAAACAATAACAACCGGAATACAAGAAATGAAGGATTCAAGAATCGAAGGATTGAAGTCTATCTACAATCTTCAAGGTCAGCGACTCAATCGCCTACAGAAGGGATTGAACATTGTTAATGGACGAAAAGTTTTTGTGAAGTGATAAATACAATAGCAACAATGAAGAAACTATTATTCTTATCCATTCTGATGCTCTTGCCAATGCTGGCGAGTGCCCAGACTGTATCTGACGTGCAGAATAGCGGTTGTCTGTATAAGACACGAGGAGATGAATCCCAGAGTGTACCGACGATTGTCTTGACCAAAGAGGGCAACATCTTGTCGGTACAGTTGCTAAACTATGATAGTAACTGTGGTACTGCGGACTTCAATGTGTCATCCGACATAAGTAGTGGCAATGATGGAGAAACCTGTACCCTGTCTGTCAGCGTTGTTCCCGTTGTTCCTGAAGGAGAAGAAATGGACTGCTATTGCCCGTATAACGTGTCGTTCACAGTTCGCGACTTGGAACCCAACAGCTTTTATTTTAACTGCTGGTGGTATGAAGGACTGGTAGAGCTGACAGAGGGAGAACCGTTGGTGCTGGAAGACGTTTATGAGGATGTCACCATCGATGGAGAGACTTTCACCCTGCGGAAAGCCTTTCATCATGCGATGCTGAAAAAGAGCGGGTGGGTTGGTGAATTGCGTATCCCCTCAGAACTGAAATATGAGGGGCAGACTTATTCTGTGACAAGCATATCCAACTATGCGTTCATGGACAATACGACCTTGACCAAGGTGTATATTCCCCGAACCATCACGAACATGGATTTCAACAAGGAGAGTGGCATTCATAGGAACCCTTTTATCGAGTGTTCGGCACTGGAATCGATAGAGGTGGAAGAGGGCAATCCCGTGTTGTGTACTGTTGACGGCGTGTTGTTCAACAAGGAGAAGACGAGACTTTATACTTATCCTGCTGCTGACAGCCGATCGTCATATACCGTGCCTGAAGGCGTAACCATTATAGAAGCCTCTGCTTTTGCCAATAACCATCATCTTGTGAGCATTTTGCTTCCCGATGAAGTAACATCTTTGGGATCTTCCACCTTTCATGACTGCACAAACTTGGAGGAGGTGAACCTACCTTCTGGTCTTAAGAGACTGGAAGGATACCTGTTCTTGAATTGTCAGCATCTGAAATCGGTAACAATTCCTGATGGTGTAACCTATCTTGGCATCAATCTGTTCAATGGTTGCACAAGCCTGACATCAGTGGCGATGCCTGAAAGCGTAACGACGGCTGATTATTCTATTTTCGAGAATTGCACGTCACTGAAAAGTGTGACATTGTCGCCCAATCTGGAACAGATCAACCACAAAATGTTTCTGAATTGCAATAGCTTAACAGACATTCAGATTCCCAAAAGTGTGACCGGAGTAATGTCCAATGCCTTCCAAAATTGTAAGGCTCTAAAGAGTGTTGACCTGCCGGAAAATGTTTCCCGCTTAGGTGACTCCGTATTCTCAGGGTGTAAGTTGAAATCCCTCTATATCAGGGGAATCATTGATTTCAGTTGGACTACCCACTACCAGTTGTTCGACGGCATGGGAACAGAAACGAAGGTTTATGTAAGACAATCGCAAGTGGATCAGTTTAAGGCCATCTATAAAGGCACAATCTATCCATTGCCAGAGATTCAAGAAAACTCCGACTATCTCCCCTTTGTGGAGGTTGGTAAGGAGTGGCATATGGTTGTATCAAGAATAGGCCAGTACAGATTCATGGAATACACATTGTCGAATGAAACGTTGATTGAGGATGCAACAGGAAAGACTTACTTCAGGATGTATTCAAAAGATGGTGATGCGGTTCATGATATGGGGTTTTTCCGTGAGGAAGACCGCAAAGTATATTACCTCGAACCCAATAGTACAAAGGAGATTCTTTTGTTCGACTATTCTTTGAAGGTAGGTGATACCTATGAAACATATACGTATGATGAGTATGATGAGAAAAAGAAGGTAACATACAAAGTATTGTCTGTTAACGATTATACGGAAGGACCTAAGGCTCGTCTCGAAGTGTACGATAAAGAATCAGGCAATATGATAACACAAAGTCGTTACTTGCGGATGTGGACTGTATGTAGCACTGATAATGGCATTTACAAAACATGGATAGAGGGAGTTGGCTCTCTTGGAGGACCTTTGGAAAACCTTTACAATGATAGCCCCATCTCTACCTGTAGTAATCTAGCCTATGTGTCAGTGAATGTGGAGTCTGAAGGTTTTATAGTACAATTCCTGCCATTCTCTTTCTATGACATGTATAATCAAGTTCATGGAAGCGGCCTGTCTGCTGCTGCAGACCAATCATCAACTGACTGGGATGAACAGTTTACCTTCGAATTGGAGGGTAATCTCCTGCATGTTTATGGGAAAACATATCTCAATTGCGGATGTAAACACTATGCCTACTTCTTTGAAGAACAAACAGAAGATCCATTTGTGCGCAAGCTGCATTTCCAAATACAAAGAGAAGGAGTTGAAGCGACTTGCTATAGCTTCGCTATTCTCGACTTCTATGTACCTGGTTTTTACCCCGAAATAAACTACACCGTGGTGGACGAATATGGCGAGGAGTATCCCGTCTTCAATAAGATGGCTTACCGTCCAATGATTGAAGAAGGCAAGGTATGGAAGGTGGGAAGCACAACTGGCATTTCGGATGATATTGTGAAAATGGTTGACTACTATTACTTCGATGGCGACACCATCATCAACGGAAAGATCTGCAAGCAGATGATGCGCCAGCGGTATGTAAACCCGGAATATCCCGATTATGCTATTGTAATGAAATATCCTTTGCTACAATATATGGGAGCATGGTACGAAGAGGATAAGAAAGTGTACTTTTACAACGCAAATAGCAAACAAATGAGGTTGATGTACGACTTCTCCGTTGATGACAATGCCACTTTACAGATTCATGGTCAATCATATGTGATAGGGTCAAAGCAGTCAGGAGGTATAAAAGGCTTTAAGGGCGTTTATAGAGATGTTATGATGCTTTGGGATGAAGAGCAAAACACTTATAATACCACTTGGCTGGAAGGTGTCGGTTGTATTGACGGTCCGACAGTAAGTGTCTATTTAGGCGAGGAAAACCATGCGTTATTCTTGATGTCATGTACCGTTGGCGATGAAGTCATTTATCTCAACGATGAATATGAGGATGGAGCCACTCCTTGGGAAATGGATGCCAAGAAACACCGCTTCGACTTCACCCATACGATCAAGACTAAGCCACGGACGCGGAGTGAGGCAGTAGAAGAGCCGCTATATGGTGAGTACAACGACCAGCAGTTAGGCATCAATCTCGACCCACTCGATGAGGCCTACATGGTGCGCATTACTGACAAATCAGACAACGTAGTTTACGAGAAAGCCATCAACGCAGGTAACATCGTAGGTCTC
>JAFZBK010000045.1 GCA_017561825.1 Prevotella sp.
AATGGTAATGCCATTACCAAAAAGACCAACAGCATCGAAACCGAAGATGGTGTGGTCTTCAAAGTGCCTGTACAGAGTAAACTTGACACAGTGTATGTAACTGGTGTCGACACAACCTTTGCCTATTCCGTCGCTGGGACCGATGCAATGACGGCCTATACCAAGTATCAGGCAACGGAAGACGACGTTACTAACGGTTTCGTAGAGATCGCAAACCATGGTGGAGAACTTATATCCATTGTCGTTTTCCAGAAAGAGAAGCCAAAGCCTTTGGATCCTCCGGCTCTCGACTCACTGATCATCAACGGCACGAAATATGCCGCAGAACAGTTATTCAATGAACAATATGAAGGAGAAGTAGAACTCGACTTCACTGACAAGATGATCAGCGCTGATAATCCCATTACCATTACTGCGAAAATAGGTGTTGTCGATACAATTACCTATGAAGGAGACAGCATAAAATGCACTGTCATTATAAAAATGAGTAATGAAGATCAGAAAATAGACTATACATTGAATATTGCCCAAAAGCCAAGTGCTATTCTGACGTATTATGATAGTGATGGTACAACTGTCTTAGGCGAAAAGCGCCATGAAATAGGCAAGGCCATCGATCAGTTTGATATCAGTTTCGATGCTGTCACCGTAGAGGAAGGCTACAAAATGCGCGGATGGTATCAGGAACCTGACGGCGGAAAGAAATATACCGTGGGTGATATTGTTAAAGAAGACATGAATCTATATGCATTCACTACGGCGATAGAAGAAGTCAGCACATCAGCGGTATATAATTATGATCTCACTGATTTCAATTTCGATCCTGCCAACCATGAAGCATTCAACCCTAAGGGCGATGGATTCTACTGGTACGACGAGGTACATGGATGGGCCTTTAAGAATGACAATCAGATTGATCTCCTCGTTGGTCCAAGAGCAACAATAAGCATGAAACTCTGTCAGGAGAATAAGAACGATACCATTATCGTCAAGTCTGAGACAGGAGATACACTAACGATCCTCAACACCAAAGTAAAAGATGATGGAGACCTTGTGAACTATATATATAATGGCGAAGGAGGAACCATTTCTCTGCTTATTAAAACATCTGATGAGGTAAAAATTCATGGTCTAAGGATTCTAAATACAGCTGACGCAAACTATTTCAATGTAGGCAACTGGTACATTGTTAGCCCCGGTGACAGCAAGAGCTTCCTTGACGTCATCGATATTGCCAACATCCTGAATGCCTCTAAGAACTCAGATCGACTCTATGTGTTTCTGCCAAAGGGGACCTACGATTTGGGCGATGCCGTAGAAACGACTATCAGTGGATACAATATATCCATTATCGGACAGTCTGCTGACAGCACCATCGTTGTCACAACTCCCAATTATGAAGATGAAGGTCTCGGCACAGCTGATTTATTCAAGAACACATCCACCGACCTCTATCTACAGGATTTGACTCTGCAGAACGCCCTCGACTACTACAATGCCGGTTCTCAAGGAGCCGCTGCTGTGTTGAATGACTTAGGAAACCACACCATTGGCAAAAATGTCAGGATGCTCTCCTATGAGAATACATTCTATAGTATGAATAACAGGACACAGTCGTATTGGGAAGATTGCGACATCCATGGCACCGTAGATTTCATTTGTGGAGGTGGTGATATACGCCTTTATAACACAACCCTCTCTTTGGAGCCACGCATGACAAACGGCGGAGGTACTCGTATGATTGTTGCCCCCCGAACTCTGACTAAGTTCGGATATGTCTTTGATCACTGTAAAGTGATAGATCTCGCTGAGGGCAAAGGAGAATGGAGTTTCGGACGCTCATGGAGTAACCAGCCTATTGCTGTCTATCTGAGCACCACACTCGACGAGAATGCCGAGAATACACTCATCTCCACCCGTTGGACTGAGGAAGGAAGAACCCAAACAGATCCTCAAGTTTTTGGAGAATACAATACGATGGACATCAATGGTGTAGACATTACTCCAGAAACAAACACTATCAAGATCAAGTCAAGTTTCCAGACCATCCTCAATGCAAGCATGGCTGCCACCTTCGACTACGATAAGATGTTCTCCGCTAATGCTGAAAAGAAATGGGATCCCGCAAAGTTCACCGAACAGGTGGCTGCCCCAGAGGATGCTAAATACGACGATGGTTTCATTAGCTGGACAGCTGTTGACGGTGCAATTGCATATGCCCTGTTTATGAACGATACGTTCATCACGTTGACAGACAAGACCTCCTACGATTTCTTGATCAATCCGGATCTCTACCGTTTGTCTATCCGTTCTGCCAATCCCATGGGTGGCTTTGGTGCTGAAGCTCATGTGGCAGGAACTGTAGGTATCCAATCGGTTAAAAGGGTTATGGACGAGAATGTCATCTACAATCTGCAGGGTGTACGAGTTAAGAATCCTGGCAAGGGTATCTATATCATCAACGGCAAGAAGACTATTGTCAGATAATTATTCTTCCCTATTATATATAAATAAGGTGTAGTCCTGTGGCTACACCTTATTTTATTATGATTGTTATATTAACAATTTTGTAAACGTTTACGTGTTGTTTTTAGGTATTCTTTACTTTTAATTCCCTGAAAATACGTAAATTTGCATCAAAATTTAAATGATAACTAATAAATAACTAAGTATGCAAGGAAATTTGAAAGCGTTCCGCATCGTACTGATGTTGGTACTAAGCCTTATCGTAGGCACGGTGTCAGCTCAGACAGTCAGCGGTAATGTGGTCGATGAAACGGGCGAAGCCGTCATCGGCGCTACTGTGTTGGAGAAAGGTACCAAGAATGCCACTGTGACTGACTTCGACGGTAACTTCACAATCAAGATGGAGAGCGGCCATGTTCTCACGATTTCATACATCGGTATGCAATCGCAGGACGTCAACGTCGCAGGAAAAACGAGTGTAAACGTTGTCCTCAAAGAGGATGCTACTACCCTTCAGGATGTGGTGGTCATCGGTTACGGTACGATTAAGAAGCAGGACCTGACAGGTTCTGTGTCTTCAGTCAATACCGAGCAGTTGAACGCCAAGGGTGCTCCCTCTGTATTGGGTAACCTGCAGGGTAGCAATCCTGGTGTCAGCATCACCCAGACCTCTGGTCGTGGCGGTAGCTACAACATCGAGATTCGCGGTAGGTCGTCTATCAACTCCAAGACCACGCCTCTCTATGTGGTCGACGGTGTGATGTGCGACGATATCGACTGGCTGAACCCTCAGGACATTGAGCGCATTGATATTTTGAAGGACGCTTCCTCAACCGCCATCTACGGTTCTCGTGCTACGGCCGGTGTCGTGATGGTGACCACCAAGAGTGGTACTACTGTCAACAAACAGGCTACCAAACCAACTATCAGTTACGACGGATATTACGGCTGGTCTCATACCGCCCGTATGCCGGAATTCATGACTGGGCAGCAGTTCTACAACTATCGTTTCATGAAGTTCCTGACCTACGCCGGTAACGGTGCTACAGCGACTACAGCATTATCATCTCATCCTGTCTATCAGATTGGCGGTACCATCCTCGAGCAGTGTCTGCTCCGTGAGTCAGAGGGCTCAGGTGCCTTCCGTATGAAGGAGATGCTTGCCAACGGCAGCACCTACGACTGGCCCAGCATGGTGACCCAGAACGGCAGCCAGCAGAACCACTACCTCGCTGTCAGCGCCGGTAGCGAGAACATCAACTACCACCTGGGTGTAGGTTATAACGGTGAGGAAGGCGTCTACAAAGGCGATAAGTCCAACCGTATCAACTTCAAGGGAAGCCTTGATGCCAAGCTCAACAAGGTGGTCAGCGCCGGCTTCAGCTTCAATGGTGCCAGAACACTTCAGGATTATGCCAACGACGCAGCCGTTCAGAGCGCTTACCGCATGAACCCCTATATGACCCCGTATAACTCTGATGGTAAGATGAATGCAAAGCCCGGTAACTATGCCGCCCTGCGCACCTCTTCCTATCAGTTCTCCGATGAGCCCAACCCCCTGCTGAAGATGGAGAGCATCAACAAGCAGCGTGAGACCTGGCGCATGCTTGGCAACTTCTACGTGAAGTTCGACATCATCAAAGGCCTTGACTTCAAGACCACCTTCTCGCCCAGCTACACCTACTATCGTCAGGGATACTTCGAGGGCTATAAGGATGAGGATGGAAACTTCTATGATTCCAGCCTGTCGAACAATGCGGCCAACATCACCAACTATCGTGGTTTCTCTTGGACTTGGGATAACATCATCAACTACAACACCACCATCGCCAACGACCACAACATCAGCATAATGGCTCTGTTCTCACAGCAGGCTGGTAACAGCGAGCGCACCTACTGGGCAGCCACAGAGGTGCTGGATGGCACAGACTGGTGGAACATGGGTACGGGTGAGTTCAATGCAAAAGACTCCAAGACCTCTTATTCCGAGAACAGCATGACCTCCTACGCCCTGCGTCTGAACTACGGCTACAAGGGCAAATACCTGCTGACCGCTACCGTCCGTCGTGATGGAAGTTCGAAGTTCACCAAGGACAACCGCTGGGGAACCTTCCCCTCGGCAGCAGCAGCCTGGCGTATCTCTGAGGAGCCGTTCATGCAGAAACTCAACTGGCTTAGCAACCTGAAACTCCGTCTCGCATATGGTGTGACCGGTAACTGTGACGGTATTCAAGATTACGACACCCAGCAGACGCTCTCCGACCCCATCTACTATCCTTATGGCGACAAGTACAGCACGGGTTACAGTGCCTCTTCTATCGTCAACAAGGACCTGAAGTGGGAGACCTCTACTGAGTACAACGCCGGTATCGACTTCGGATTCTTCGGTGGCCGTATCAATGGTAGCATCGATGTCTATCAGAAGACCTCTAAGGATCTGCTTTTCCAGGTTCAGCTCCCTCTCGTTTCCGGTGGTGGACAGATGGTTACGAACATCGGTTCTGTCCGCAACACCGGTGTTGAGGTAGCACTGACAACTATCAACGTCGAGAACAAGGACTGGCACTGGGAGACCACCTTTACCTTCTCTGCCAACAAGAACAAGGTTCGCGAAATCAACGGCACGGGTGATCGTGTGCTTGGTTCAGGCACGATGGATAACCTCTTCGTGGGCTATTCTGCCAACAACGTCTATGCCTACGAGTGGGGCGGCATCGTCAGCGACCGCGATATGACGGTTCCCGACAACGTGGCTACCAAGAACGCAGGTCTGACACCTGGCTCTACCATGAAGGAGTACGACTATTATTATAAGGTATACGGCCTGACAGAAGGTCAACCTTGGATCGTCGACCAGAACAACGATGGCAAGATCGATCCTGAAGACCGTAATATCACAAGTATGGATCCCGATTGGATGGG
>JAFZBK010000046.1 GCA_017561825.1 Prevotella sp.
GCATACTGATGCACCTGCCCTGGCAGCATACAACCGACATGTCCTCCAGTCAGCGTACGCTCCGCGAAGTCCACATTGATGCTCACTTCGCCTTTCGTGAGCAGGCAGAACGCAAAGTAGTCATCACGGTGCAGCGGCCTGTCGGCTGGCATCACAATGTCGGGTGTCAGTCTCCGTATGCTGATGCCGCTCTCAGCATGGTCGGTAATTCTATGGGTGGGGATATTCATATCTTAAGGGAATACTACGCCTGAGCTCTAAACGAACACATGTTTGTTGTATCGATAGTCATCTTATCTTCTTTTCGAACTTAAATAGTCCATCCTCTTGGTCAAATTGAGCTTCGCTCTTCCTCTCTCGCGACTCGGCAGAGCTGATGTTAACATCGCTCTGCTCTCGCTGCTCGTTCGGTTGTCTCGGCATATTGGGGTCAGGGTGATGCTCGTTGAAGAACTCAACGGCATGGAATCCGCAGCGGTTGATGTAGAAGTGGATGTTGCGGCGGTCGAAATACGGGGTGCAGGTTTCCCACACTTCTATCTCCGGATGCATGGCCTCTATGGCTTTCCAGATGGACTGACCAATACCTTTGCTCTGAACACCCACCTTTACATAGAGGAATGCCAGTTGACCTACGGTCTTATAGATAGAAAGTATGGCACCGCCCACACGCTGGCCATCTTCGCTGACGGCTTCGTAAGCTTCAGCACCTTCAGTATTCAACGATTGATAGAAGTCCTCGTCGGGCAATACCTGCCACTGGTTTATTTCTTCAGCATCTTTGTTATATGCCTCGAAACCATGCTGGAAGGCCTCCTGCATCTCCTCCTTGAAGGCGATGGTATGTCCATCAGAGAGTCTGATAAGTTGAAGGAAGGCATCCTCCTTTTGTGTTGTTCCACAGGAGAATGCATGAAGATGGTTCCCCATCACTGTTTTTAGGGTTGCAAACACTTTGTCACCTGTACAATGGCTGGTGTAGAACTTTGTATCGGGATAGGCTTCTGTCAGTCTCTTGGCAAGTTTGGTAAGTTCCTCCTCACTCTCATGATCATCCAATAGATGGAATCCTCCTACAACGGTGCGGACAGGGTAGGGGCATGCTGCTAGGATGTTCTCTAAACCGCTATGAGCACAACCCGTGAAAAGCAAGCCATTTGTGTATAGCGCTAATTCGTGAAGGAAATCATCGTTTATATATTCGCCATTTGCATTTTCCACAAACAGATGTTGGTTGCCTTGGGGCATTGGATGCGTGTGTGAGATGTGCGCAATGATGTGAAGACCATCGGCGATTTCCTGAGTATCGTCAACAAGTATCAACCTCTCTTGTATATCCTCTGGCCACTCCGTCGTGATGCTATGCAGATATCGCCGTTTAGAGAAGAAATTGCCCCTGACGGCATTAGGTGACACAATAATCTTAGCACGTTCATTAATATTTATAAAGTGTTTCAATCCTCCTGCATGGTCGCTATGTCCGTGAGAGATAAATACGTAATCGACTGTGCTGAGGTCGATACCCAATGTCTCAGCATTGCGGATAAACACATCACTTGCTCCTGTGTCTAGCAGAATGCGATGCTTATCTGTTTCGAGCAGGATAGATAATCCATGCTCTGTTTCAAGCGATGGGTTCTGAGTTCGATTATCTGATAATACTGTCCACTTCATATCTACGTCCACAAACTGGTGATAAACATTGGACTTGCGTCGTCGGCTTTCTTGAATCCGCACGATTCATAGAAGTCCAGCTCCTCGTTATAGGCGATGATGACGATGCGCAAGTATTCCCGATAGTGCTCCTTTATCATCTCAACTAGTTTTCGTCCGATACCCAGATGCTGGTATTCAGGACGGATGAGCAGATAATGGATGTAAGCTGTCATGATGCCATCGTCCATCGCACAGATCAGTCCTACGAGTTGGTTATCGTCCCATGCCGTATAGACCGTCTCGAAGTTTTGCATGGCCACCACCAATTTATCAGGATAATGGCCAGATGACCATTCGACAGAGAGGAACAACGATTCCAAGTCTTCCTTTCTGAATGCCTGTATGTCCTTATATGTTATTTCCATCATAACAAATTAATTATCATATTATCAGGATAGGAACGTAACCATGGAAACGGTTCCTTCTTCGTTTCCCAGTTCCTCAAATCCTATGCGTTTGTAATATCCATACGCAACAGGCATCACTGTTGGTTTGGTTGTGAGCCTAACTTCTTGGAATCCCAATTTCCTTGCTTTATCCATAATGGCATTTACAAGAAGTCGTGCATAACCTTTTCCACGGTAATCGGTTTTTACGTAAAGCCTCTTTAATTCACATGTAATGTCATCCATCTTTCTGATGGCAACAGTAGCAATGGGGGTATTATTCTCATAACCAATTAAAAAAGCACCACCCTGATAATAGGTATCCAGATCAGACAGTTCTTTGTCAAGAGAAACAAAACACTGCTCTGCACCTTTGATCGTTGAGTACTCTCGGATGAGGCTTTTTGCGATTTCTTTGTTATCACAATCACGAATTTCAAATACTTCCTTCATAAGTATTGTTACATTATTTCATAAACAATCCTAATAATCGGTGCAAATATAGCAAAAATACTCAAAATATCCGTAACTTTGCAACTCAAATTGAAGAATTGAAAAGTGATTAAACGATATACAACAATGAAAAAGGTGTTTTCAATCCTATTAGCCCTATTAAGCCCATTGGCTATATCAACAGTCTATGGCGCTGGTGACAATACGTCAACAACCCTAGTCATCAACGAAGTTATGGCTTCGAATGCGGGCGTAGTGATGAGTCCTGCTACGAATTTTGATAGCTGGATAGAAATATACAACCCCGATACAAAAAGTATCAACCTGTCAGGTATGTATCTCAGCAATGATGCAAACAATCTGACCAAGTGGAAGATGCCCAATGATATAGGTACTGTGCCTGCCAAGGGTTATTTGGTTGTGTGGATGGGGTCGGATGAAATCAAGAGTAATCAGGCGCCCTTCAAACTCGACTGCGATGGCGGTACCATCTGTCTGAGCGACAAGAACGGACAACTGATCACCAGCGTGGAATATCCCGAAGCAATGAGTCGTACTTCTTGGGCACGTACTGCTGATGGTGAAGAAGGGTGGAACTGGACTGCTGATGCAACTCCTGGTGCCACAAATGCCACGGCAGTCTTTACCAGCAATAGACTCGATGCACCTGTAGTGAGCGCGGGCAGTCAGCTGATTAATGGTACGCTCACATTTCATGTTGATATCCCCGATGGTGCTACACTGATGTATTCTACCGACGGCAGTGTTCCGACGGCAGCCAAAGAAGGTAGTCCTACAAGGAACTGTAAGAAAAGCTCTGACGGGAAATTTACTGTTACATGGACTACTAATTATGTTTTCCGTCTTTTCAAAGATGGTTATCTGCCCAGTGTTCCTGTCACTCGTAGTTTTATCCAGACAAGTAACAACTATACCATTCCCATCGTTTCTGTTGTTGGTGATGAGCGTTACTTTACCGATCCGGTATGGGGTATTGACGTAGAGGGTACCAATGGTATTTCCGGTAAAGGTAGTGACAGACCCGTAAACTGGAACCAGCCGTGGGACCGTCCTGTGAACTTCAGTTACATTAGTCCTACGGAAGGTATGCTTTTCAACCAAGATGTTAACATTAGTGTTTCTGGTGGATGGACACGAAATATCAATCCTCGTTCGATGAAACTTAAGTCGAATAAGGTATTTGACGGACAGAACCGCTTCAACTATTCTTTCTTCCCACAAAAACCGTTCATCCGAAGCAAGGCGTTGCTGATACGTAATGGTGGCAATGATGTGTGGAATAACCATGCCCGCTTTACCGATCCGGCGTTGGCAACCATCATTCAGCGCTCTGGCATCGACCTCGATGTGCAGTCGTTTATTCAGGTAGCGGAATACATCAACGGAGAATTCAAGGGCATACTCAACCTTCGCGAACCCTCCAACGATAAATTCGTGTATGCCAATTTCGGCTATGACGACGAGGAAATAGATATGTTCGAAAACAGCACCTTTACCAATGGTAATGATAAGGTATATAACCGACTCGTGACATTGAGCGAGCGCATCAACGAGACAGGTGTATATGACGAGGTGAAGACGATGCTCGACATCGATGAGTTCACCAACTATATGGCAACTGAGCTGTATCTTGGCAATGACGACTGGCCCGACAACAACGTCAAAGCCTATCGTAGTCAGGCCGATGGTCGTTACCGCTTTGTTTGCTACGACCTTGATTATGCCTTTAACGCTTGGGATCATCGTATATCCTCGCTCGATGACTATAGTCATATCAAGATGATCCAGCTGTTCAAGAACCTTCTCAAACACAATGAATATCGTAAGAAGTTCATTGACACCTTCTGTATCGTGGCAGGCAGCGTATTCGAGAAGAGTCGTGCCACTGCTATTATTAACGAGTTGGCAGATGGTATGCGCCCCATGTCACAACTCGATGGCTATACACCTGACAATGCCGCCAATAAGATGAAGGATAAGTTGTCATCCCGTTTGGAAAATCTGACCAGTCAGCTTCAACAATACCAGCCGATGCAGTTGAATGGTGCACAGAAGCAAAGCGTGACATTATCAGCAGATGTTGAAGATGCCACCATCTTTGTTAACGGCATCCAGGTGCCTTATGCTTCCTTCAACGGCAGACTCTTTACCCCTGTCACCCTCGAGGCAAAAGCACCTGCGGGTTACACCTTTGCGGGATGGAAGAAAACGACCGGAGCTACCATCCAGGTTATCAAGACCAACGATACATGGAAGTATTACGACAAAGGACAACAGAATGGAACGAGTTGGCGCTCAAAGAATTTCAATGATGCTTCTTGGTCGTCTGGACAGGCTCCATTGGGTTATAAGACTGCTGGCGTGAAAACCACCGTCAGTTATGGAAATGATCCAGAGAACAGGCATCCTACCACCTACTTCCGTAAGTCGGTAACCCTCAATGGCTCACCAACATCCAATGACTCGTTCACCCTAAACTACCAAGTGGATGATGGCTTCATCATCTGGGTTAACGGTCAGGATGCAGGACGTGTAAATATGCCTAATGGCGATGTTGATTACAACACGTTCACCACGTCTTATGCAGCTGAACAGCCAATAACGGGTACCCTCGAACTGTCACCAACGTTGTTTAAGAAAGGCGAAAACACCATCGCTGTGGAAGTGCACAACAATAAGGCTTCTTCCAGCGATCTGTTCTGGACTTGTGAACTGATAACAACAGTAGGTGCTGATACGGGAGAAGCGGTCTTGACCGATTCTGTTATCAACCTGCCTGATGGCAATAAGATATCGTTGGTGGCCTGTTTTGAGCCAATGACCGACAATGAGCGCAAGGAGCAAGGACTCACACCAGTCTGTATCAATGAGGTGAGCGCTGCCAATGGCATCTACGTCAATGAATACTACAAACGTAACGACTGGGTGGAACTATACAATACGACTGATGCCGGCATAGATGTGGAGGGCATGTATCTGACAGACAATCTGAACAAGCCCAAGAAGTATCAGATCACAGGCAATGGGGCATCAACCATCATTCCTGCTCATGGTTATCTTGTCGTATGGTGTGACAAACTGGAGCCGCTCACGCAGTTGCATACCTCCTTCAAGCTTGACGCGGAAGGCGGGGATGTTATGTTGACAGCCGCCGACGAGAGTTGGAATAACAGCATCTCTTATCATCAGATGATGAAGAGCGATGAGAGTGTTGGCCGTTATCCCGATGGTAGCAATCATGTCTATCTCATGAATATACCGACCATAGCGAAGGCGAATATCCTTTCTTCGTATGTTGTACACCTCTCGGGTGATGACCCATCAGGCATCAACGAGATGTCCATGACCAATACACCTAGTATTAGCATGAGCTATGCCCGTGACCGTCTGCTCATTAATAGCGACCTGTCTATACCTGCTGTCAAGTTGGGTATCTACAATATCACAGGACAACTGCTGAGTCAGCAGACCGTTTCTCTGACCAATGGCTATGCTGAGCAGTCGCTCGACGCACTGTCATCTGGCTGCTATATTGCTCGTCTGTCAGATGGACATGGTCATCATGCAACTTGTAAGTTCATCAAGAGGTAGTCTATTGCCATTCTAAGATGAAACCATAATGATAAGGCTTGTTACCGTCTATGGTGTACTGCGGTAGTGTGCGGGCTCCCCAAGTGTCAACGCCACCAACACCATGGACGTTCAAGTCGATGTTCAGGTTGACGAACTGTCCACGCTGGATCTCATAGGGATGACCAGCACCTTCGAGGTCTTCCTCGCCATAGTCCCAGGCACGGATACAAAGGGGCTGGAGACCTTCTATGTGAAGGGTATTCTTTCCATTTGCAATGTTGAACCAACGCACATCCGTACGACAGCCGTTGTCTTGCGGATGGATATACTCCGTTTCATATTCGCTGAGCGGCATCTTGTAGCGACCGATGAACGCGCTGCGCTTGCGGTCGGGGTAGTTCTCCCAAGGACCACGACCATAATATTCTATATGAGTCATGTCGGCAGGCAGACGCATACGCATGCCGAACTTGGGCATCACGGGTTTGTCTGTGCCTGATGGATGGTAATCTACATCAACCTGAATCGTACGCTCATCGATGACGGTATAGTTCACGGTAACATCGCTGACCTCTCTCCACACGGCGGTACGCTCGGCGAAGTGAGCAGCATGCTGGTTATCGTTCTCGGGCTTCCAGAAGTAGGGTTCCAAAGGTGCCTGCAGCATCTCCTGACCATCGACAATCCATGAGGTGAGGTTGTTGCCGTTGATGGTGATGTTCTTGGCCTGAACTTTGTCTTTGGGCTTGACGTTCCAGGGGAAGATATACTCTCTTAGTACGAACTGCTCGCGGGCTACAGCAAATCCCGCTTCTGCCCAAGGCTGATCTTTCTTCAGACGAGCCTCAATAGTCATCGTCATTTCATTATCATCAGGATAATAGGGCAACTCAATGTGATCGCCTTTAAGGTTCATGAGTCCACCACCGATTGTATCGCCAGTGCATAAGAGCGTATAGAAATAGTCGTATTCCTCGAGTGCCGTAAAACTGTCGTGGTTGATAATCCGGATATTGTTACCATCGAGTATGAACTGCAGGGGCTGATACACGTGCTGCACCTCGTAGTAGTGGGGATGGGGTTTACGATCAGGACCTATGAGGCCATTGATACAGAAAGGACCGTCGTTAGGCTGGTCGCCAAAGTCCCCACCATAGAGGAAAGCCCCCTCCAAGCCTCCCCCCGTAGGGGAGACTTTCTGGCTTGCTTGAGACTCTGCTCCCCTCCCTGCTGGGGAGGGGTTGGGGGAGAGGCTCAGTCCTTGGTCAACCCAGTCCCAGATGGCTGCACCACAGATGCTAGAATCGGCATAGATTACATCCCAGTATTCTTGGAAGTTACCCATCGAGTTACCCATGGCATGGGCATATTCACGCATCATGAAAGGGCGGTCGCTGATGCGACGAGCCTCGTTGGCGAGACGGTCTGGCGTAAGATAGGCATCATCATAGATGTCCGAATATCTGCGGTCAGTATCGCAGAAGGGTAGGGCGATGGTATCGAGTGCCACGGCGGCATCGCGCATCGCCTTGAGGTTAGGACCAACACCACCCTCGTTACCCATACTCCACATGATGACGCAGGGGTGGTTCTTATCGCGTTGCACCAGCGAGACGGCACGGTCCACATGGGCATCCTTCCACTCCGGGTCTTCACCCATCACCTTATTCGCATAACCATAGCCGTGCGATTCCTGATTAGCCTCGTCCATGACATAGATGCCGTAGCGGTCGCAGAGCTCATAGAGGTATTCACGGTCGGGATAATGACTGGTGCGCAGGAAGTTGATGTTGGCCTGCTTCATCAGCGTGATATCCTTTTCGTAGGTGGCATCATCCACGTAGCGACCTGTTACGGGATGGTGGTCGTGACGGTTCACACCGCGTAATTTGACGTTCTTTCCGTTGATCTTAAACACCTCACCAACACACTCCACGCGTTTCACACCGAAGTGGTTGTAGAAGTGCTCATCTTTCTTGCTATCTTTGCTGTCAAGCAGTTCTATCGTGTAGGGATAGAGCCAAGGCTTTTCTGCCGACCAGAGGTATTGGAAACTATTGTAGTGGTAATTGAGTTCGATGGTTATCGTATCACCTGCACGAAGTTTGGGGATAAGATGGTTGGTGACATTATGATGGTTAGGGTTGACATTGACGCCATGAAGTTCAGGACAAGCTATCTGCAGTTGAGTCAACAGATTCTTGGCCGTCTTCTTACCAGTATTGCAGACAGAAATCTTAGCCTTGACGGTAAACTGTGAGAAGTCCTGATTAGGCACAGCCTCCACCTTATAGTCTACAATATGTACCAAGGGGCGCACCCAGAGCTGTACCTCACGGAAGATGCCAGAGAGTCTCCACATGTCTTGATCCTCCAAATAGCTTCCATCACTCCAGCGATACACCTCAACAGCGAGTTTGTTTTTACCCTCACGCAAAGACTTCGTCACATCAAACTCTGCAGGTGACATCGAGTTCTGACTATAGCCCACCTTCTGACCATTCACCCAAACGTAGAAGGCCGAGTGAACACCGCCGAAGTGCAGAATCAGATTCTTGGAAAGCATCTCTTTCGTGACATCAACGAACGTCACATACGAACCTACAGGGTTGCGGTGGTCGTAGGCATACCAGTCCTTATTGGGTTCACCCGTCACGCTTGGCCGGTCGCGATGGAAGGGATACTGCATGTTGACATAGATGGGTTTGCCAAAGCCCTGTAACTGCCAATTGCCAGGCACAGTGATCTGGTCCCATCCGCTTACGTCATAATCCTCACGATAGAAATCAGCAGGCCTCGACTCAGGGTCCTTAGACCAATGGAACAGCCACTGACCGTCGAGTGAAACAATTTCCTTACACTCCTTCCATTTCGAAGGCAGTTGCAACGTAGCGTGGTACGGCAGTTTATTGATGCCCAGCACAGCGGGATTCTCCCAATCGTGCGTTTGTGCATGTGCCGTAATGGCTAGCAAGGAGGCAAATAGAATGATGATTCTTTTCATTATTTACTCTTTATGGTGATGGTTGATGTAGGTAACGTACTCTTAATGCTAATCTGCACGTTGCCTTTCTTCTCCGTGCTGCGTACCACCAGCAGGGCACGACCTTTCCAGGTAGTAACCCTTGGCGAGGTATAAGGCTCGCGGTCTTTGAGGTCAGCAGAGGCAAACGCCAGCAGACTACCTTGTCCTTTAACTATTGCCTCACAGGGGATGGCGGCATCTGGACAGACGCGCCCTTCCTTATCTACCACCTCGACGGTGATGAATGACAGGTCCTGACCATCGGCCGTGATGACTCGGCGGTCGGGGGTGAGTTGCAGACGAGCGGGTTTGCCAGCAGTACTAAGCGTTACACATTGTCCATTGGCTTCAGCGCGGAGGGTACCCGGTTCGTAAGGGACTGTGAATACCGCTTTGAACTGTGTATCGCGACTGACGGTCTTGGTACCGATGAGTTTGTCGTTCAGATAGAGTTTTACCTCTGGGGCTTTCGTATAGACCTCCACTTCTACGGGTTTACCTTCCCAGGAAGAAACAGTTGCGCCCTTCGGGTCGCGACTGCCAGACCAGTTCCATGACTCCCATGTAGGCCATACGCTCCATGCGGTCTCATGGATCTTTCCATGGTAGCCATCAGGCTCTCTCACTGCCATATACATATCATTGGAATCTTTCCACAACAGCTCGCGGTAATGACTGATAGGTTTGCGCCAACCTGTGATATCCACATCGCCACAATAGGCACCATGCCAGTCGGGAATTCCCCCTTCCACATAATGCTCGCCTTTTGTCTCACCGTCGTAGTAATAGCGTCCGATGCCTGACTCACCCAGGTAGTCGAGACCCGTCCACACGATGTCACCAACGATGTAGGGATAGTCATTCACCAATGCCCAGTTCTTGAAGGCATCACGCGGATAACTCTCCGTCTGCCACATCACACGCTTCGGGTCTCTTCTATGGTCGCCTTCATGCTTGTGAATCATATAGTTATAGCCCACTATGTCGAGCACTTCAGCATGCGGATCGTAGATCTCCCAGTCGCTATCCCACGAGCATAGTGCCTCGGTAACAGGACGCGTATTGTCCATCTCCAGAATGGCCTGCTTCAGTTTTCGGGCGGTGGTGATGACGCGGATATCCTTGCGTTCCATTACTTCGTTTCCGATGCTCCAGCAGATGACGCTGGGATGGTTGCGATCGCGCTGTACCATCGCATAGATATCCTCTCGGTAGCAGGAGTCGATGAGGGTGGAGTAGTCGTAGGGTGTCTTCGCCTGGCGCCATCCGTCGAAAGCCTCATCAATAACCAGCATGCCTAATGAGTCGCAAGCGTCAAGGAAAGCACGGGTGGTGGGGTTGTGTGAGGTTCGAATAAGGTTGAAGCCTGCCTCTTTCATTAACTTTACCTTACGGATCTCGGCCGCATCAAAAGCCATTGCCCCCAGCACCCCATCATCGTGATGCACGCAGGCGCCATTGATAAGCAGTGGCTTTCCATTGAGCACAAAACCCTTCTCGGTATCAAAAGAGAGTGAGCGGATACCGAACTTCACCTGTTGCTCGTCTATAACCCTTCCCTTTTCCTTCAGTCTGACGGTGGCCTCATAAAGATAAGGATCATCGGGTGACCACAGATGAGGCTGGTCGATGGTATAGCCTAACCCACAGATAGACGTTCCGTTGCGTGTCACCATGGTGTACTTCTCCTTCCACACCCGCTTATTGTCTTCGTACAGAGGTGTCAGCGTGAAAGAACCGCCACGGAAGGTCACTTCTATATCGTCAATCTCATGGGTTTCCAACCCTTCATTTTTAACAAGCACATTCATGTGGAGCGTTGCCTGTTTGTTGCTGACCTTTGGTGTCCAGATAAGAATACCATTTTCTGCGATATGCATCTTAGGCATGGTCTGTAGCCACACATGACGATAGATGCCTGAACCGGAATACCAACGGCAGTTAGGCTGTTCTGAGTTATCGACTTTCACCAGTACCTCGTTCTTACGTTTATCTTTATACAGATAAGGTGTAATATCAACGGTAAAGGGCGTATAGCCGTATGCGTGTTGTCCTGCCTTCTGTCCATTCACAAAAACCTCGGCCTTCTGATAGACGCCCTCGAAGTGCAATTTTACTATATCACCATCAGGAGTTTTAAACTGTTTACGGTATTCGCCTTTACCTCCAGGATACCAGCCACCACCTGTACCCGTAGCCCCTGTTGAAGGGTTAGGAGCCTCATAGATGTCCCAGTCATGGGGCAGATTTACATTGATAGTCTTCCCGTTGCGCGTAAACTGCCAACCACTATCAAAGAGCTGTCGCGACTGTGCTATTGCGCTCGACAGCACACATAGCAAGAATATAACCAATAAGAAAAACCTCTGATTTCTCATGTTCATTTTTTATTATTATTTTTACTATTCCGTTACTACTTCTATATCGTCAAAAGCCATGCGGTCGCCCTCAGCCAGTCGGTCTGCATCGAGGCGGAGAATCTTGGCCTTGACGGGAGTGTCAAATTTGATATTCTGCCAAATGGGGTTATTGACGATGTTCGAGAATTCACCCTCGGCTACCTTTGTCCAGTCAGCCCAGTTGGGGGAGGCCCAGAGGCTATAGTGGGTCACAGTGCCCTCGTGTGTTGTCTGCGGCGGTAGATAGCGGAACGACGTGATGGTCTGCTCGGTGTCCCAATCAATCATCATTTGTTTGGGATTGCTGAAGAAATAATGAAGGTTGCTGCTACGTTTCTCGCCGCTATTAGGGATATCTGCTGTCAGTTCTGGGGCAAAATAAACAGAGGTTCGCTTGATGATGGGTTCACACTTCGCTTCAATGATTGTAAATCGCAGTCGCGTAGCCGTTATATTGGGGAAGCAGATGATGCGACGATGACCAATGGTGGTCAAGCCATCGCCCTGTTCTACGAGTTCATCCTTCAGAGGCACCCATTTCCCGTTAACTTCGGCTTCCAATGAGAACTTTTTCACGCGTTGCCCGTAGCGGATGTCCTCCTCGACAACAAACCGGTTGAATGATGTGGGTTTCTTGAAAGTGATGATAGTCTCATTCCCTACAGTCTTTTTCTTGGCCTTCTGGGCGAGGTCAGTTTTGAATACCTCGTGAATCATCTTGTTGAAGGCAATGCCTCGCAGCGAGTCCGTAGGGTGGATGCGCCCGTTAGGAGCGATGGGAAAGTTCAGCAATAGTGTCGAGTTACGCCCCACCGATTTATAATAGGTGTCCATCAGTTTCGAAAGACTCTTCACATGGGCATTCTCCGTCTCGTGATAGAACCACCCTGGGCGGATGCTCGTATTCGTCTCACCAGGACACCATACATCGCCATTCTCCACACCATAGTGCAGCATGTGCCAAGGTGTGTCGCCCTTGCTGGGCATCAGGCTCCAGTTTGTTTCGCCCACATTGCCGGCTTCCGTTCCCACCCAGCGTAGGTCACCACGGTCGCCACCATCGTTCCAAATGACGGCATTCGGTTGTAACTCACGAATCATGTGGAAGGTCTCTGCCCACCCATAGTAGGTCTTCCCGTCTATTCTTCGCGTCTCGTTGGCCCCGCCATACCATCCATCGCCACCATTGGCTCCGTCGAACCACACCTCGAAGATGTCGCCATAGTCGGTGAGCAGTTCGCGCAGTTGGTTACGGAAGTAGGTCACGTATTCCGGCTTTCCATAGTCTTTATGATTTCTGTCCCACGGAGAGAGATACACGGCAAACTTCAAACCCTCCTCTCTGCAGGCCTCAGCCAATTCGCGTACCACGTCGCCTTTGCCATTTTTCCATGGAGTGTTCTTCACCGAGTATTCCGTATATTTCGAGGGCCACATGCAGAAGCCGCAGTGATGTTTGGCAGTGAAGATGATGCCCTTCATGCCCGCCTGCTTGCAGACGCGCGCCCACTGCCTACAATCAAGGTCTGATGGGTTGAACAGCTGCAGGTCCTCATTGCCGAAACCCCACTCCTGGTCGGTATAGGTATTCATCGAGTAGTGGATGAAGGCATACATCTCCATCTCCTGCCACTGTAACTGGTTGGTTGTTGGCACAGGACCGCAGGAAGTATGCGTTTGTGCGTGTAGAGCCAAAAACACCGCACTCAAAAAGATTGTTGTTATTCCTTTCATGGGAAAACAGTTATTCTCACTTATTGATGACAAGCACGAAGCCACCGCGTGGCTGACAGCTGATCTGCTTGGGCAGTATGTTTGTGGTGCTAATCTGCCAATGATCATTGGCATCGTCGGTAAACACCTGAATCTTCTTCCATTTCTTACCCAAGAAGCTGAGGTCGGTAACGAGCGTTTGTGGATCGTCCTTTCCGTTGATGCCTGCTACATACCATGTTTTTCCACTTCTTCGAGCCAATACGGCACTCTCACCTGGATAGCCACTGACATAGCGTGTTTCATCCCATACGGTGGGCAGCTTCCCTAAGAATGCCTGTACTTCTTGAGGTTGAGCCAGGAAACTCTCCGGACGATCGGCCAGATGCTGCAAACCACTCTCATAAAGAACGGTGAGTGCCAGTTCATGACCCTTTGAGGTGATGTGCGGATGCTGCGAGTCACTAAAGGCGCAAGGGGTATAGTCCATCGGACCTATAACGTTGCGTGTGTATGGCAACGTGGCATTATGACTAGCGGCCTTCTTCGTGAAGTGAGGCACGTTGTTGTACCACTCTGCGCCATAGACGCCCTCTGTGGAGAGCAGGTTTGGATAGGTGCGCTGCCATCCACGAGGAATAGGTGCACCATGGAAGTTCACCAACAGATGATAACGAGCAGCACTCTCTAGCAGATCCTGACAGTAGTCCATGTTGACTTGGTTGTCGCCGCTGAAGAAGTCGATCTTCACACCAGCCACTCCGATCTTCTCGCACCAAGCAAACTCCTTCTCGCGATCCTCGGGCTTGTTCAGACGATACTTAGGACCTGGGGCACCATTCACCCAGCCAATGGATGAGTTATACCATATCAGCGGTTTGATACCCTTGGAGATAGCATATTTCACAGCATCCTCGATAGTCTTTCCCTCGTTGCTGGCCAACTTGTCCATCTCATCCCATTCAGCGTCGATAAGCACATAGGGCAGATGTAGCGTAACGGCCATATCCACATATTTCTTAATGATATTGTAATCGTTCGAACCATGGTTGTTCGCCCAATAAATCCAAGACACAACCCCAGGCTTGATCCAACCGACATCCTTCAGTTTCGATGGTTCGCTGACATCCGTCACCAGTGTTGATTGTACGATGTCGGCCAGCTTACCGATGATGACGACGCGCCAAGGTGTATGCCAGTCGCCTGTCAGCAACAGGTCGTTCTGATCCTGCTTAACGTTGAACACCTCACCTTTGTTAAATAGACTTGAAGCGCTCTGACGACGTTCGATGTTGGCCTCGGTGATAAGAGCAAACACACCGTCAACAGGCTCCATCAGCAACGGATAGCCCCAGTGGGTGTTGAAGTCCTTTTGTACCATCGAACCGCCAAAGCCGCCTAATGTCTTCACATTGGCAGTGGTCGTCATCGGGAAGAAACCCTCGTAGCCGTCGCTCCACTGCTGCATCCAGCGTTTTGTTCCCTCTGGGATGATGTAAGCTGTATGCTCTTCAGGAACCTTACTGTTCTGCAGGTTCGTATATTCATAGCGAAAGGCGATGCCATCGTTGTAGAGTCGCATCACAATCTTCGCGTTCTGTCCGATGGGAGCCTGATACTCATTGGCCTTGTTGGTACAATGCAGTTGCTTGCCCTCCAGCATCTGGTAGTTATCTTTCACCTTCCTCGAAAACGTCAGTTGGTTGAATGGGATGTCAGTCAGTTCCAGCACCTTCTGTTTCTCGTAACTGATAACTAACTGTTTGTTTGCTGTCACTGCTGACAATTTCCCGTTGGGTGATGTAATCTTCTGTGCCTCTACGCCTAAAGTTACACCACACAATAAAATGATCGTTGAAATAAGTTTCTTCATATTTTAATATCGATATTTTCTGCAAAGTAACAAAAAATATTATAATAAACAAAATACTATATCGATATTTGTCGATTTTTTCCTATCCGATATCGTTTTTCTCGATTATTATCCGTAACTTTGGACCCCAATAGAATTGCTTTATGAGTATATCAGTTGGTCAACTTCATCTTCTGACACTTCATGTAGGTTTTGCCCAACATGACGGTGACTGGAACTGGAAACATGTTCGTAGTCCGTTTGCCCGTCTGTACTATGTAACAGAAGGGGAGGCTCAGGTGGGTATAGGCTCCAATTACTATACGCTCACGCCAGAACATCTTTATTTCATCCCAGCCTTTACGGAGCACAGTTATGTATGCAAAGCTTCGTTCTCACATTACTATATACATATCTATGAAGACCAGCAACGAGGAATGCGCGTCCTCGATGACTATTCATTTCCTGTTGAGGTGGATGCTTCTCCTACAGATCTTGAACTGATCAAACGGCTCTGTGATATCAATCCGTTACTTAGACTACCAGCGTCGAATCCCCAGGCTTATGACAATCACCCGGCATTGGTCAGTAACATCCGTCTGAACCAGCAACGCCCTTTCCATGACAAGATGGAGTCTCGGGGTATCTTATATATCCTGATGTCGCGTTTCTTCAAGCAGGCTGTGTTCAAAGAAGAGGTGAAGGATAATCGTATTCATCAGACGATGGTCTTTATTCGCAAGCATCTGGACAGTCATCTGGATATTGATATGCTTGCCGACAAAGCCTGCATGTCTAAGGATCACTTCATCCGCGTGTTCAAAAGAGAAACGGGGGAGACTCCCAATGTGTATATCACCAAGCGCAGATTGGAGAAGGCAGAACTGGTGCTTGTCACCTCCGACCTTCCCATCAAAGGCATAGCGGAGATGTTGGGATATCACGACTATTCTTATTTCAACCGCGTGTTCAAGCAGAATGCGGGAATCACACCCCAGCAATACCGAGAGAAACACCAGAAGTGAATGGACAGGGATTCCTCAAACGATAACAAGAAATCCAAAAAATCGTATTATTTGGCAAATTCGTATTAAATCCGACAATTTGACAAACAATTTCTCACAAGATCAAACATATATGTACAAAAAAAGTGTATCTTTGCACCGAATTTCTAAAAACTACATTTATGAAGAAGCTATTTCTATTTTTGATGCTACTGTTAGGAACACTAACAGTAAGTGCTGAGGAATACACCTATCTGACCTTTGAGATGACCGATGGGGCGAGGGTATCTGTATCAACATCGTCTTTAACCATTTCCATCTCGGGAGCTACGTTGAAAGCAGGTGATCAGTCGTTCACCGTCGCTAATCTGAGTAAGATGTATTTCTCGACTCATGACGAATCAACAGGCATCGAAACACTCTATGTCTCTGACTGGAATGAAATAACCGACATATACGACCTGAATGGTAGGAAGGTAACGAAAGACCAAATGAAGAATGGAGTATACGTGGTACGCAGTAAGAATGGAACCCATAAAATAGCAGTGAAACAATGAAAAAGATAATGATCCTCCTTGCCGTAGTGCTCGTCGCCCTCACGGCATCAGCACAGACGCTGAATTTGACGATAGGTAATGTGACTTATCAGTTTCCTGCCTCCCAAACAGGTACGATGACATTCTCTGGTGGTAACACTGTAACCATTATGGGTAAGGCCTTCAAACTCAGTGATGTCAGTAGTATTATCGTGGATAACAGCGAAGTAACTGATGGTACTGTTGGTGTTGTCTATGATGGTTCATCAGCAAAGGTGTACGTGGCAGGCAACATTGCGCAGTACGTCAGCCCTACAATTAGAGGTGCCCATGTGTCCATCGATCAGAGCAGTTCGGTAAATGAGGAGATCACCTATACGCTTTCGGGCTCATCATCAGATGGTGAGTTCTACACAACAGGCTCCTATAAGGCTACCGTTGAACTGAACGGTTTGACGCTGACCAACTCTTCTCCTATCTATAGCGGTGCTGCCATTAGCATCATGAATGGTAAGCGTATTAAGGTAAAGGTAGTTACTGGTACCACGAATACCCTTGTTGATGCTGCCAGCGGTTCACAGAAAGGCTGTTTCTACATCAAGGGACATGCCGAGTTTGCCCAGAAGGGTACGCTCAATGTGATGGGTAACGTAAAGCATGCCATCAAGGCGGGAGAGTACTTCACCATCAAGAATGCCACCATCAACGTAACATCTGCCGTAGGCGATGGTATCAACTGTAGCCAGTTCTTCTTAGTGGAGAGCGGCGAAATCAATATCAGCGGTGTTGAAGACGATGGTATCCAGTGCGACCTCGAAGGCGATAAATCGACAGGTGAAACTACCGATCATGAAGATGAGGACACCGGTAATATCTACATCAATGGCGGTACGATTAACGTAAACTGTCCGGCCACGAAATCCGAAGGCATCCAGTGCGAAGGATCCATTAAGATCACCGACGGTCAAATCACCGTCAACAGCTATGACGATGGCATCAATGCTGGGGGAGATATCACCATAAGCGGCGGTTATGTCTATGCACGCTCTACCAACAACGATGGTATTGATGCCAATGGTAACTGTTACATCAAGGACGGTGTGATCTATGCCATCGGTGCTGGTGATCCTGAGATGGCTATCGATGCCAACTCTGAGCAACAGAAGAAACTCTATGTGCAGGGCGGTACCATCATCGCTGTTGGTGGACTGGAACGTGGCGCCAGCATATCAGGCGGAACATGTAAGTACACTACTTCGTGGGCAGAGAACAGTTGGCATGCCCTGTATAATGGTGGCAGTCTTGTACTAGCTTTCAAGACACCGAACAAGTCATCTTCTGGTGGTGGTCCTGGTGGCCCTGGTGGTGGCAACTATCAGCAACTTATTGTCTATACCTCGTCCACACCAACTATGGAGTCGGGTGTTTCCGTTAGCGGTGGCACAGCTTACTTCGGTGGTATGGCCAATGTCGGTGGTTCTGTCAGTGGTGGCTCGGCAGTAAACCTTTCTACCTATACAGGTAGCAGTGGCGGTCCCCGTTCAAGGTTCAGATAAATCAGAACGATAGTAACATTAAAACTAAGAACATAACGAAACAATATGAAAAGACCTATTTTGACTATTATCGTGGTTTGTGCCGTTACAGCGGTATGGGCACAGCAACGTAAACCTGCCATTCCTCGTGATGCAAAACTGGAGGCGGCCATTGAAAAGACACTGTCTAAGATGACACTCGATGAGAAGATCGGACAGATGCTCGAACTGAACCTCGATGTGATGGGGAAGATGACCGTGGAGAATGCCAAGGTGGATCGTGAGAAGGTACGCTCAGTACTTCAGCAGTATGGACGTCCTGCCAAGGATATCGACGACATGCTGAAGTTGACTGATGAGCAGATTATCGACAGACTGGGTAGCTTCCCTGTGGATATCTACAAGGGCGAGACCAAACGGGTGTGGAAGCTCAACGAGGCCATGCTCGATACGCTCATCTCCAAATGGAAGGTAGGCTCCATCCTTAACGCTCCTGGTTCCCGTGCCCCAAGTGTGAGTGAATGGCAGAAGTGGATTCGTGTTATTCAGGAGAAGTCGATGAAGTACCTCGGCATCCCAGATATCTATGGACTTGATCATAACCATGGTGTGACCTATATCCAGAACGGAACGCTTTTCCCGCAACCTATCAATATCGGTGCTACATTCAATACAGAGATTGCCCGTACAGGTGCTGAGGTTACCGCTTATGAGAGTCGTGCAGGTAACTGTCCTTGGGTGTACAATCCCGTGGTTGACCTGAGTCGTGATCCCCGCTGGCCCCGTGTATGGGAGAGCTTCGGCGAGGATGCCATTGTCAATGCACGTATGGTGGAAGCCGAGATCAAGGGCTATCAGGGTGATGATCCCAACCATATCGACCAATACCATGTAGGTACCAGTACAAAGCATTACTTTGCCTACGGTGCGCCTTGGTCGGGTAAGGATCGTACCCCTGCTTATCTCTCACCGCAGATGATTCGTGAGAAATACTTCGAGCCCTTCAAGGCGGCTGCCCTTGCCGGTACACTTACAATGATGGTTAACTCTGCCAGCATCAACGGTGTGCCTGTTCATGCCAGCTATGAGTATCTTACCAAATGGCTGAAGGAGGACCTTCAGTGGGATGGTTTCCTCGTTACCGACTGGGCTGATATCAATAATCTGTATTCCCGTGAACATGTGGCCAAGGATAAGAAAGATGCCATTCGCATTGCCATCAATGCAGGTATCGACATGTCGATGGATCCCTATAGCGTGGAGTTCTGCATCCTGCTTAAGGAACTTGTTCAGGAAGGTAAGGTGTCGATGGAGCGTATCGATGATGCGGTGCGCCGTATTCTCCGTGCAAAGTATCGCTTGGGGCTCTTTGAAAAGCCGAATACGGGTGGTAAGGGTTATGAGAAGTTCGGTAGTGCCGAGTTTGCAGCTAAGTCGTTACAGGCAGCCGAGGAGAGTGAGGTTCTGCTGAAGAACGAAGGGAACATCCTTCCTTTGGCAAAAGGGAAGAAGATCCTGCTTACGGGTCCTAATGCCAACCAGATGCGTTGTCTGCACGGCGGATGGAGCTATACCTGGCAGGGCTCGAAGGCAGAAGACCTAACCGAGCAGTACAACACCATCTATGAGGCGCTCTGTAATAAGTACGGCAAGGAGAATGTCATTCTCGAGCAGGGTGTTACCTATAATGAGGATGGTGCCTATTCTGCCGAGAATAAACCCCAGATTGACAAGGCTGTTGCTGCGGCTCAGGGAGCTGATATCATCATCGCTTGTATTGGCGAGAACTCCTATACGGAAACGCCGGGAAACCTTTCCGACTTGTGGCTCTCTGAGAACCAGCGTAACCTCGTGAAGGAACTGTCAAAAACTGGTAAGCCTATCATCCTCGTACTCAACGAGGGTCGTCCGCGTCTGATTGCTGACATCGAGCCGTTGGCCAAGGCTGTCGTGGATATCCTCATCCCTGGTAATTATGGTGCTGATGCCCTTGCCAACCTGCTGGCGGGTGATGCAAATTTCTCTGCCAAACTGCCTTATACCTATCCTCGTGAGATCAATTCTTTGAACACCTATGATTATAAGGTGAGCGAAGAGGTGGGTACAATGGCGGGTGCCTATAACTACGACGCAAAGGTATCGTTGCAGTGGCCCTTCGGCTATGGTATGAGCTATACCACTTTCGAGTATGCAAACCTCACGGTTGATAAGTCATCTTTCACAGCTGATGATGTGCTGACCGTTTCTGTGGATGTGAAGAACACGGGCTCACGAGTAGGTAAAGAGGCTGTCTTGCTCTACACAAGTGATTTAATTGCTTCTATCGTTCCTGATAACAAGCGGTTACGCGACTTTACGAAAATAGAACTCCAACCCGGAGAGACAAAAACAGTCACTTTTAAACTTCCTGGCAAGAGCATGGCCTTTGTAGGACAAGACGGTCGTTGGACCCTTGAAGAGGGTGACTTCGTGTTGAAGATCGGTCGTCTGACACAGAATATCCAATGCACTAATACCAAAGTCTGGGACACGCCGAACATATGATCCAAGAATATACCATCAGGGTGCACCCGCACCAAGCGGCCAACGAGGCCACCATCAAGGACTACCTGGCACACGAGGAAGGTCTTGAGATGAAGTCGATGACGCACGTCAGAGTACTGAAACGCAGTATTGACGCCCGTCAGCGTACCATCTTCGTCAACCTCAAGGTACGGGTATATATCAATGAGGAGCCAACGGATGATGAATACGTGAAGACGGAGTACCGTGACGTATCATCCGCTCCCCAGGTGGTGGTAGTGGGTGCTGGTCCTGGAGGCTTGTTCGCTGCCTTACGACTGATCGAGCTGGGCTTGAAACCCGTTGTGCTGGAACGTGGCAAGGATGTCCACGAACGCAAGAAAGACCTGGCATTGATTGCCCGTACACAGCAGGTTGACGAGGAGAGCAATTACTGTTTCGGTGAAGGTGGTGCTGGTGCTTACAGTGATGGGAAACTCTATACCCGCAGTAAGAAACGCGGTAGCGTGGAGAAGATCCTGAATGTGTTCTGTCAGCATGGTGCCAGTACGAATATCCTGGCAGATGCCCATCCCCATATAGGTACGGATAAACTGCCCCGCGTGATTGAGAATATGCGGAACACGATTATCCAATGCGGCGGTGAGGTTCATTTCCAGACCAAGATGGTGGCCTTGAACCTCCGTCCTGTCATGGAAGGTGGAGAAACCGACAGGGAGGTGGTGGGCGTGAAAGCCGTTCATACTACTGTTAACGGTGAGCGTGAGGAACGCGAGTTCCATGGACCTGTCATCCTGGCTACTGGTCATTCCGCCCGTGATGTGTATCGTTATCTCACAGACGCAGGAGTCTTTTTGGAAGCCAAGGCCTTGGCAGTAGGCGTTCGTCTGGAGCACCCCGCACACCTGATTGACCAGATCCAGTACCATAATAAGGAGGGTAGGGGTGCCTATCTGCCTGCCGCCGAATACGGCTTCGTCACGCAGGTGGAAGGTCGTGGCGTCTATAGCTTCTGCATGTGTCCCGGTGGCTTTGTCATCCCTGCCGCTACTGGTCCTGAGCAGATTGTGGTAAACGGAATGAGTCCGTCCAACCGAGGCACGAGATGGAGTAACAGCGGTATGGTGGTGGAACTGCGTCCAGAGGATGTGCAGGGCGAAGGACCGTTGAAGATGATGCGCTTCCAAGAGGAGTTGGAGCGTGTGTGCTGGCAGCAGGGAAACAGGAAGCAGACCGCTCCTGCGCAGCGTATGACGGATTTCGTGAATGGTAAGCTCAGCGCGGATCTTCCTGACAGCAGTTATGCCCCCGGCTTATTGGCCAGTCCGCTACATTTCTGGTTACCCGAGATGATTACCACCCGTCTGCGTCAGGGCTTCAAGAAGTTCGGCTCGATGAGTCGTGGTTTCATGACCAGCAATGCCACGGTGATAGGTGTGGAAACGCGCACCTCATCGCCTGTCCGCATCTTGCGTGACAAGGATTCGTTGGAGCATGTAAACGTGAAGGGTTTGTTCCCTTGCGGGGAAGGTGCTGGCTACGCAGGAGGTATTGTTTCTGCCGGTGTTGACGGGGAACGTTGCGCCGAGCAGGTAGCACGACTGCTGGGCATAGGGTAATAGCGTTATTTCTTCTTCATCTCTTCCCGCAGGAACCTTGGAGTATAACCTTTCTTACTCTTAGCCACCACCTCAGGTGTTCCCGTAGAGAGGATGGTTCCTCCCTTACGACCGCCTTCCGGTCCCATATCAATGATATAATCCGCTAATTTGATCACATCGAAGTTATGTTCGATAATGATCACTGTGTTTCCGCGGTCAACCAACTGCTGGAGCACATTCATCAGAATACGGATATCCTCGAAGTGCAGACCCGTGGTTGGCTCGTCAAGGATATACAGTGTCTTACCCGTATCTTTCTTACTCAGTTCCGTGGCAAGCTTCACACGCTGACTCTCACCACCAGAGAGCGTGGTGGAAGGTTGTCCCAGTTTGATATAACCCAATCCTACATCCTGAATGGTCTTGATCTTTCTGAGTATATCTGGCACATTCTCAAAGAATTCCACCGCTTGGTTAATGGTCATATCCAGTACGTCGGCAATCGACTTCCCTTTGTACCTAACCTCTAATGTTTCCCGGTTATAGCGTTTGCCATGACACACCTCGCAGGGCACATACACATCCGGCAGGAAGTTCATCTCGATGGTCTTGTAACCATTACCACCACAAGTCTCGCAGCGCCCGCCTTTCACATTGAATGAGAACCGTCCTGGCTTATAACCACGGATCTTGGCCTCGGGCAGGTTCACGAAGAGAGAGCGGATGTCACTGAACACCCCCGTATAGGTAGCGGGATTGGAGCGAGGTGTACGACCGATAGGAGTCTGGTCAACATTCACTACCTTATCGATATATTCCAGTCCTTCGATACTGTCGTACTTCATGGGTTTCTTCAGCGAGCGGTAGAAATGCTGACTGAGAATGGGCTGTAGCGTTTCGTTGATCAAGGTGGATTTCCCTGATCCGCTGACGCCTGTCACCACGATGAGCGTTCCCAACGGGAAGGTCACATCCACATGCTTGAGGTTATTCCCTGCAGCCCCATGAAGGGTGATGGATTTACCATTCCCTTTCCTGCGATGTTCGGGCAGGGCAATCTCCTTCTGTCCATTGAGGTATTGGGCTGTGAGCGTGTTGGTCTTCATCATCTCTGCGGGCGTTCCTTGGAACACCACCTCACCACCTTTACGACCCGCCTTAGGACCGATATCCACGATATAGTCGGCATTGCACATCATATCCTTGTCATGCTCCACCACAATCACCGTATTACCGATATCGCGCAGCTCCTTCAACGAGGCGATGAGTCGTTCGTTGTCACGCTGGTGCAGACCAATGCTCGGCTCGTCAAGGATATAGAGCACGTTCACCAGCTGACTGCCGATCTGGGTGGCAAGACGGATGCGCTGACTCTCACCGCCTGAGAGGGAAGCCGACTGACGGTCGAGCGACAGATAATCGAGTCCTACCTCCAGCATGAAATCTAGTCGTGTACGAATCTCCTTGAGAATCTCCTCGGCAATCTTCCGCTGCTGAGGCTCCATGTGTTCCTCCACCTGTGAGAGCCACTCCTTCAGCTCACTGATATCCATCTGCGCCAGTTCCGAGATGTTCTTATCCCAGATGCGGTAGGAAAGGGATTCGCGGTTCAGTCGTTGACCCTGGCACTCTGGGCACACAGCAGTAGCAAGGAACTGATCAGCCCATTTCTGTCCGCTGGCGCTGTCATCATTCTCCATGATGCTGCGCAGGTATTTGATCACGCCGTTGAAGGCCACAAAGAAATCACTTGACGTATGCACCAGGTCCTTACTGATACGCACATCCGTCAGCGAGCCGTAGAGCACCTCCTGCAAGGCTTCTTCAGGCAGTTCCTTGACAGGTGTCTTCAGGTCACATTCATAGTTATGCAGGATGGCATCTATCTGCCAGAATATCAGCTGACTCTTGTATTTCCCCAACGGCGCAATGGCTCCTTCATAGATAGAGAGTTTACGGTCGGGAATCACCTTGTCGAGGTCTATCTCGTTGATGTAACCCAGTCCTTTGCAATGCGGGCACGCTCCTTCAGGAGAGTTGAACGAGAACTTGTTCGGGGCGGGATCACCATAGGAGATACCAGTGGTAGGACACATCAGTCGTTTGGAGTAATACTTCACTTCACCCGTACCAGCGTTCTGAGAAGCATTCGTCATGTCCATCACCATGATAATCCCTTCGCCCTGTTTCATGGCTAAGGAAACCGATTTCTTCAGTCGTTCTGACGGTCCGCTGTCCTCGTTGGGAGAGTAGGGTGGCAGACCCATCTTATCGATCACCACCTCGATGTTATGGTTCTTGTAGCGGTCAACCTTCATGCCCCGTGTGATCTCCGTCACCTCACCATCGATGCGTACATACAGGTAACCTTTGCGGCGCATGCTCTCGAACAGTTCGCGGTAATGACCTTTCCTGTTGCGAACCAGCGGCGCGAGGATGAAGATCTTCTTTTCGGCATAATCCTCGCTGATCATGCTGAGCACCTTCTCTTCCGTATATTTCACCATCTTCTCGCCTGTAGCATAACTATAGGCCGTTCCGGCACGAGCAAAGAGCAGTCGTAGGAAATCGTATATCTCCGTGGTTGTTCCCACGGTGGAGCGAGGATTCTTATTGGTGGTCTTCTGTTCGATACTGATCACAGGACTCAATCCCGTGATCTTATCTACATCCGGTCGTTCCATCCCTCCCAGGAAGTTACGGGCATAGGCCGAGAATGTCTCGATATATCGCCGCTGTCCTTCTGCAAAGATGGTGTCGAAGGCCAGTGACGACTTCCCCGATCCGCTCAGTCCTGTGATGACTGTCAGACTGTTTCGTGGAATCTCCACATCGACATTCTTCAGGTTATGCACCCGAGCGCCCCAGATGTTGATTCTCTCGTCTTCTCTGTTCATGATGGTGGGAGGAAGATGGAAACGGGATTAGTAGTTAGAGTTGCCGGCTCTGTCTGTAAAGCCGCGAAGCAGGTTCACATCACGACGGATATTGTATTCCCTGCCGTCAGCACCCTTGGCCTTGACCAGCACGAAATACACACCGTCCTTCACGTCCTTACCTTCGAATTTCCCGTCCCATCCGTTGGCAGGATCTGTCCACTCAAACAGTTTCTGTCCCCAGCGGTTGAAGATATAGGCATGGAACTCTACGAGTGATTGATATTTTTTCGCCCTATAGACGTCGTTATGACCGTCACCGTTGGGCGAGAAGGCATTGGGCATCTCCAGAATACTCTCACTGACGGTTACCCTGATGGGCGTACTGTTTTCCCAGTATTCCTTGGTGAAGAAAACGGTATCCGTGCCCTGCACGAAGGTGGCGTACAGTACAACTTCGTGCGTTCCCGCCTTCAGGAAGGTATAGGAGGTGTCCTCTTCGTATCTCACCAGATAGGGCTCTTCTTCCCCTTCCAGTCTGAAGCGCCATTCGTAGTAGGCGGAATAGCCACCTGTGTTCTCCGCATTGGCCCTGAATTCAACCGTGAGTGGGGCAGGACCCGAGAAAAGTGTTCCGCTTTCCTGATCACCATTTTCATTGACAATGGTGGCTTCAGGATTGATGGAAGGCTGCATCTGTGCCGACACGCTGAGGGTCATCAACAGGGCGGCAGACAGTGTGAATATTTGTTTTATTTTCATTTTTTATCGGTTTATCGTGCAAAAATACGCAATAAAGTTGATTTAGCCATTCTTTTTTTGTATTTTTGCACAGGATTTTTAATTATATGCGATTATGCGACATTTTTTAAGATATGCTTTATTGCTTTTCCTGCTTGTAGGCGGGATGGAAGCCAGTGCACAACAAGGCAAGACCTGGAAGGAGATGCACAAAGTGAAGAAGAAGGAGACCATCTATGGTATCGCCAAGGAATACGGCTTGACGGAGGAGGAACTGCGCAAGGCCAATCCTGAGATGTTGGATCCCAACTATAAACTCCGCAAGGGCGATTATATCTTCATTCCGTTCCCTTCAGCAAAGCCTGCCGAGGCAGCACCTGTGAAGCAGGAGGACACCTCTGACATCAAGACGCGTGCCATCCGTGTGGGTATCATGCTGCCGTTGCATGACGTAGATGGCGACGGTCGTCGTATGGTGGAGTTCTACCGTGGTATCCTCATGGCGTGCAATGACCTGAAGAAGGAAGGCATCTCCACGGATATCCGGGCATGGAACGTGAACATCGATGCGGACATCCGTCAGACCCTCTTGGAGAAAGGTGCTGAGCAGTGCGACATCATCTTCGGTCCGCTCTACACCAAGCAGATGGATCATATCTCGCAGTTCGTGAAGACCTACGGCATCAAGCTGGTCATCCCGTTCTCCATCAACGGTAACCATGTGGCAGACAACGAGTATATCTACCAGGTGTATCAGTCAACACAGGAGCTCAACGATGCTGCTGTAGAAGCGTTCATGGAGCGTTTCAGTGACCATAACGTGGTGCTGATCGATTGCAACGATCCGAACAGCAACAAGGGTATCTTCACCTCAGCCATCCGTAAGCGCCTTGAGGATAAGAAGATCTCTTATCATGTCACGAACCTCTCAAATGCTGATGATACCTTCGCCCGTGCTTTCTCATCAGAGAAACCGAACGTGGTGATTCTCAATACGGGTCGTTCTACAGAGCTCACCACCGCCTTGGGTAAGCTGGATGCGCTGACCAATGCCAACAAGAAAGTGGCCGTGACGCTGTTCGGCTATAACGACTGGCTGTTGTATGAGAAATACGATCTGGAGAAGTTCTACAAATACGACACTTATATTCCTACCTATTATTATTATAATGCGGCGGCAGCAAGAACCCAGGAACTGGAGAACGCCTACCGTAAATGGTTTGGTGCGAGTATGATGAATGCCCTTCCACGTTTCGCCATCACGGGTTACGATCAGGCCACTTTCTTCCTGCGTGGCATGCATACGGTGGGCAAGGGCTTCACAGGTAATCTGCCTAACAAATATGCCGTACAGACACAGTATAAGTTCGAGAAGGTAGGGAAGAACGGAGGTTCCAAGAACCGTCAGTTCATGCTTGTTCACTACAACAAGAACCGTTCGATTTCCTCCATCACCTTTTAAGTCATGAAGTTGCGGAATCGTTCAATCCTTCAGATCATCTGTCTGCTTGTGTTCTTTCCCATGGTGTCAATGGCACAGGTGGGCGAATACAGGAACGACTTAGCCATCGGTTTCAACGGTGGCTATATGCTCAGTAATGTGGGCTTCACACCGAAGGTGACTCAGACCTTCCACGGTGGCTTGACAGGCGGTCTTTCATTCCGTTATGTCTGCGAGAAATACTTCAATAGCATCTGCTCTATCTATGCGGAGCTGAACTATGCGCAGATGGGATGGAAAGAGGATATCCTCGACAGGGAGGATCAGCCAGTCATTAATGAAGAGACACAAATCAAGGAGGAATTCAGTCGTACGTTGAACTATGTCCAGCTGCCCATCTTCGCCCGTTTGGGCTGGGGTAAGGAGCAGCGGGGGGTCCAGTTCTTCTTCCAGGCTGGTCCGCAGGTAGGTTATTACCTCGGCGACAAGGTAACCAAGAACTTCGATCTCAACAAGCGTAACAGTTTGAAACGCGCCAACGACGAGGTTCATCAGGACACCATGGCTGTGGAGAACAAGCTCGACTACGGTATTGCGGCGGGTATAGGTATGGAGTATTCGCTCCCCAAGGCCGGTCATATGCTACTCGAGCTACGTTACTACTACGGTTTGGGAAATATCTATAAGGATTCCAAGCGCGATTATTTCGGTAAGTCGAACAACAGCAGTATCGTCCTGAAACTCACTTACCTCTTCGATCTCAAGAAAACAAAACAATAACTTAAATAATTACAACTATGTTTGAAGGACAACCTAAAGGTCTTTATGCGTTGGCATTGGCCAACACCGGCGAACGATTCGGCTACTATACGATGATTGCCGTCTTCGCCTTGTTCCTGCGTGCGAATTTCGGATTGGATCCAGGCACGGCAGGCGTTATCTACAGCTCATTCCTGGGCTTGGTGTATTTCATGCCGTTGTTCGGTGGTATCTTAGCTGATAAGTTCGGCTTCGGAAAGATGGTGACACTCGGTATCATCATCATGTTCGCCGGCTATCTGCTGCTGTCTGTACCCTTGGGTGGAGCCACACCGGCATTGATCATCATGCTCGCCTCCCTGCTGTTCATCAGTTTCGGTACGGGCTTGTTCAAGGGTAACCTCCAGGTGATGGTGGGTAACCTCTATGATGATGCGAAGTTCGCCGACAAGCGTGATGCAGGTTTCTCCATCTTCTATATGGCCATCAATATCGGTGCGCTCTTTGCACCTACGGCTGCCGTGAAGATCAAGGAGTGGGCAGAGAACAGTCTGGGCTTCAGTGGCAACGATGCTTATCATTTCTCGTTCGCTGTAGCCTGTCTGTCATTGGTGGTATCCATTGCCATCTATTACATCTTCCGTTCCACCTTCAAGCATGTAGAGGGCGGTACCAAGAAGAAGGACGCTGCCGTACAGGTGGAAGAGGAGCTGTCTCCTGCTGACACCAAGGCGCGTATCATCGCCCTTTGTCTGGTCTTCGCTGTGGTGATCTTCTTCTGGATGGCCTTCCATCAGAACGGTCTGTCATTGACATACTTCGCCAATGAGTTCACACAGAAGAGTTCCGAGGGTGTGCAGAGCATGGCCTTCGATGTGGTGAACCTCTTGCTGATTATCGTGATTGTCTATGCCGGCTTCTCTCTCTTCCAGAGCAAGACCTCCAAGGCCAAGACGATTTCTGGCGTGATCATTGCCATTGCCTTACTGCTGTTGTATTGGAAATATACACGAGTAAACGGCAGCATCGATCTGAGTGCACCTATCTATCAGCAGTTCAACCCGTTCTATGTGGTAGCCCTGACCCCTGTCAGCATGGCCATCTTCGGTAGTCTGGCAGCCAAGGGTAAGGAGCCGTCTGCACCGCGAAAGATTGCCTATGGTATGTTAGTGGCAGCTGTGGCCTTCTTCGTGATGATCCTGGCCTCTCAAGGACTGCTCTCACCGAATGAGCAGAAAGCATTGGCTGATGGTGGACAGACGGGTCCGCTGGCTTCTGCCAACTGGCTTATCGGTACTTACCTGATCCTGACCTTTGCTGAGCTTCTTCTTTCGCCGATGGGTATCTCCTTCGTGTCGAAGGTTGCTCCTCCCAAATACAAGGGTATGATGATGGGTGGCTGGTTCGTGGCCACTGCCATTGGTAACTTCCTTGTTGCCGTGGGCGGTCTGCTATGGGGCGACTTCCCCCTGTGGGTGGTATGGGCTGTGTTCCTCGTGCTCTGCATCCTCTCTGCCATCTTCATGTTTGTGATGATGAAGCGTTTGGAGAAGGTAGCATAACACTGCGTCATGCTGGCACTCATCCCCTTTCTGGTATTAATCCTACTCATCACCTGTTGCGTTGCCGTCTTCGGTAACGCAACACTTGATGGTGCCAGTCAGGTATCCTTATTGATAGCCTCTGCCGTGAGTGTGCTGGTGGGCTATCTCTCGAAGAACCTCGACTGGGATGAACTGGAACGGGAGATCAGTGCGAAGATTTCCAGTTGTGCCCCTGCCATCATTATCTTATTGCTGATTGGTGCCATTGGTGGCACATGGATGGTATCGGGTATCGTGCCCACCATGATCTACTACGGCATGCAGATCATTCAGCCGGAGTGGTTCCTGGTAAGCAGCAGTCTGCTATGCGCCTTGGTCAGCATGATGATTGGTTCCTCGTGGACTACCGTTGCCACCATTGGTGTGGCATTGATGGGTATTGGTAAGGCGCATGGCTTTGCCGACGGCTGGATTGCCGGTTCCATCATTACGGGTGCTTACTTTGGTGATAAGTTGTCACCGCTTTCTGATACAACGGTACTGGCCTCCAGCGTGTCTGGCACGCCGCTGTTCACCCATATCCGCTATATGCTCTATACCACTGTTCCCACGTTCTGCGTGTCTTTGTTGGTGTTCTTTGTGGCAGGACTCACGATGGATGTGTCGGGTAACGGTAGTGTGGAGGCGTTCATGGACGGCTTGAGTCGTACTTTCTTGATCTCTCCCTGGCTGTTATTGGTTCCTGTGGCCACCGGTGTAATGATTGCCCGCCGTTGGCCCTCCATGGTGGTGCTGTTCCTGGCCATCCTGTTAGCTGCCGTCGTGGCAGTCATATTCCAGCTCTCATTGGTGCATCAGGTGAATACGGATGGTAACGAAGGGTTCTTGTCGGCCTACCGTGGTGTGATGCAGGCCTGCTATGGAGAGAACCAGATAGAGACGGGTGTGCCTATGCTCAACCAATTGGTGCATACCAGCGGAATGGCGGGCATGATGCCCACCATCTGGCTGATTATCTGTGCCCAGACCTTTGGTGGAGCCGTAACGGCAACAGGTCAGCTCAAGACACTGATGCGGCACGTGCTGCGCTTCGTCAAGGGTACGGCCTCACTGGTGTCGTCCACCATCTGCACCTGTCTGTTCTGCAACATCGCCATGGCTGATCAGTATCTCTCCATCATGCTCTCCAGTTCTATCTTCAAGGATACCTATCAGGAGCGGGGGTATGAGTCACGACTACTCAGTCGTACCTGCGAAGATGGTGCTACGGTCACCTCCGTACTTGTGCCGTGGAATACCTGCGGACTCACGCAAAGCACCGTTCTCGGCGTTTCCACCCTTACTTACCTACCGTACTGTTTCTTCAACATCCTCTCACCCTTCACCAGTATTATTGTTGCTGCAATAGGGTGGAAGATCAAGCGGTTACGCCCCAGTGAGCAAATGTCAGACTAATGTCAGTTTGTTTTTTCGTCGTTAACTGATTCTTATTGTATTTTTGCCGCAGCGTTTTGCTGATGAGTGCAATATAATAAGAAAACGAATGAAAAAGCTACTTCCTTTATTCCTATTACTGCTGTTGATGCCCGTGCTATTCTCTCTGAGAACCTGTCATGCGGATGATGATCCGTCAGCACGTGACTCCCTCATGCAATCCATTGCTGATGCCATTCATGGAGACAATGGCATGCAGAGTTATAATCCTGACTCATGTATTGTGTTCAGCTTAGAGGACTTCGACTTGGTGAATGCCTATCAAGCCAATGGAGGGAAGGTTTGTTCCTTTACTCCCAACAAACAGATCACCCAGATTTACAAGAGGGGAGGGAAGGACGGTCTGCTGATGTACACCTCCTATTACGACTACGATCTTCACGCCCGCGTGATCCATCCATCCCTGAGTGATCTTGAGGCCATCACCGTGGCTTATTATGCCTGGCAGCACGGCTATGTCTATGAGTACAATTATGAACACAGACTGCACCTGCTTCATCTGCGATGGAATTAAAAACAATAAGGACGTACGTACGAACGAACAAAACGTGAAATGTGAAATGTGAAAATGGGAAAAATGGAAAAATGGCACAATGAGAAGATGGTACATTGGGATGGAAGGAA
>JAFZBK010000047.1 GCA_017561825.1 Prevotella sp.
GGAGGAAGGAGGAAGGAGGAAGGAGCATTTCTTGCGCCTTCTGCATTTCCCCTCCCCTTGGAGGGGTCAGGGGTGGCTTCATCCCATTTCATCTCATTTCTCAACTCCGCCATGGCCTGATTGAGAATCTTCTGGTAGGTCTCGTAGCCTAAGTCCTCCATGAAACCACTCTGCTCAGCCCCCAAGAGGTTACCAGCCCCACGGATATCAAGATCCTGCATGGAGAGGTTAAAGCCACTGCCGAGATCCGAGAAGGTCTCCAGTGCTTCCAACCGCTTGCGTGCCTCCGTGGTGAGATGAACGGCAGGTGGAGCCAGGAGGTAGCAGAACGCCTTCTTGTTACTGCGCCCTACCCTGCCTCGCATCTGGTGAAGGTCGCTCAGTCCGAAGTGATGCGCATCATTGATGATGATGGTATTGGCATTAGGGATATCGATACCGTTCTCCACAATGGTGGTAGAAAGCAGTACGTCGTAGTCGTAATTTATGAACCCCATCACCACCTTCTCCAACTCCTCAGGCTTCATCTGTCCATGACCGATAGCCACACGTGCATCCGGCACATATTTCCTGATCATCATGGCCAGTTCAGGCAAGTTACTGATACGGTCGTTGACGAAGAACACCTGACCGTTCCTGCTCATCTCGAACTCGATGGCGTCGGCAATGACCTGCTTGTCGTAGGTGTGCACCTCGGTATAGATGGGATAGCGGTTGGGCGGTGGTGTCTGGATGATACTCATATCGCGAGCGCCCATCAACGAGAACTGCAAGGTTCGCGGTATCGGCGTGGCAGTCATGGTAAGCGTATCCACATTGGTCTTCATCTTGCGCAGTTTCTCCTTGGTGGAGACACCGAACTTCTGTTCCTCATCGATGATAAGCAGACCCAGGTCCTTGAACTTCACCGTCTTACCGATGAGCTTATGCGTACCGATGATGATATCAATCTTTCCTTCTTCCAGGTCACTGAGAATCTCCTTGGTCTTCTTGGCACTGCGGGCACGAGAGAGATACTCCACCCGTACCGGCATTCCTTGCAGACGACTGGTGAAGGTCTGGTAATGCTGATAGGCCAACACGGTGGTGGGCACCATCACTGCCACCTGCTTGGAGTCGCAGGCCGCCTTGAACGCTGCGCGGATGGCCACCTCGGTCTTACCAAAGCCAACATCGCCGCATACCAAGCGGTCCATAGGACGGTTGCTCTCCATATCGGCCTTCACATCATTAGTAGCCTTCAGCTGATCGGGCGTGTCCTCATAGAGGAAGCTCGCCTCCAGCTCATGCTGCAAGAACGAGTCGGCACTGAAGGCAAATCCTTTCTGATGGCGCCGTGTGGCATAGAGCTTGATCAGGTCGCGTGCAATATCCTTAATCTTGGTCTTGGTACGCTCCTTCATGCGGTTCCATGCCCCCGTTCCCAAAGTGGAGAGTCGGGGCTGCACCTCACTGTCGCGCCGTTTGTATTTGGATATCTTATACAGCGAATGGATGCTCACATCCACCTTGTCGTTATTGGCATAGATGATACGGATCACCTCTTGGTAACTGTTTCCCTGAGGGATACGTACCAATCCGGCAAAACGACCGATACCGAAATCCACATGTACGATATAGTCGCCTGGCTCCATCTCCTGCAGTTCCTTGAGCGTGAGTGCCACCTTACCGGAACGGGCCGCATCGCTTCGCAGACTGTATTTATGGAAACGATCGAAGATCTGATGATCGGTAAACAGACAGATGTGCTGACCATTGTCGATAAAGCCTTCATGGAGCGTTTTATCCACGGGTGTGAAGGTGATCTTCTGTTCCGTCATACTGTCGAAGATATCGCGCAGTCGCTGTTGCTGCTTGGCACTGTCGGCCAGGATATACAACTGATACCCCCTGTCGAGATAGTCGCTGAGCGTGGAGATGAGCAGTTCGAAGTTCTTGTGGAACAACGGTTGCGGGGTGACATCAAACGTGATGGTGGCCTGTGGCATGCCTGTAGGACGACTACCGATCTCTATCTTACGGAAGTCGGCTGCCTCTTCAGAGAACTTACTACCCGGAAGCAGGAAGCTCTCGGCCTGCGTCTCTTTCATGATGGCGTGCTGTTCCATCTCGGTGGCTCCCTCCATCCGCTCGGTGATAGCCTGGTTAGAGAAGCCCGAACGGTAGGTCTGCTCAATACTATCGCGCACAAAAAGGAAGTTCTTCATTACCAACAAGGTGTCGGCGGGCAGGAACTGCATGAATGGAATCTTCTCGCTACCGAGGGAAGCCAGTTCGGGCACGATCTCGACCGATTCTTTCTTGTCGCGTGACAGCTGCGTCTGTACCTCGAAGGTGCGGATGGAGTCGATTTCATCACCGAAGAAATCCAATCGGAAAGGATACTCAGAACTGAAGGAGAACACATCCACGATACTGCCACGGGCAGCAAACTGTCCTGGCTCATATACATATTCCACCTCCTTGAAACCTAAGTCGCGCAACTGGTTCTCCAACATCGACACATCCAATGCGTCACCTACCTTCAGCAACATCGAACGCTCATCGAGCTTCTTCTTCGAGACAACGAGTTCGGCAAGGGCTTCGGGATGAGTAACTATATACAACGGAGGTGCGGAGGTACGGTGGTGCGAGGGTGCAAGGGTGGTAAGACGACTCAGCACTTCGGTGCGCAGGATCTCGTTGGCCGCGTCGCGCTGACCGTATTTCACCTGACGGCGATACGTGGAAGGGAAGAACAGTACCTGCTGCGATCCCAGCAGTTGTACCATGTCATGATAGAAATAGCCTGCTTCCTCGGCATCCTGCAGGATATACAAGACGGTATTGAGGGCTTTCGACTGGGTTTTCGTCAGGGAAGCGAAGAACATCGGGGCGGAAGAAGCCACTAATCCCTGCAGGAAAATGTTCTTGATGGAATCATCCTCCAGGGTATTGATCAATGCTCCCGACTGCGCCGAATGAGCATATACATCCAATAATTCTTGTATATTCATCTTAAAGTTCGACAAAATTACAAATTTTCCCAGACATATTCATCATAGAATATATTTTTTTCTTATCTTTGCATCAATAATCAGAGAGACCAATGAACGCAAGTGACAGTATCGTGATCATACCGACATTCAACGAGAAGGAGAATATCGAAAAGATTATCCGGGCCGTGTTCGGACTGGAACAAAGTTTCCATGTTCTTGTCATTGATGATGGCTCTCCTGATGGTACGGCGGATATCGTGAAACGGTTGATGGCAGAGGAATTTGCCGACCGTCTGTTCCTGGTGGAACGCAGCGGGAAGTTAGGACTGGGAACCGCTTATATCACGGGGTTCAAATGGGCGCTGGAGCATGACTACGACTATATCTTCGAGATGGATGCCGACTTCAGTCATGACCCGAACGATCTTCCCCGTTTATATGCCGCCTGCGCGGAAGAGGGGTACGACCTTGCCATCGGTTCCCGTTATATCAGTGGTGTGAATGTGGTGAACTGGCCTATCGGTCGTGTACTGATGAGTTACTTCGCCTCGAAGTACGTCAGACTCGTCACTGGCTTCAAGGTGCATGACACCACAGCGGGATTCAAATGCTATAAACGTCGTGTACTGGAGACCATCGAACTCGACAAGATCCGCTTCAAGGGCTACGGCTTCCAGATCGAGATGAAATACACCGCCTATAAGATCGGCTTCAAGATCAAAGAGGTGCCCGTAATCTTCGTGAACCGTCGCGAAGGGGTTTCCAAGATGTCGGGCGGCATCTTCGGCGAGGCGTTCTTCGGTGTGATGCGTCTGCGCTGGGATGGATGGACCAGAAAGTATCCTCCTATGCCTAGCAATTAAGAATTAAAAATTAAAGATTAAGAATTATGATTACCTTTGACCTTCGACCGAATCCCTTAGACCAAATCCCTTCGACCGAGTCCCTTTGACCTTTAACATTGACAATTGACCTATTATGAAATACCTGTATCGTCTTTACCAACTCTTCATCGCCGTCCCACTGTTTATCGTGTGGACGATCATTATCTCGCTCACGGTGGTCATTGGCTGCACATTGGGAGGCGGTCATTGGTTCGGCTATTATCCTGGAAAGGCGTGGGGATGGGTATCGTTGAAACTGTTCCTGCTGCCTGTCCGTGTGGAAGGTCGTGAGAACCTGAAAGAGGGGGAATCGTATGTCTTTGTCAGCAATCACCAAAGCATGTTCGACATCTTCCTCATCTTCGGTCATCTGGGACGACAGTTCAAGTGGATGATGAAGCATCAGTTGAAGAAGATGCCGTTTATCGGTTTTGCCTGCGTCCGCTCGCACCAGATCTTCGTGGATAAGCGCGGACCGAGTAAGATCAAGAAGACATACGATGAAGCGCGGAAGATATTACAAGGAGGAATGTCACTTTCTGTTTTCCCCGAAGGAGCCCGCACGTTTACAGGTCATATGGGCGTCTTCCGTCGTGGTGCCTTCATGCTGGCGGATGATCTGCAACTGCCTGTTGTACCCATGACCATCAATGGCTGTTTTGATGTAATGCCAAGAATGCGCGACTACCGTTTCATCTCCTGGCATCCGCTTACGCTTACCATTCATGCACCGATCCGTCCTGAGAGTAAAGGACCAGAGAACATCAAGCGCATGATGGATGAGAGTTACGAGAAGGTGATGTCGGCCCTGGTACCTGAATACCAAGGATACGTTGAGAATCCCGATCAATAAGAATTGTTATTCCCCCTTCCTTAGTGTCATCACTACGATCTCTCCCGAGAAACCAAATCGGAAGGGAACCAACGCACCTAAGCCTGTGCTGACGAACAATGAACGACCGTTCTCTTCGTACCATCCTGCGCCATAATCGGTTTTTAATGAGGCAGGCGACCATCCGAAGATCTTGAACTGTCCACCATGGGTATGACCGCTGAAGGTGAGCTGCGCTTTCAGGTCGGGTAACAGCACGGCATGCCAGATATCAGGATTATGCACCAAAGCCACGATGAAAGCACCGTCGTTCACACCTTCCATCGCCTTCTCCAAATCCGAACGCTTGGTCACCACTCCCTTACTGTTACGCGAATTATCTTCCACACCTAACACGACAATCGAGTCGGAACCGTTCTTGATCACCCTGTTCTCGTTCAGCAACAGATCCCAGCCCATGCTGCGCTGCTTGCTCTTCAGCAGACTCTCGTTCAAGGCCTCCGTGGCCAGATCAGTGGAGATATAATTGGTATAGTCGTGATTACCTAAAACGGAATACACCCCATCCTTGGCATGGATCTTGGAGAGTGTCGTCTGGAACGGCTCCAGCTCCGAGGGCTGCAGGTTCTGGAGGTCACCCACGAACATCACCATGTCGCCTTGCTGCTCCTGAATCTTATCCACCATCTTCTCCATGAGCTTCTCCCGTCCCCATATCCATGAACCTACGTGGAGGTCGCTGAAGACCACAATACGATAGCCATCAAACGAGGCAGGGAGGTCTTTGGATACAAACTCCTGCTCATTCACCTTCACCTTATTGAATCCGATGGTACTGCCATAGATCACGATATATAAAGCGAAGAGCGCGAGGATGAAACCAATCAGGTTACCCCAGTTCTGTCGTTTGTGTCGTAACTTGCAGAAAAGCACTCCTATAGCACTGCACAAAGCGAACACAGCCTTGGGGATGACTAAGATACCTAACAGGAACAGATACAGGAAAAGGATTCCTATCTGCGTAGGTACGAAATTGTCGCCTGTAGATAACGCTAAGGTATAGACCACCATCAATACTGCGGGAATCCAGAACAGCACCTTCCAGAAGGTGTTATAACCTTTCTTACGAAGGAGGTAGTGCTTGTGGATATAGAAGTCGGGAAGGACTATCAACAGCAACAACAGGAAAAGAACTCTTGCAATCATATCTATTAGGGGTGAGAGGTTTAGAAGTGAGAGGTGAGATATTAGAGGTGAGAGGTGAGAGGTGAGAGGTTTAGAGGTGAGAAATTAAGAAACGACGGGCCATCTCTACAGGAATGCCACGCCGCCAAGCATAATCCTTCAACTGGTCCTCGCCAATCTTCCCCAGGTTGAAATACCGCGCTTGGGGATGGGCGATCATGAAACCGCTGACCGACGCATGTGGCATCATCATACCACTCTCCGTCAGACGGATACCGATATCCTTCATTCCAATCAGGTCGGACAAGATGAAATTGATGCTGGTATCAGGAAGGGAAGGATAGCCAACGGCAGGACGGATGCCCTGGAACGCCTCGACATGCAACTGCTGCATGGTGAGATGCTCATCGGGCGCATATCCCCAATAGTGTCGGCGCACCTCCTCATGCATACGCTCTGCGGTAGCCTCAGCAAGACGGTCAGCTAATGTCTGCGCCATCATCTTCGAGAAAGGATCATCTTCCGTATCCGTCTCCATGGCATGGTCAACCGTAGTGGCAAACAGTCCGATGGTGTCTTTCTGTCCTGAGGATATAGGACGGATGAAGTCTGACAGACAGAGATTCAGTTCTTCGCTCCCTACAGGATGCTGCTGGCGCAGGAAAGGGATGCGGATCTCGTCTTTCCCTTCCGGCCATACCACCACATCATCTCCGTCGCTGTTCGCATCGAACAGTCCGAAGATGGCATGGGTATGGTATTTCCCATCGAGGTACGACAAACGTTGCTCTGCCTCCTGGCGCAGTTGATCCCGCTCCTTGTCACCTTGGTTTCCTACTCCCCATGCATAGTAGAAATAGATCCAGTTCACATAGGGAACCAACGTACTGATATCGTATGTGATTTGTTGGTTCATCTGAATGACAGCTCCTCCCCATGATAATGCTCATCGAAGACACCTTGGTCGTACAGATGATGTCCGTTACAGAATGTATGTTGCACCTGCCAATGGTACGTATGACCGTCCATGGGGCTCCACTTGCACTTACTCTGGATCATCTCTTCCGTGACCGTCCATGGAGTATTCGGTCTGACAATGGTGATGTCGGCCTTATAGCCTTTCCGTAGGAAACCGCGTTCACGAATCTCGAACAACTGCGCAGGATGATGACACATCAGTTCAACCAGTCGTTCGATAGTTAACACACCCGCATCCACCAGCTCCAGCATCGTTACCAGCGAGAACTGAATCATCGGCATGCCCGATGTGGCCTTGGCTGCCCCACCCTGCTTGTCACTCAACTGATGCGGTGCATGATCGGTTCCAATAACAGCAATACGACCGTCATTCAATGCATTGCGCAACGCATCACGGTCAGCCTTTGTCTTGATGGCAGGATTACATTTGATTAAAGCACCCAAAGCAAGGTAGTCATCATCGCAGAAATACAAATGACTCACCGTTGCTTCAGCCGTTATACTTTGAACTTTGAACTTTGAACATTGAACTTTCTTTAGGAGTTCCAACTCCTTGGCAGTAGTGAGATGGGCGATGTGCAGACGGGCATGGTGCTTTTCAGCCAGTTCCAAAGCCAGACGCGTACTCTCATAACAAGCCTCCTCGCTGCGGATCTCAGGATGATGGATGATGTCAGGATCCTCGCCATAACGCGCCTTAGCTTCAGTCATGTTCCTGTTGATGATACCCGTATCCTCACAGTGTGCCATAATCGGCAGCGGTGCGGTACGAAAGATCTCGTCCAGTGATGCCTTCTTATCCACCAGCATATTCCCCGTACTACTACCCATGAACAGTTTGATGCCCGGTATGCGATGGATATCCAGAAGCGGGAACAGGTTGGCATTCCCGTTGGTGGCACCGAAGAAGAAGCTGTAGTTCACATGACTGCTCTTCTGTGCCAGCAGGAACTTCTCTTCGAGCGTCTCTAAAGAAGTGGTCTGAGGAATGGTGTTGGGCATATCGAAATAGGAGGTCACCCCACCAAAGGCGGCAGCACGACTCTCGCTTTCGATATCCGCCTTCTGCGTGAGTCCTGGCTCACGGAAATGAACATGGTCGTCGATGATGCCCGGAAAAACAAAACACCCCGTGGCGTCAACCGTCTGGTCGAACTGCCCTTGGGGTGTTGCTATCTCAAGAATATCCGCAATGCGATCGTCCTCAATAATCAGAGAACCTTCAAATGTTCGTCCTTCGTTGACGATTGTCGCGTGGGATATCAGTGTCTTCACTGTCATCTATGTTAATTACGCACGGAATCCGTTGGCTGAGCCATCTGATTAGGTGTAGGAACCTGCGGTAGTGGTGCCTGCGGTGCCTGTGGTGCTGTTACGGGTTCTGCCATACCGCTCATGATGGCTTCGTTCTGCTTGGCAGTCTCGTAATAGGTCTTCACGTAAGCATCGTTCTTGAAGTTATCAGTAGCCTTACTCATCAAGGCCTCTATCCACGGGGTGAGCAACGGCGTACGGTTGGCGGCTGTAAGCATGAAGAACACACCCGGACCCAGCACATTGTCGAAGTTATCCTCGATGAAACCGGTAACGAGCTTATCCTCCTCATCGGCAATCCTTGCAGCCTCCTCGTTCAGACGGGCATTGGTTACATTCTCGTCCTCACCGTCCATGATGGCCTGACTCTGCTTATGTCCCAGGTCCTCCATCTTTCGCTGCAGCTCGTTGTACTCATCCAGGAAGGCCGTCAGCTTGTCGTTCAGTGGCGTACCGCTCACCTTCTGCTGTGAGTTGTCGATCTTGATATTGATATCACCGCGCTCAATCACGACTGGCATGATACTCTCATCATCCATGAACAACGTGGCCATCCTTGTGCTGTCAACCGTTCCGGTAAACTGGAATTTGCCATGAACCACGTCGCACGAATCCACATTCTTCAGGTCGCTGTTCTTGAAAACCTTCAGATAGAGCATACGTCCGTCGAGCATCTGCACGTCGGATGAGCCCTGGATATTGTAACTGTTGGCACACGAGGTAAGCGCTGCCAATGTCAGTAGAGCGTAGATGATTCTATTCATATAAATTCCTATAACAGCTTATGACGGCAAACGTGCCGACACGAAGTCTGTGCAAAAGTACAATGTAATCTTGAAGTATGGAAAAATCTTAATGCTATTTAAAACAAATGAGCATACTTTTAGCGTTTTTTTGCCTCTTTTTCCAGTTCGTTGCTTATTCTGTGTGTTGTATATACCTCAAGGATGGCAGCAACCAACAACAGAACCACCCATTTTCCCATAATATAAATAATGTAAGCATTCAATCCGTTGCGGACATGGTTCTGGAAAAACGGCAACAGGAAATTGTAGGCGTTCTCCACCATCAGGAGTCCTGCCAACACAAACAGGATGTCGGCCATGATCATGATGCGGCGCAGACGACGGATCACGAAGTTATCGCCATCATACGACTGCTTAAGTTGCATGGAAGAAAACAACAGGGCACCTACAAGGAAAATCCATGAAGCAGGTTGACAGAACCCGAACACATACAGGCCGGCACCGATCACCATCAAGGCACCGCCCACCAGAAACAGGATGTTCTGGAACCTACTCAGCTGTCTCATCTCCCTCCTCCTTCACAGGTTGTAAATCATCACTCAGCACGAAGATATCCTCATCGTCGGCCTTCATGAAGTAACGCTCACGGGCGATCTTCGTGATGGCTTTCGGATTACGGCGCAACTCGCGCAACTGAGCCTCATCGCGCTCATACTGTGCATTGTATTCCGCGATCTTCGTCTTCAGTTCCTCGATCTGCAGGTCGTACTTCACACGCTGGTAGAAGCTGTTCTCATCGAGCACACCTACAATCAGGATACCTACAATCAGCACAATCCAATATTTGTTGTGACTGAGAAAGGCATAGACAGGATTTGATTTACTCATATTTTTTCCTTATTTGAGCGCAAAGATAGCAATAATTATTGAAAAAATTACTATCTTTGCACGAAACTTTTCAATAATTATGGAAGAATATATTGTATCAGCACGCAAATACCGACCGATGACCTTCGATTCGGTGGTGGGACAGGAGGCGCTGACCACCACGCTGAAGAATGCGGTGAAGAGCGGAAAGCTGGCTCACGCCTACCTGTTCTGCGGTCCGCGAGGCGTAGGAAAGACCACCTGCGCACGCATCTTCGCCAAGGCCATCAACTGTGAGTCGCCCACCGACGAGGGGGAAGCATGCAACCACTGCGAGAGCTGTATGGCCTTCAACGAGCAGCGCTCGTATAACATCTTCGAGCTGGACGCTGCCTCGAACAACTCCGTGGAGAATATCAAGGTGTTGATGGAGCAGACACGCATCCCGCCGCAGATCGGTAAGTACAAGGTGTTCATCATCGACGAGGTGCACATGCTCTCCACTGCGGCCTTCAATGCCTTCCTCAAGACCTTGGAGGAGCCGCCTGCTCATGTCATCTTCATCCTGGCCACCACCGAGAAGCACAAGATCCTGCCCACGATCATCAGTCGCTGTCAGATATACGACTTCGAGCGGATGACCGTTCCTGACATCGTCAACCATCTCAAGATGGTTGCCGGCAAGGAAGGCATCAGCTACGAGGAGGAGGCACTGAACATCATTGCCGAGAAGGCTGATGGCGGTATGCGCGACGCCTTGTCGGTATTCGACCAGGTGGCATCGTTCTGTCAGGGGAATATCACCTACCAGAAGGTGATAGAGGACCTGAACGTGCTCGATGCCGAGAACTACTTCAATATCATCAACCTGGCCTTGGAGAACAAGGTGGCTGATATCATGGTACTGCTGAACAATATCATCAACAACGGCTTCGATGGCGGTCATCTCATCAGCGGACTGGCGGCGCATGTGCGCAATGTGCTGATGGCGAAGAACGAGCAGACCATCGCTTTGCTGGAAGTGAGTCAGCGACAGCGTGAGCAGTACCGCGAGCAGGCCAAAAAGTGTCCTCCATCGTTCCTGTATAAGGCGCTGAAAATCATGAACGACTGTGATGTAAACTACCGCCAGAGTAGTAACAAGCGGTTACTGGTGGAGCTGACACTGATTCAGGTGGCGCAGATCACCCAGGAGGATGATACCCCTTCGGCGGGGCGTAGCCCTAAGCGATTAAAATCCCTGTTCAGAAAACTTGTCAAGAACGTTCAGACCAAGGTGGCTTCACAGGGTGGCACCGAACGTTCTCAGAAAAAGGACGATGAGCCCGTTGCGCCCACCGTCAATAAGATTGTTACCGAAAAAGTACCCGAGACCCCCAAGCCCGCACAACGTGTGCGTCTTGGCGCGATAGGTATGACCTTCGCCAACCTCAGCAAGAGCGGTAAGAAGCCCGTCTTCCAGAAGGAGGAAGAGGAGAAAATCACATCAGAAGAACAGCGGTCGTTCGACGAGGACATGCTATTGCAGCAGTGGACCGCCATGTGTATGCGCATGCCACAGCAGTTAACCGGCTTAGCCACGCGCATGAAGAACATGATTCCTGTCATCACCGACTATCCCAACATCGAGGTGGTGATCGACAATGAGATCCTGCTGGATCAGATGAAAGCCATCCAGAAACGCATCCGCAACACCCTTGTGGCGAACCTCCATAACAACGACATCTCCCTTCACCTCCGTCTGGCCAAGCCTGATGAGGTGAAGAAGATTCTTAATAACCGCGAAATGCTGGAAGAGATGCGGGCTAAACACCCCGCATTGGAGCAACTGCTCGGACAACTCGAGCTGGAACTGGTCTAAAGAAGTACGAATTATGAATGACGAATTTGGATGTGTTCTTTACTTCTTACTTCCTAATTCTTACTCAGCAAAGCTGATACATCGTAATTCAAACATCTTAATTGTATCTTTATATTAGCGACATTCCCAACTGATGACATTCCTCGCGCATCTCATCCGGCCAGATACTGGCCTGGATCTCACCGAGATGCCCTTTCTGGAGGAGTACCATACACAATCTGCTCTGACCGATACCACCTCCCACGCTCAGAGGTAGCTCACCGTTGAGGAGCTTCTTGTGGAAATACAGCTGAGCACGATCTTCCTTGCCGGTCAGCTTCAGCTGGCGCAACAAGCTCTCCTGATCCACACGGATGCCCATGGATGAAAGTTCCACGGCACGACCGAGCACGGGATACCAGATCAGGATATCACCATTCAAGCCCTTCTTGCCCTCACCACACTCTGTGGTCCAGTCGTCATAGTCGGGCGCACGACCGTCATGCGGCTCGCCGTTAGCCAACTTACCACCGATACCGATAATGAATACGGCACCGTACTTCTTCGCAATCAGGTCCTCGCGTTCCTTGACGCTCTTATCGGGATACATCGCCAGCAGATCCTCACTATGGATAAAATGGATCTCCTGCGGCAGGAAAGGTTTCAGCATGCTATACCGTTCGCACACCAGGAACTCCGTACGGAGGATGGCTGCATAGATGCGGCGAACGATGTTCTTCAGGAAGTCGAGGTTGCGCTGATCTTTTGTGATCACAGCCTCCCAGTCCCATTGGTCAACATACAATGAGTGAAGGTTATCCAGCTCTTCGTCGGCGCGGATGGCGTTCATGTCGGTATAGACACCGTAACCCGGCTCCACATGATACTCAGCTAAGGTAAGACGCTTCCATTTCGCCAATGAATGCACCACCTCAGCCTTGGCCTCACCGAGATCCTTGATGGGGAACGTCACAGGGCGCTCCACACCATTCAGGTCATCGTTGATACCTAATCCCTTGAGTACAAAAAGCGGTGCTGTCACACGGCGCAGTCTGAGCTCCGTACTGAGGTTTTGCTGGAAAAACTCCTTAATCAGTTTAATACCCTGCTCCGTCTGTCGCATATTCAGCACAGGACGGTAGTCAACGGGCTTCATAATCTTACTCATTGTCGTCGTTCTATCTGTATTTTGTCAAAATCGCGTGCAAAGTTAAGAAGAAAATATTAAAATGCAATAGATATTTTAAAAATTTCTCGCAAATTGCAAGCAAAAATCAACAAAATACAGACAAAACGACAAGAAGCAAGAAATAAGAGCACTATTCTCTTACTTCTTGCCTCTTGCCTCTTGCTTCTTGCTTCTTGCTTCTAAAAGTTTCGCATGCACATGCGAAACTTTAAACTATACCTGCTGGATTTCTTGTTGCAGGTCACGCTTCTTGGCCAGTTCCTTCAGCTTATCCTTACCCTTGAAGGCGAATACCCAGATCAGGAAGGCGGCAATGGCCAGGAGGATGATACCGATCAGCGGACGGTAGAACAGCCAGGCGATGGCAATGATGATGAGTGACCAGACAATGCCGACAACGGTGCAAACCACATCGACACCCCAGCCCACGATATTGGCAATGAACGGCACCACCTTGAGAATGGTGGAGAGGATGGCGAAGATACCCTTCAATCCCATGATCACTACGATCACGCCTAAGATGCGCAGGATCCAGAGGAAGATATGGTTCTGCGAATGCTCGCTCTCGAAGATCTCGTCCATATCCTGCTTACCCATGCGTACCACAGAGAAGGTCTTACCGTTCTTGGCCTTGTACGACTTAAACGTATCGCCACTTACCTTGGACATGATGGTGATCATAGCAGGAACCACCTTCTCGAAGGTGATGCGTACGTCACCCACCTGCGGACTCGTTGGCGACTGTCCGAAATACAGTACGTTACCAGCCTGGTGAACGAAGTCGTAGTCCTTCTTGTTCTCCTGCGGCACACTGTCAGGTACGATGGTCTTCACGGAATCGGGAATCTCTGCCAACGTAGAATCAGCCACTACGGGATTCACCACCTGCTGAACCACCTGCTGGGCAGTGGCGGGTAGCGGACCGTTATAGCGGATGTGGATATCCCTGCAGGCCTTGTCCCATGCCTTCAGCTGGTTCTCAGGCAGACTCACTACCACGGGCTCCATGGAACGGATGCTATGGATCTGACTCTCGTTCAGCTTATAGGCACCGAAGGTAACGTTCTCGGCCCACTGCGTGGCGTTCTCGGCTGTGGTAAGCACATAGTTCTTCTGCTGGTAGGCAGGATCGTGGAAGGTAGATGACTGCACCGGACGGCTCACCCACTCCAACGTATAAGTATAGGTGGTAACAGTTTCCTGCTTGCCACCCAGTTTGTCATGACTCTCACTGCTGGCATGCTCCACCCACTGGTAATACTCCACGGTTCGCTGCAGACCGATGGCACGTTCGACCAGTCCGTATTCCTTATCCACCAGTGAATCCTGCGTGGTAGCCACTGCCGAAGCATGAATCAGTTCCCCGTCGTATTCCGGATTGATCTTGTTCACACTCTCCATCTCCACGGCCACTTTCTCCGCTTCGTTGAGCATCTTGTCGGTCTTCACCGCCCTTCCTTCATTCCACCACAGCAAGGCGGTACCGAGACAGAAGAGGATGAAACCACCTCCAATTCCTTTGAAAGAGTTACCCACACGTTTGCCGTAACTCGTAGTTGTTGTTTCTTGATAAGCCATATTTTTAAGTTTTAATGATTGTTTTCTACTTGTTTTTGTCCAGTCTGCAAAGATAAATAAAAAGATGGAATAATCGCTCCCTTTCGAACAAAAAGTGTGGATTTCTTCCTATCATCACAAGTTTTTCTTGTGCTTTTGTAAAAAATTATCTTTTTTTGCTTCTCTTTGTCGGAGTATGTGGAGAGTGTGAAGTATGTGAGGGGGAGGTTGGGGTGATCCCGTGGGAATTGACTTCGTCTTTCCCGTAGGCTGGCGCCAGCCATCCTACAATGTGATCCCGTTGGAATTGACTTCGTCCATCCCCAACCCTGCCACGGGCTGATCATCAAAAAGAAGAGAAACCTCCCAAGAGGCTTCTCTTCTTTTTGTGATCCCGTTGGGATTCAAACCCAAGACCTTCAGAACCGGAATCTGACGCTCTATTCAGCTAAGCTACGGGACCTTTCTCACAATTCGGGTGCGAAGGTACGAAAAAGTGAGCACAAAACAAAAGAAAAACGGATTTTTCTTTTTATTGTTGAGTGGGAGTATTTTCGACGCAGCCAATCCCAACGGGATCGGCCCGCCGCACTCTAAATAAATATGTACTTACAGATGAACAAGATTGCAAGAATCCACATGGTGATGGAAATCGACTTGAACTTGCCTGCAACAGCATGACACACTACATAGGAGATGACACCAATTAAAATGCCATCGCTGATGCTGTAAGCCAATGGCATCAGGATGATGGTCAGAAAGGCAGGAATAGCCTTGCAATAGTCCTCCCAATGGATGCGCTTGATGGAAGGAATCATCATAACGCCCACGATGATAAGGGCTGGAGCGGTGGCTGCGTTGGGGATAGCCAGGAACAGCGGACTGAAGAACAGTGCCAAGGCAAAACACAGGGCTGTAGAGAAAGCGGTAAGACCTGTGCGACCACCTTCGCCGACACCTGAAGCACTCTCCACGTATGTCGTGGTGGTCGAAGTTCCCAAACAGGCTCCGCAGACTGTAGCCACAGAATCGGCCATGAACATCTTGTCCATGTCGGGTATATCGTCACGCTTGGCATTGGGATCAACCATTCCTGTACCCTGATGCACACCGATAATGGTACCCATGGTGTCGAACATATCAATAAACAGGAAGGTAAATACCACTACCAGCATGTCCAAACTAAGCACATGGCCCCATTCGAATTGACAGAAAATAGGCTCCACGCTGTCAGGAACGGATACAAAGCCATTCAGTTTGGTGATGGCCTCGCCCGTGGTGGGATCCTTGATGAACAGACCTATCAGTGTGGTGACAAGGATACCCCACAGGATACCGCCTCGCACCTTAGCCATCACCAGACCAGCAGTGATAAACAAGCCGATCATGGCCAGAAGGGCAGTACCTTCGGTAATCTTTCCAAGAGTCACCAGCGTAGCATCGCTGTTGACAATGATATCGGAGTTTTCCATACCGATGAATGCGATGAACAATCCGATACCTGCGCCAATAGCTTTGTTCAGCGTACCGGGAATGGCCTTGAGCAGTAAACTGCGCACCTTGGTGACGGTGAGAAGGATAAAGATGACACCTTCTATCAGAACGGCGGTGAGGGCAAACTGCCATGTGTAGCCCATTCCCAGACAAACGGTATATACGAAGAAGGCATTCAGTCCCATGCCTGGAGCCAGTGCAAAAGGCTTCTTGGCATAAAGAGCCATCACCAGTGTACCGATAATAGCGGCCAAAGCCGTTGCTGTGAATACGCTACCGCCGGGCATGCCTGGCAAAGCGCTGAAGATGGTGGGATTGACGGCCAAGATGTAGGCCATAGTCAGAAATGTTGTGATGCCCGCCATAATCTCAGTGCGGACACTGTGCTTCTGCGTTTCGAAGCCGAAAAGTTTCTCAATAATTGGTTTCATAATGTATATATTTATGAATATGGGTATGCAAAGATAATCATTATTTCCTATAGTTCCAAAGATTTTGCTGTGGGTTCTAAGAATTATCGGGTGTGACAGGAACCAGTTCCTTGGCACTTATAGTTCTTCCGCCGCCATTTGCAACCCACTCTCCTCCTCTATGGTGGGGTATGGCTTCGGAATTTGGTGATCCTGCAGGTAGATGTGGTTCAGGGTATAGGCGAGGGAATCTAATGTCTCTTCGCGCTTCTTTGATGTCAACTCACACTCCCAAACCGTGATGCAATGCCAACCCATGGCAGCCAACCGCTGCTGATCCTCTATATCCCGCTGCTGATTCCTCCGTATCTTCTTCACCCAGAACTCCCTGTTCGTCTTCGGAATCTTACAGCACTCCGAATTAGTAATGTTAACTTCGTTGACTTTTGTCACGACTCGGCCAATCATGCGAACATGTTGGCTCTCGCTGCTCCCAAAGTTCAATGTTTCATCTTTAATGTTTAACGTTACATTGTGTCCATGCCAGAAACATCCATTCACAAAGATGCATGTCCGGTATTTCCGCAGTACCAGATCAGGATGCCCAGGCAGTCGCTTGTGATTCAGCCTGTATCTGAATCCCCTCTTCCACAACCCACGTCGCACAATCATCTCTGGCTTCGTGTCTTTGCCACGAATCGCCGCCATAGCTTTATGTCGTTGTTGTGGAGTGAGCTTATCCATATTACTTCAATGCATCTATTTAATTATACTTCTTCCTCGATTGCCGAGGAAGAATCTTAAAGCGACGAAAGCAGGAACTGAATAAGACCCATATACCTGATACCATTATCATCAGTGTATTCTGCTATATCATTGCCAACGATGACGATTTTTCTGAAACTGTCGCCAATCTTTCGGAGTGAATTCAATTCTTGCTGTCGTTTCTCTTCGGTGTCTAATGCAAAGGCCGACTGGATATAATACTTCTCCATGCCATTGGTAGCGATGAAATCTATTTCATACTGGATGTACTGCATCTTACCGTCTCGCATCTCACGCGACTCCACCACACCCACATCAACGGCAAAACCTTGCATGCGAAGTTCATTATAGATGACATTCTCCATGATATGCGTGATTTCCTGTTGCCGGAAATTCAGTTTGGCATTGCGCAGACCGATATCTACAGCATAGTACTTCTTTATGCTCTCATAATACTTATTGCCCTTGATATTGAACCTCATAGCACCCTCAAACAGGAACGCCTCTTCCAGATAACTGATGTAGTTGGCAACAGTTTCCTGATCGATCTTGACCTTCTGCACGCTTTTCATCACATTGGCTATACGATTTGGATTTGTCAGAGACCCGATAGATGAACATAGCGCATCGGCAAGAGCGGATAAAGCTTCGCGATTCTTCACATGATGGCGTTCAACCACATCGTCAAGATAGGTTTTATTCCATAGACGTTGGAGGTAGGCAACTTTCTGTTCTGGAGTACGCTGGCTCAGCAGTCCTGGCATTCCGCCATAGGTGTAGTACTCCTTCCACAATTCACTGACAGGTTCCTCACGATTGGTACAAAACTCCCTGAAAGAGAAAGGCCACACCCTCACTTCATCACCTCTTCCACGGAAGATGGTTTTGATGTCTGACGATAGGAAATGAGAATTGCTACCGGTAATATAGACGTCTATGTTGTCCTTTTCATTCAGGCCATTGACGATTTTCTCAAAGCCTTCTACCTCCTGTACCTCATCAAGAATAATATAATAGGGTTCATTGGTAGTGATACGGCTGTATAGATAACTCTTTAGAGCCTGGCGGTCAGTCAGGTCACCATTCTCCTCTTCATCATCTGTATCAAATGACACGATGATGATATGATCCTCTGCAACACCCGTCTGCAACAGATAATCTTTGTAGATTCTGTTCAGTAACCATGATTTGCCACTACGCCTTGGGCCAGTAATGATCTTTACTTCCCCATTATCTTTCCTGTCAATTAACTGACGAAGATAGGTCTCCCGTTGAACATATTGTGCCATTCTATTCGGATTTTTCTGCAAAATTACAATAAATTCCGATTACAAACAAGCTTTTATTCGGATTTTTCTGCAAAATTACAATAAATTCCGATTACAAACAAGCTTGTTTTCTTTATATGGACAGGTTATTGTGACACATAGTTACTCCATGGCCAATTTATCTGATAGTATCGGAATAAATGTGCCACTCGTATCGGAAAGAAATGTGCCACCTTCAGCGGAAAGAAATGTACCACTCGTATCGGAAAGGAATGTACCACCCTCAGCGGAATGAAATGTGCCACTGAAAAAATCTGATGTGA